>NZ_WEKL01000011.1 GCF_019295435.1 Aquimarina litoralis
CGTATAAACATCGAGTTGCCCCAGCCTACATTATAATGAACATATATTTTGGTATTTCCAGTAGGAGTGCCATCTCCTCCACCATCACCATCACCTCCGTCACTATTACCGTTATATAAGGCAACAATGGCTCCTCCTTGTACATTTCCGGTAAGTCTTCCTCCAGAAACATTAAAAGAACCATAATTACCGGAGCTTAAATTTGTTGGACTGTCAACATAGTAATCACCACCCAAGTTGATTATAGCAGAACCTTTATTTCCCCTATCGACTATGAGTGTTTCTTTTCTTGGATACCTTAGGTATTCTCCTTGGCCGACCATGGCATTATGAAAATGATTAATCGTGGAAATATCAGGATCTCTCCATACATCCTCAGAACCTGGTCTATCTAGTAAACGAGGAGTTACTCCAGCTCTTGCTGCGGCAATAGCATATCCCATTTTTCGTTGCCATGGATTTAAGGATCTTGCGCCATCATCATTATGTTCGAAATCATCATGGTTTTCAACATAAACTAATGCTCTATCAGGGCTTATAGTATGATCACCATGCCAAATGTTTTGAATATTAGTGACATCATAATTTCGTACCGCACTGCGTAAAGTTCTACCATATCCATGTGCCGTGATGTCATAGTATCTCATATAATATTCATCATTATCCGCCTGGTCAGGAAGCACTTCTCCAAAAAGATATAAATTACCAGAGTTATGTAATTGTCCTAAAACATTTTCCCAATAGTTTCCTCGCCAATTTCCATCTTCTCCTCCACTTGTTTCCATATGCTTAGCGGCGTCAAAACGGAAGCCATCAGCACCTGCGTTGATACATTTATTCAAAAAATTAACATGTAATTGCTGAACTTCATGGCTTTGAGTATTCCAATCAGGAAGTCCTAAAAGATCTTGTTGGGTCAATTGCCAACGATTTTGATAATTGTTAATAGTTCCTTTCCAATGGTAATATTCACCTCGTTTTAGAGCAGGATCTAATTCATCAGCCCAATTGTTAGGCGTGCCATTATCGCCAACATGGTTCAAAACTGCGTCAACAATAATTTTTACACCGTGGTTTTCGGCTGTTTGACACAAGCTTCTAAAATCAGCTTCAGAACCTAAAACGATATTCCCTATGTTTAAATCGCATGGTTGATATAATATCCACCATGGAGAACTTCCTTTGGTTTTATTCACTGGTGAGACCTGAACAGAATTAAATCCTGCTGCGGCAATATCAGGAATAGCATTTTCTATGCCACGAAAGGGCCAAGTATGCGCATGTAACATTGCACCTTGTTCTGCGCTATTGGGTAAAGAAGACTTTGTATTAAAATTAGTTTCAGATGTAATCGAATTCTGATCTGGAAAAGTATCCAATTCTTCTTTTTGACAAGAAAATAAGAATAAGATCAAAAGCAATAATAAGTAAGTGTGTGTGACTTTTTTCATTGTATGACATATTTAAAATATTGGTTACAATAGATAAAGTGCTCGAGCTGGATATCAAACATCATTTTCAAAACTATCATTACGAAAAAAACAAAACTCAAACGTTTTCGATTACAAAATAAATAATAAATGAATTCATATTTTACATATATAATAACTCAAACGTTTTCGTGTTGATAATTTATTTGAACTTATACAGAAACAGTAAAAACTATAGGGGATACCTGTATGTGTTAAGGGGAATTTTCAAATTTTTAGTTTGTTCAAAGTCTTTTCAATTTTTTGAAAATCAATTAAATAATGTTCTTTACCAAGTAAGTAGATAACGAAACCGAATCAAATAAAATTGATTTGAGAAGTATATAAAATTTTGGATGTATACAATAAGAAAGCCCTATTATTTCTAATAAGCATAGAAATAATAGGGTTTGTTTATCCTTTAAATGAAATAGTTTTAATTTTTATTATTTACATAATTCATTAGATCAACATCATTTCCTAATAAGACATCATTAGAGTTGATACGTCCTTCTAAGCTATCATTTTCAAGTTTTAATACTCCTCGTGGACATACTGCAGAACAAATTCCACATCCTACACAACTAGATCGAACAATGTTTTCACCTTTCTGAGCATACGCACGAACATCTATTCCTTGTTCACAATAGGTTGAACAGTTTCCACAAGAAATACATTGACCACCATTAGTAGTGATTCTAAATTTAGAAAAGAGACGTTGTTGAATTCCCATAATCCCTGCCATAGGGCATCCCATACGACACCATATTCTATTACCCAGAATTGGATAAAAACCTGTTCCGATAACGCCAGAGAAAATAGATCCAATACCAAAACCATAGAAACTTCGTAAACCATCAGCAAGTCCATATTCTTTAGTGTTTAGGCCAAAAGACAAATAACTTGCGTTAATTTTTATGTTATTGATATCCACAAAAGCTAATAATACAAAGAACCCTAATGTAATAACCAATGATGCTGTCGCTCCAATAAATGCGTCGCTTTTTAATTGATCTCGCTTCCAGTATGCTACTACAGCAAATACGATAACTAAGAAAGCTCCAGATGATATAAGAAAGGTGTTTTTTGTAAACCAATATTTAGTACTATCATATCCAAGATATGTAGAGATTACAGCCGTTGTAAAAATCACTGCAAATACAAGTACGGCATTAATTAACCAACGTTCAATTTTCCAAGCCTTAACACTTTTATCAGATAGTTGACGAAACGCATCACCAGCAGTTTCTGCCAATCCACCACAACCACAAACCCAGGAACAATACCATCTTTTTCCGTATTTGTACGTAAGCCATGGAGAAATTACAAAAACCATTAGAATGGCAAGTATTAAAAAGAACAGTCCGATAGTTTGTGCATTAATAAACTGATCCACTCTCCATTGATCAAAGGCATAATAATTTAATGGCCACATTAATTTTATGTCATTATAGGGTAAGGAGAAATCATCAGAATTTAAACGAGCCATTAATTCTGGTATTACAAAAGCGAAAGCTGTTTGGAAAAACATAACACTAACTGTACGTAATTGTTCGTAGCGATTGTGCTTGTATTTCATCATAAATTTGATGCCAAAGGCAATGATGGCAATCGTGTATAATGTTCCATATACAAACCATTCACTCGCTTTATCATTCTTTAATGCGTAACTTAAAGGGTCAAATAAACCAATCAATCCTGTATTGGCGCCATCGACACCTTGTCCGAGACCCAAAAGTTCTGCATAAAAGTATAGTACTATATAAAAGCCAGTTAAGAATACTCCAGCAATCCAAGCTAGAACACCACGAGAGGACATGGATTTAAACCATACACCATCATTTTTTATTCCTTCCAATTTTTTATCATAAGCTCCTTTGGAAAAAACAATAATCCCTGTTGTTAGAGCAACTAATGATACTGTTAACCATAATGCTTGATTTGGAAGATTAACGTTGAATGTTGCTAATAATAAAATTAGAAGTCCAGACATTCCGATAAGAACACCTATCTTTTGTATTGTATTTAGGCTTTTAGGAGGTTGTCCTGTTAATGCCATATTTCTTTCTACTGCCATGATTTATGCGTTTACGGTTTGTTGTTGTTGAAAAGCGGTTAAAATTTCTTTTTCGAAATGCTTATAAAATTCAGGGTCAAAATTTGCCTCAGGAAGGTGTTTCATTACATAGTCTACATCCTGTTTTTCTGTTAGCCATCGATCAAATACTTCATGGCGCATTCTAATACCAAAAGTGTTAATTCCTAAAAATTCTCTTGTTTCTTTATGGTAAGATACAGTTACGCATTTGGTATCATCTTCGTGTATCCAGTGAAATTGTGCTTCATAATCTTTAGGTCTACCAAATACCCAACCGTAGGTCTGATACTCGATATCTAAAAATTTTGCGCTGTTAAACCAGTGTCCTGGTTTATATTCTAATTTATTACCACATATGGTTTGAGCAACGGTTTCTCCCATCATTCTACCTGTATACCATACAGCTTCGATAGGTCTTCTGTTTCCAATTGCTTCATGTTGTTCTGCACAATCTCCTATCGCATATACGTTAGGAACACTGGTTTCTAGAAAACGATTCACTTTTACACCTCTGCCTAATTCTATACCAGAATCTTTTAGAAAGTCAATGTTTGGAGATACACCAGCGGTTAGACCTACCACATCACATTCAATTTCCTCTCCAGTTTCTTGTATTACAATGGATTTTACTTTTCCGTTATCATCTGCTTTAATCTCTTTTAGATTTACTCCTAAACGAAGGTCGATATGATGATTCTTAATATGTCGGTTGATCATTCCACTTTCTCCAGCGGGAAGTACACCATTCCAAAAACTATCTTCTCTAACTAAAAATGTCACAGGAATACCTCTTGAATTCAACATTTCTGCTAATTCGATCCCAATAAGTCCTCCACCAACTATAACAGCTCGTTTACAAACTTTTTTATTAGGAGCATATTTTTCGAGGTTTTCAAGATCTTGTTTATGATACATTCCCATAACGCCATCTAGATCTTGACCAGGCCATCCAAATTTATTTGGTTTGGAGCCTGTGGCTATGATAAGCTTATCGTATTGCAGATTTTCTCCGTTTTCAAAAATTAATTGATTTTTTTCATGATCTACTTTCGAAACGAATCCTTTCTTTAGCTCTATTCTGTTTTTTTTCCAGAACCAATTTTCATAAGGTTGGGTATGTTCGAATTTCATATGTCCCATGTATATATACATAAGGGCTGTACGGGAAAAAAAATAATCAGTTTCGCCAGAGATAAGGGTAATCTTTTTATCGGATATTTTTCGGATATGCCTTGCAGCGGTTACCCCAGAAATTCCGTTGCCGATTATTGCAATATGTTCCATAGAGTTTTATGTTAGTTGATTTTCAATTTTAGTTCTTAAAATGAAGCTTCTGTGCGTAAGTCGTTTATAAATATAAGAACTTAAAGAGCTTCAATAATTTAGAATTAATCTAAAAAACCATGAATTTGTAAGTTATAAATAGAAATTCGAACAGTCATTCTTTAACTAATCCATTGAAGTTTTCCTGAAAAACAATTTCAAAATAATTTGTAAGTAGCTGTTAAGCGCTTCGACTCAATGCCCGTTACCAAGGTAAACTAAAACTTAAATGTAAAACACCACTTCGTCTTTGAGGAGTAAAAATAAAAAGTCATGAAAAAAATAATATATGTACTAACATTCTTAACTGTAGCTTTTGGTTTTTCACAAAGTACAGCAGATTTTTTTAAGCAATCCGATGCTTTTTTTAAGAAACACGTATCTAACGGTAGAGTTGATTATAAAACCATTAAAAACAATCCTGAAACATTAAACAAGTTGCTTGATATGGCAGCTACAATTAGTGTATCCAAAAGTAATGCTAAAACTTTTCAAGCATTTTATATAAATGGGTATAACCTTTCCGTTATCAAAGGGATTGTAAATAATTTTCCAACAAAGTCTCCATTAAAGATTAAGGGATTCTTTGATAAAACCAAATATAAATTAGCTGGTAAGGAAACCACGCTAAATGACTTAGAGAATAAAATACTACGTAAGAATTTTCCAAAAGAAGCACGTTTCCATTTTGCATTAGTTTGTGCTGGATTAGGTTGTCCTCCAATAATATCAGAAGCGTATACACCAGCTTTATTAGATAAACAATTACAACGTCAGACTACGATAGCATTAAACAATCCGAACTTTATAAAAGTAAAAGGAAAAAAAGTACAGCTTTCTCAAATTTTTGAATGGTATAAAGGTGATTTTACGCAAAATGGATCTGAAATCGATTATGTGAATCAGTTCAGAAAAGAAAAAATTCCTTCGAATGCAAGAATCTCTTATTATCCTTATAACTGGTCTTTGAACATCATTAAATAACAAATCATAATATAAAGGTTAACATCTAATAATAACCTAAACTAATTTTTAATAACCTATTGTAATCATGAAATTTACTAAAAACATTATAACTGCTTTTTGCCTTTTACTAACTGTTTCTTTTGCTTTTGCACAAGATGATGATGATCAAGGTTCAGTTATTCAAACATTAACACCTTCTAAATTAATTGGAAAAGGTCAATACGATATTAAATGGTTTAATAACTTATATACAGAAACAAAAGATCTTTTTGGACCTAATGGAGATGAAAGAGATATTCCTAGAAATACTTTCTTTACAAGTACTTTAGAAGCATATACAGGAATTGGAAATAATAAAAGATGGAATATTGGAGCGATTTTAGAGTTTAGATCTAATGCCGTTGGAGGAAGAGATGCTTTAGATGTTTTTAAGTTTGATGGTGAAAGAGGTTCTGCAAGATCAGGATTGACTTCTATCGCTCCGTCTGTAAAATTTGTACCATTTAAAAATGTAAATAACTTTTCTATTCAAAGTTCATTTTTCATTCCACTAGTTGATAATGAAACGGAAGATGGTGTTTTTCTTGATCAGAATGGATTTATTTGGCAAAATCGTTTCTTTTATGATTATACATTTCCTGGAAACAAATTTCAGATTTTCGGAGAGTTAAATTCCGAACTAAATTTTGGAGATGAAGAAGATAGTTTTGCAAACGATAGTTTACGTTTGACACCAGGAATATTTTTTAGTTATTTCCCAAGTTCTAAATTTACAGTGTTAGCATTGGCACAACATTCAGAGTTGATCGATTTAGGGAATGATTTTGATCAGAACTTTACTGCTTTAGGTGGTGGTGCTAAATATCAATTAACAAAAGAATTGAATATAGAAGCTTTATATACAAACTTTGTTCGAGGAGATAGAACAGGATTAGGAGAAACTTTTAACATTGGATTAAGAGCTGTTTTCTAAGATAATATTGTATTTTCAGCGGTATAAAAAATAGATATGAAGCATCTTTTTATACCGTTGATTTTCGTTTTTTTTTGTAGTTGTTCTGGACAGCAGCCAAAGATTAATGGAATTAGCTTTGTAGCCTCACCTGATCAAATTGATGAAACACATATTACTCCTGTAGTAAATGTAAATGCAAATTGGGCAGCGGTGATGCCCTTTGGATTTGTAAAAAATTTAAAAGAACCAACAGTAGTTTTTAATATAGAACGACAATGGTGGGGAGAAAGAGCAGATGGTGCAAAACGTACTATTGAATTACTAAATCAACGAGGAATTAAAGTAATGCTAAAACCTCAGATTTGGGTATGGAGAGGAGAGTTTACAGGTAATATTGCTATGGA
Organism: Aquimarina litoralis; assembly: GCF_019295435.1. GTDB lineage: Bacteria > Bacteroidota > Bacteroidia > Flavobacteriales > Flavobacteriaceae > Aquimarina > Aquimarina litoralis_A. The sequence goes on from NZ_WEKL01000011.1 coordinate 7,216, forward strand.
TTCTGAAGAAGACTGGAAAACATTGCAGAAATCCTATGAAGAGTTTATCATGCTATATGCTAAACTAGCAGAAGAGCTTCAAGTTCCTGTATTATGTATTGGAACTGAATTGCACAGTTTCGTTCAAAAAAGACCAGAGTATTGGAATCAATTGATTCAAAAAATAAAAAAGGAATATACTGGAAAGTTGACTTATGCTGAGAATTGGGATCAGTTTGCTAAAGTACCTTTTTGGAATCAATTGGATTATATTGGAATAGATGCATATTTTCCTGTTTCTGAAAGTAAAACACCAACTATAGAAGAACTAAGAAAAGGTTGGCAGGTTCACAAAAAGAAGATAGGAAATATACAAGCTACGGTAGAAAAACCTGTATTATTTACAGAGTATGGATATAGAAGTGTATACTATACAGGGAAAGAGCCTTGGGATTCTAATAGAGTACAAGGAAATGTAGATCTACAGGGTCAGAATAATGCATTGACAGCATTGTATGAAGAGTTTTGGAAAGAACCTTGGTTTGCTGGAGGTTTTTTATGGAAATGGTATCACAATCATGAAAAAGTTGGAGGTGAAGAGAATAACAGATTTACCATACAAAACAAACCATCAGAAAAATTAATTCAAGAGTTATATAAAGATGAGTAAAGTCAATTATATCGTATGTGTTCTATGTTGCATATTATGCGGCTGCAACAGTGATGAAAATACGATAGAATTGAATAGCTCTTTATCCGAATTAGTAGACTCCAATGAAATAGAAATAGACAATGTTATTGCATGTGCCTCTGGATCAGCCTCTGATGATGATGTTATTATTGCATATGTATATCCAAGACCTGGAGCAACTGATATTAGATATTATGAAACGTCTGGTATCGATGTAGATAAAAACGATTATAACAGTTATCAGAGGATACTCATAGAGTCAACTGATTTTTTTAATGGATATCTTCGAAAATTTACCAGAAATGTCGATGAAGAGAAATGGGTGATCATCACCTTTTTTGAAGAAGGAAAGTTGCATTTATCCAATCCAATTCGATTAAAGCATAAAACAAGCCCCACAGAATTTACCGATCAGGTAAATATTGATTTTACAACTGCAAATATGCCTGTTTTTACTTGGCAAGATGGAATGTTTGATGATAATGCAATCTACTTTCAAGTAGTTTCAGATATTGATAATGAATTGTTATCGGGAACTTATACCTTTGAGAAACAATTTCAGTATTACAAAACCGAAAATGTAGTATTGAATATTACCATGGGAATACCACCACAATTGGATACAATGAGTTCATATAACTTTACACTTATGGGAGTTAGTGAGGACAATTGGGTGAACCTATTGATTCAAAAAGAGTTTCAACCTTAATTTATTTTAGATATTCTTGTAAGATCATAGCATATTTTGCGTCTACGCTGATAAAAAATGTTATGAAGAACATCTTAATAGCACTGATTTTCTTTGCGTATTGTGGAAGTTTTTCTCAAGAAACCATTGTATCCGAATTACAAATTACGGGTCTAAAAAGGACCAAAGAATCTTTTATTAGAAAACTGGTAAAAGTAAAACCAGGAGCGGCCTATGATTCTTTAAGAGTAGCAACGGATATCGAGAGACTAAAGAGACTTCCAGGAGTGGCAAATGCTGAAGTTATAGTAGAAAAAAAACAAGATTCAGGCTATCAAATTACCTATGCCATTGAGGAAAATTTTACCATTATTCCTGGTTTAAGTATTGCCACCGATAACAATGGAGAATTTGCTTATCGAGTTTCATTGTTTGAATTTAACTTATTTGGAAGAAATCAGATATTCGGAGGGTTTTATCAGCGTGATGTTTTTGATTCCTATGGAGGTTATTGGGAAGCACCTTATCTATTTACCAATAAATTTGGGATTGGTATTAACTATAAAAATCTAGTGTCTCAAGAACCAATTTTTCTGGAAAATAATAATACGATTAATTATAAATTCGATACTAGAGCTTTTGAATTGAACTTTTTGTATGAGTTTGACTTTCATAACCGAGCTGAGGTTGGAGTAAATATTTCCAAAGAAGAATATGACTTTATAGAAGGAGATTTGCCTTCTGAAATACCTACAAGTCTTTCAGCTAATAAAATAGCATATCGCGGAGAGTACGAATATAATGATATTGATATCGATTATCAATACGTTTCAGGTTTTAGAAGCTTGTTGGATTTTCGATTTGTAACTGGTGGAGAAGGTTTGCTGGATGACTTTTTTATAGGAAGAAATGACTTTGAATATTTTAAAAGAGTTGGTAAACGCGGAAACTGGGCGAGTCGTTTAAGATTGGCATATGCATCTAATGATGATACCCCATTTGCCCCATTTGCAGTAGATAACCAACTAAACATTAGAGGAGCAGGAAATACTATTGATAGAGGAACTGCAGCTATGGTATTGAATACAGAATATAGACATACCTTATATGAAAAAGGTTGGTTTGTAGTGCAAAGTAATGTTTTTATTGATACTGGAACTTGGAGAAATCCAGGAGGAGAACTTGTAGAACTGGTAGATGGTAGTACATTACGATTTTATCCTGGTGCAGGAATAAGACTCATACATAAAAGAATTTTTAACGCAGTTTTTAGATTGGATTACGGTTACGGAATTGGAAATGATGCAACCAATGGAATTACCTTTGGAATTGGTCAATATTTTTGATTTGCAGTGTAATAAGACGTACCTTTGTTAGAAAATTGCTTCAAATAGTTACAACTAAATGCGAATAAGACTTACCACTGTCTTCATAACCTTTTGTTTTTGTTGTTTAGGCTACGCTCAAGAAAATGTGATTTCTGAAATTGTTATTCAGGGAAATAAAAAAACGAAAACAAGAGCCATTGCAAAATTGAATTCGATTCGAGAAGGTGATGTATTGGATTCAATTCAAATAGAAGAAGATATCAAACGATTAAAACGTTTGCCAAGTATTGCACACGCTTATTATCAGGTGCATAAACAAGAAAACGGTTACAAGGTTGTTTATGGAGTAGAAGAGAATTTTACGATCATCCCGAGTGCTAATGTATATACAACTAACAACGATGAGTTTGCGTTTAGAGTAGGATTGTATGAATTCAATTTATTTGGTCAAAATGTAGCGTTAGGAGGATTTTATCAAGATGATATTTATAGTTCTTTTGGGGTGAATATAAGAGCCCCCTTTTTATTTAGTAAAAAGTTTGGATTAGCGTTTAATTATCAAAGTCTTACTACTCAAGAACCAGTTTTTTTAGATAACGGTACTGCAGATTATAAATACAACAATACTTCATATGAACTATTAGGATTATACCAGTTTAATTTTCAAAATAGAATAGAATTAGGTGTCAACTATTTTAATGAAGATTATACATATCGAACAGGAGCCACTGCACCAGATGTTCCTTTGGATTTTGATGTGAATAAATTGTTGTTTAAAGGTATTTATGAATATAATAACTTGGATTTTTATTTTCAATACGTATCTGGATTTAGAAGCATTGCAAATTTCCAATATGTGATTAGTACAGAAGATGTGCTGCCTGATTTTTTAATAGGTTGGAATGATTTTATGTACTACCACAGAATTGGAAAAAAAGGAAATTGGGCGTCGAGATTACGCGTAGGATTGGCTAGCAATGATGAATCTCCTTTTGCTCCATTTGCGGTAGATAATAATTTGAATATTAGAGGAGTTGGGAATACCATCGATAGAGGTACAGGAGTAATAGTTCTGAATACTGAGTACAGACACACATTAGTGGATAAAGACTGGTTTGTACTACAAAGTAATGTATTTGTTGATGGAGGAAGCTGGCGAAATCCAGGAGGAGACTTTGGAGATTTTGGCGATACCCAAAACTTTAGAGTATATCCTGGTGTTGGATTACGTTTTATTCATAAGCGAATTTTTAATGCAATTTTTAGAATCGATTATGGATATGGAGTTACAGAAGAAGCTACTAATGGTTTCGTATTCGGAATAGGTCAATATTTCTAGAAGAATAAACTATATGATGTTAAATACACGTTAATTTTAAACCGAACGTTTGGTAAAAAACTTAAATGAATTATTTTTGTGCTGTTATGAGACCAGTAAAAGTAGATGATCAACAGTTAATTGAAGGCCTTAATCAAGTATTTAGGACAAAAGGATATGAAGGTGCTAGTTTAAATGAATTAGCAGAAGGTGCGGGTTTAAAGAAAGCAAGTTTGTATCACCGATTCCCTGAAGGGAAGAAACAAATTGGTTTAGCCGTTTTATCATATTCTTCAGATTGGTTAACTAATAATCTTTATACGGTACTTTTAGATAGATCGAAAGGACCAAAAGAAAGATTGGAAATAGTATTGCAAAAAATTAGTGAATTGTATGATGAAGGAAAAGAAACCTGTGTACTAAGATCATTGTCGATGGAGGGCGGAATGGAAATTTTTGGAGAAAAGATAAAGTCCGAAATGAAGTCTTGGATTCAACATTTTACGGATTTTGGTTTAGAATTTGGGCTAGATGAGAAAATATCTTTAAAAATTGCAAAGCAGGGCCTTATTAGTGTTCAAGGAAGTTTAGTGGTTTCTAATGCAATGTCTGATAATTCATTGTTTTTAGATACTTTAGAAGAAATAAGAAAATACTATATGGACTAACATATTTTTTTAAATAATCATTATACCGAACGTTCGGTAATAAATAAAAATCATCATGGAAAAGAAGTATCCCTTACCTCCTTTTACAGAGGAGACAGCAAAACAGAAAGTACAAATGGCAGAAGACGCCTGGAACTCAAAAGACCCAATTAAAATATCTAAAGCGTATAGCGAAGATACCAAGTGGAGAAATCGTAATCAATTTATTAATGGAAGAAAAGAAGTACAAGATTTTCTAACCGATAAATGGGAAAAAGAACAGGAATACAAATTAAAAAAAGAGTTGTGGGCTTTTACAGAGAATAGGATTGCTGTACGATTCGAATATGAGTATAAAAATGATCAAGAGCAGTGGTTTCGAGCTTACGGTAATGAAAATTGGGAATTTGATGAAAATGGTTTTATGAAAAAGAGATACGCTAGCATCAATGATCTAGAAATAACAGCATCTGAAAGAAAACTATAATCTAATTTAAATAAATACACAAAATGAAAAATCAAATAACAAAACATCTAGTTTTAATGCTAATGATCGCCATTAGTAGTAGTGTACTAGCATTCGATCTAACCTATGTCGATACTAATTACACGGTAATTGAATCTAATAGTGTGAAATATAAAAAAGTTACTGTAGATGGAGTACAAGTAGCCTATCGAGAAGCGGGTAATCCAAAAAATCCAGCAGTGGTATTATTACATGGTTTTCCTGCTTCTTCTCATCAGTATCGAAAGGTATTAAACCAATTATCAGATGAGTTCTATTTGATAGCACCTGATTATCCTGGATTTGGTAATAGCGATTTCCCTAGTGAAAGAGATTATGAATATACATTTGATAACATAGCAAATACTATTAATACTTTTCTAGAAAAGTTAGAAATTACATCGTATGCATTAATGATTCAGGATTATGGAGCTCCGATAGGGTTTAGGATAGCAACCAAACACCCTAAAAGAGTTACAGCAATTATTAATCAAAATGGTAATGCTTATGACGAAGGCTTAGGAGAAGCTTGGAAAGATGTTAAAGCCTTTTGGGCTAATAGAAATTCAGCAACTGAAGAGGCTTTACTACCAGTATTTTCATTAGAAGGGTTGAAATGGCAATATACTCATGGAACCAGAAATCCCGAAAATGTAAACCCAGACACTTGGCATTTGGATTACTTACGATTATCAAGACCGAATGCGCATAAAGTTAATTTAGATTTGTTTTATGATTATCAAAATAATATCAAGTTATATCCAAAGTGGCAAAAGTATCTTAGAGATAATCAGCCTCCATTATTAATTGTTTGGGGTAAAAATGATGCTTTTTTTCCTGAAAGTGGAGCTAAAGCATATAAAAAGGACGTAAAAAATATTGATTATAATATTTATGATACTGGACATTTTGCTTTAGAAGAAGAGAGCGAATCCATTATCAATAAAATGAGAGCATTTTTAAATAAGGTTTTATAAATAATAGTTTTTAAAAGAACAAGGATCTAGTAATTAAAACTAGATCCTTGTTTGTTTATTATTCAAATACACCTGTAAGACACATATGTGTTTCTCTTGTTCCTAAACAACAACCATTAGGTAGTGGATATCCTCCACATTTTTGACATTCTTGTGGAGAATAAATAGGGCATTTCGCTCCGTTAATGGTTCCACCATTTATAGATCTTTGTGCCTCTTTACTAAGGGCCTGAGTGTCTTTTAAATTTAAAATGCTCTTTAACATAATTAAGGTTTTAAGAATAATATTTCCCCAAACATTTTGAGACATTTGAGGGGTATGTCTGTAAAATTCAGAACGTGAAAACGGGGAATTTATTACTTTTTAAATATTATTTATAATGTCTTTGGCATTTTCTTTTGTTTTTAAAAAAACTTCTTCATTCATAGTTGTTCCTTCTAGAGGTAGAAATGTTACATCCGTAATTCCGATGAGTCCTAGAACGGTTTGTAAATAAGGTTGTAGAAAATCTAAAGCTTTCATTTCCTGAGAGTCATATACAGCTCCTGCAGAAGTAATAATGTAGGCTTTAACACCTTCAATCATGCCATAAAAACCACCTTCTTCATTGACCCCAAAAGTACTATTGATCCTAACAATATGATCAATCCAAGCTTTTAGTGCAGATGGAATGCTGAAATTGTACATTGGTGTGCTGATTAATAATATATCTACTTCCTTTAGCTCGGCGATTAGGGTATTTGATAATTCAATCGCATTTTGTAATTCATCATTAAGCTGATCTGTTGGTGTATAAAAACCTTCAATTGTTTTTTGTTGGATATGAGGTATAGGAGTATGAATAATATCTCTTATAATTACAGAGTTTTCGGTATTTTTTTGTTCCCAATGTTTTTGAAATAAATCTGCTATTTTTCTGCTATCTGAATTCTCAATTCTAGAACTAGCATCGATTCTTAATAACTTCATTTTTTTATTTTTTAGAGTTTAAAAATTTATATATCGCACTAAAATCCAAGTCTCCATATCCTTGTTGCTTTGCTTGGGCAAATAGCTCTTTAGTACTATTTAGATTTGGTGTAGCAACACTATTTTCATATGCAGAAATACTGGATAAGTGTAGATCTTTTTGTATCCATTTTAAAGGGAAATTAGCTTCATAATTATCATGTTCCAGTTTATCACGGAGGTTCGATATCACAGGAGCTACAACAGGTGTGTTTAGAAGCACATTAAAAAGTGTTTCTTTTTCGAGTGCCATAGCTTCTCCCATAACCATTGCTTCTGCAAAAGCAACCATTGATTGTCCTAATAATTGATTGATCAACATTTTCATTGAAGCACCTTTCCCTACTTTTCCTAGATGGAGTGTCTTTTTACCCATGATGTTAAGTAGTGGTGTTATTTCATTTACGGAAGATTTATCTCCTCCAACCAGGAAAAGTAATTCGCCTTTTGCTGCTGGAGCTTTTGTTCCAGCTACGGGAGCGTCTAAATACCGAACTCTGAATTGTTTGGAGACACTATCCATTTCTTTAGTAAAGGACGGGTTTACAGTACTACAGTTCAGCCATATACTATTGTCCTTGAGTGAAGTAAGAAAACCTTGTTCTCCAATAGCTATTTCTTTTACTATTTCTGGAGTAGAAAGCATGGTAATAAGGATATCAGCTTTTTTACCTACTTCTTTGGGCGAAGCAGCCCATTCTGCACCGTTTTCCAATAAATTTTTTGCTTTTTCTTTGGTTCGGTTATATACAATGAGGTCATAACCGTTGTTTTGGAGATTGTTGGCCATTCTACTGCCCATGATACCAAGTCCTATAAATCCTATTTTTTTCATTTGTACATATTTGTTTGGTACAAATTTCTAGGAAAATAAAAGAGCTAAATTTTCCAAAAAACAAAAAATAGTGTTTTTCGGTCAAAAATTTATAAAAGTATATCTTTTCGATATTTGATTTGAAATTGTTTAGGTGAAAGACTAAACTTATTTTGAAATACTTTTATGAAATGTGAGGTATTCTCATAGCCAACTTGATGAGCAATAGCTGTTACCGAATTAGGAGTATCTTTTAATAGAAGAGCTGCTTTTTCCATACGTCTTTGAACAAGCCATTTTTTTGGAGACACTCCAAATTTGGATTTAAAATCCCTTCGAAAGGTTGAGATACTTCGACCAGTTAAATAGGCATAATCTTCTATATCTAAAGGTTTGTCATAATTATCTCCCATAAAAGTTTTAATGTCTTTTTTAGCTCTTCTTTTATGCTGTTGTAGTGTATTGACAAAGGCTTCCCCTTTACTAGAAATACTTATTAAATGTAAAAGTTCTAATAACTTGGGCTTAGTGAATTGATGCTGATTTTTATTTCTATATAGTGTAATGAGTGTATCAGTAAATAGTCTAATATTTTGATCATATTCTAAAATGATACTGCTTGATGAATTTTCAGTATCTGATATTTCGAAGTTACGTAAAAACTCATCTGTAATTTCTTCATCAAAAAAGAACACAATAGCTTCAAAAGATTCATTTTTAGGAATGATATCAGATATCATGTATAAACCTCTAGGAAGCAGTATCATTTGATTTTTATTCACAATCGAAAGATCTCCTTCTTTAGTTTCTATTCGCAATCCACCGTTTAAAACTAATGTCAAAGCATGTGAAGCTAAATAACGCTCATTTTGAAGATCTACATGTTGTACGCTTTTTAGAATGACACACGAAAGACCATTTACTAAGACTTTTTCAATCTTAGGATGTTGATAGAATGCTTGTGGAACTACTTTCATAACAAACAAAAATGGTAAGAATTTGTTGGTTTAAATACCGTTGTTTTATAAAAATAACGATTTTCGGTCAAAAGTTTATTTCGCTTCAAATAATAATTTTCCTTCTAAGATAAACTCATCTGCTATTGCATTCTCCTTCATTCTTTTGAAAATGCTAGGCGAGTTATGATTTACCCCATATTTGGTTCTATCTATCGAGTATTTAAAAGTAATTAGTATACCAGATGCTGTAGTTTCTATATTCACAGGAATATTTTCGGTATTTGTCTTTCCCTTGATCGTTAAATTACCTTTTAAAATAGTAGTTGCATCCTTAAATGATACCGGATTTTTTACATTGAATATAGCTGTTGGAAATTTCTTTACTTCAAAGAAATCTTCATTTTTAAGATGGCTTTTTAAGTCATTGTTTTCATGATCAATACTTTTCATATTAATAACAAGCTGTAAAGAAGATAGTATGTTGTTGGTAATTGTAGCAATTCCTTCTTTCGGTGTTATGGTTCCGGTAAGGGAGTACGAATTAAAAGCAGCCTTTCCTGTCCAAGATAATTCAGATTTTTTTATTCTTAAGGTGTGATCTTGCGCTTGTATTTTTTGTACCCCAATCATAATTAGACTGATGATTAGGATATATTTTAATGTTTGCATAATTGATTAATTTAAAAGTTTATCCGTTGTCTCTATTTTTTCATATCCGCAGACGGTTTCTCCGTCTTTCGTAATACCAATGAAGTACCACATCGCCCATCCTCCAAAAAGAGTATCATCAGTACGCCAGTTGTTTGTCCAAGTATAGGGTTGAGATTGCTTCATTACCTCCTTTTTTGTTTTGAAGTTTTTGTTTAATTCTTTTAAAGGATATGACTTTCTTAAATTCCAGGTATTATTATAGAATAGATATGCGCCGTATTCTATAATTGTTATTTCGCTTTCTTTGCATAGTATCCCTGTATTATGTTTCCAATAATATCGATCATCAATTTTGATAGGATCAATGGATTTTGGAAAATTATTAACAGAAATTGCTCTTCGTAACTGGTTTAGTTTTTCCGGTAACTTATCATTGATAGGAGTGCCATATTTTACTTGTGCTGGTAGTATGAACGTATACATTACAGCTAAAAATAGAAGTACCTTTTGCATGATTATTTTATTTTTTCTGCGATCCAAACGGCTAGAAAGTCCTTTTTTATGGAATGTGTTGATCCATAAAGTTTTCCATTCTTATAATAAAATGTGGTATTATAATCACCACTATTATCACCTGAGATAAGGGCTACATAAATCACATCTAATTGAGTGTTTACTCTTCCTTCTCTCATTTTTACACCTTCCCTATAAAATGTTCCTTCTACAGATTTGGGAGTAATCTTATCGATACGCATCATAGCAAAATTAGAATCTGTGCTATCCTGCGGGCTCATATCGAGTTTCCATTCACCAACTAATTGTTGTAGATCTTTAGTGTCTTCTTGCGAAAAACTAAAGAAAGATGTTAATAATACTAATACTGTAAATGTGATTGATTGTCTCATGTTTTTATGATTTTAAAATTGTTCGAGACAAATATTGATCATTTCATGGCAAAAGTCGTTTCAATTTGCTAAATGAGACTGATTTTAAAGAAAGTAAAGGGCTCAATTTTTTAATTGAGACTGGTTAATCATTTGATTTTAAAGCACTAGGAGGATTTCCAGTAATTTTCTTAACTGCTCGGTTAAAAGAAGCTTTAGAATTAAAACCAGCTTCATAAGCTAAAGCTAAAAGAGTAAAGTTGTCATTTTTTGGGTCGTTTAATAGCCTTTTTACTTCTTCAATACGAAGTTCGTTGATATAGTCATTAAATTTTTTCTGGTAGATCGTATTCAGACATTTGGTTACCAAATAGGGTTTTACGTCAAGTTGTTTGGATAGAGAAGCCAATGTAAGTTCAGGGTCTTTGAATAATTGCTCTTCTAGCATTTTGAGCTTTAGCGCATTACTGATGACATCTAGCTGTTCTTTTTCTTTACCAGAAACGGTAGCTATGGGTTTGAAAGCACTTTCTTTTCTTCTTGAAAACCCTTCGAGACCTAACCAATATGTAATAATTGCCATACCTATAAATACAGGATGACCATAGAAGAAATTACTGGCAAAATTGAAAAAGAAAAAGTCTATTAAAATACCAAGAACATAAATAATAGAAAATATTTTCATGACCAAAATAACTCTTTTAATCCAATCAAGTTTTCCAGGAATCATCTTGTATCCTTCTACAGTAGTCATATCACTAAGCAATTTTTGAGCTTTGATACTGTAGAAAATAATAAGTGCTCCAGAAATGACAAACATGGTAGGGTAATGCATCCATACCACATATCCCCAATATCCTAACCAAGTAAGACTTTCTCTAGTTCCATCCCAATAAAAGTTTTGAGCTTTAATAAAAAAGCTCCACGCAAACTCAATTAATACAGGTAGAAAATGAATCCAATCACTTCGTTTTAATTCAAATTTTGGATTCACATAACTTTTTACAAAAAAGTAGATAAGGGTTCCATAAATCCAATTGTATTCTAATAAAATATGATACCAAAAATCATAGCGGCCTAAACCGAAAATATTTAATGTTTCAACAATAAGTCGATAGGAAAAGAAGAATAAAATGGTTGCTAGAAACCTATTAGAGATATAGTGTATACCCTTTTTTTGCCAAAGTATGGTTCCAAATATGATTCCCTGAATAGCTCCAATAAGGAGTAATACAATTAAAAGTATTGGTATTGCTTCCACTTCCCTAAAGATAAAGAAGTAGATTTAAGAAACAACTTTTTTCTTATAATACCTATATAAATCTTCGGATGAGGCACCTAGCCATCGTCTCATATGAATATTTAAAAAATGGTATTGTAGTCGCCAAACTCCAACTTCTCGATAACGTCTGGCAGAAGTAATCACATATTTTGGGATAATTACAAATTTGTTAATTGCAAAAAGACGATCTACCAGGTCATTATCCTCATAAACGATATAATTTTCGTCATATCCTTCTATTTCTTTGAATAATGAAGCGGTAATAAATTGACTCTGGTCACCACCACGACAGCGTTTACTTTCAAACTTTGTAAGCCATCCTAAAAACCGTAACCACCAATGATTTGAATCAAACTTCATCCTAAAACATCCAGCTTCATTACCTTTCTGTATTTCGGTTATGATATCTTGATCATAGTATTTAGGAGGAAACGAATCTGCGTGAAGAAAATAAAGAACATCACCTGTCGCAACCGATGCTCCTGTATTCATTTGCTTAGCACGACCTTTTTCGGAATCTACTACTTTGATTGGTGTATTTTGATTCTTAGCATATTCAAGGACCGTTTTTTTGGATGTGTCTATGCTGCCACCATCGACAACAATAATTTCACTGATGCTATGTTTTGAACGTGCAACTTTTATCAAATGCGAAAGCAGCTTACAAATAGAAGCCGCTTCATTAAGAATAGGAATGACGATAGAAATTTTCAAAAGGTCAACTATTATTTAGGGTATAAAGTTACTCATTTAAACTCCAATCATATTTTTTATACCCTTTCTTTTTTTGTTTATCAATTTTAACTTTAGAGTATTTATTAATAAAAGATTTAGCGTCTTCACCATCTATCTTGAAATCTTTTTTAAACCAACTAAATATTTTTGAAACTTCTACTACTTCTTCGGTGATCGTATTTCTTTTAGGATCATTGATAAAGTTTCGAGTCAAGTTTTCTAAGGAATCATTAACGTTGGTTGCAGTAAATGCTCTATTCCATACTATTGGACAAGAAAAGGAAGCACAATTGATAGCAAAATGAATTCTAGGTTCTCCAAGTTTTCTAAGAATTTTGTGTTCCAATTCATTTAAACTGTGTAGTACTCCATTAATTTTAAAGAACTGTCTATCCCATGGATTTTTAATGTCTTTAATGCTCTTTAATGGGTAATTGTCAATGATAAGTTTTATGGTATAAGCATTATAAGCATTGATCCAGTAAGCCAACTTTTCTTCTTTACTCCAGTTTTCTGCTGGTGGATTGTCAGAAAGATATGTGAAGTACTTATATAACTCAGCGCTATCTCTCATAAATCCTTTATAGTCTACTTTTCCATCTTCAGATACGTTAATTAATAGTATCTGATCCCAGATGGCATGATCTAATTTTTGTTGAGCATTAGTTTGTAATGATATGAATGCAATAATTGCAAATACAAATAGTTTTGGGGTCTTCATTTTTTTATTGTTTTATTCCAAATGGTTAGGTTTGACACTTAATTTATTTATTGTTTTCCATATAACGAAATCTTTATAAAGATATTCGTTTAATTCTCGATGTTAGTCCAAAGTCTATGCCATTCCTTACAGATATTATTTTTCGACCTGTGGATTGTTTATTGCAAGTTAGCATTCGAATATGTAATATTGTAATCGAACTATTTTTATATGATTAGTACAGTTTTAACACTCCCTTGTGGAGCAGTATTGAAAAACAGATTAGTGAAATCTGCTATGACCGAACGTATTAGTAATACTAATTTTGAACCGGTTAAAGGGCATGAACGCTTATATGAAGATTGGTCTTCTACAGGTGCAGGTTTGTTAATAACAGGGAATGTGGTTATAGATCGGAAACATTTAGAATCAGCTGGGAATGTATGTTTTGACGATGAAAAAATGTTACCAAAATTAAAATCTTGGGCGCAAGCAGGTAAAAAATATGGTAATCATATTTGGGTACAGATTTCACATTCAGGAAGACAAACGAATAAATTTGGAACAAGTAGGCCTTTGGCACCTTCTGAAGTTCAATTAAAAAAGCTAGGACTTTTTGGGAAGCCAAAAGCTATGACAGAGCAAGATATTTTAGAGGTGATTCAGGGATTTGTTAAGGCTGCGAAGTTAGCTAAAGAATCAGGTTTTACAGGAGTTCAGATCCATGCCGCTCACGGATATTTATTGAGCCAATTTTTATCTCCACTTACCAATATTAGAGAAGACGGTTGGGGAGGTAGTATAGAAAATAGAAGTCGGTTATTATTAACTATTATCAAAGAAGTTCGAAAAGTAGTAGGTGCTGATTTTCCAATTGCTGTAAAATTAAATTCAGCAGACTTTCAAAGGGGAGGTTTTACAGAAGAAGAATCATTAGAAGTGGTTCGAATGTTAGATAAGGAAAAGATCGATTTGTTAGAAATATCTGGAGGGACGTATGAAAAGCTCGCTTTTTTTACTATGAATGAAGAAAATTCAGGATTAAAGGAGAGTACAAAACGTAGAGAAGCGTATTTTATAGATTTTGCGAAGAAGATAAGAGCGATTAGTACGATCCCACTCATGATTACTGGTGGTTTTAGGTCATATGATTTTTGCAATGAAGTATTAACTGATGGAGAAGTAGATTTGATTGGAATGGCGCGACCTTTTATTACCAATAGAGATCAAATATCGGATTTTCTAAAGGGGAAGTTACCTCGATTAGAAAACTTGATTTTACGTACTGGATTCAAACAATTTGAGGATGCAGCAGAAGGAGGTTTTTACGCAAGACAAATTATAAGGTTTTCGAAAGGAAAAGGATTGAAAACTAATATGAGCCCACTATGGTGTTCTACGTTTTTAATCATGTATGAGTTTAGAAAGGCCATAGCAAAGAAGTTCTAAAAAACATATCCCCAAAACTAAATAGTGTTCTAGGGATATGAATGCTTACATACTTAATAAATTTAGCAACATCCGCCGCCATCATAATGGAAGGTGGATTCGCTTATGTAGATATCATCTCTTCCTAGATCTCCCAAAGCTGCTGCGGTTTTATCACATACAGCTAATGGTTGATTTTTTAGTAAAACATGTCCTTTTTTGTCATCAAAGTAATCTTCATCTCCAAAATAAATTGCAGCTTTACCAGTAAATATACAAGGACCATCTTCTGGCATTGGATCTTTGATAGCTGCAACTTCAATGGATTCTATATAGATTAATTCGTCTGTTTCATAATTTTTTGGGTCCAAAATACGATAGGGTTTACGAGCTCTAATCTCAATTGTTCCAAAACCAACATCAGTAAGTGCTTTTACATAATCCGCAATCGGAAGACTACCACTTAAACATAAAGCTCTTAATCGTTCGTCATTTCTAAGCGTTTCATTCATAGGTTGTTCACAAGTAGGATCACTCATTACCAATCTTCCATGAGGTTTTAAAACTCGGTACATTTCTTCAATAGCTTTCTTAAGATCTTCTTCTTTAAAAATATTGAATAGACAATTTTGAGCCGCAACATCGATACTATTGTCCTCAACAGGAAGGTTTAGCGCATCACCAAATCGAAGATCCACAAATTCACTTTTGAACCAATCATTTTGCTCTTCTGCTTCTTTGAAATTTTTGTGAGAGGCTTCTAGCATTTCTTGAACTACATCTACACCTATAACACCATTTTTTTGACGTGAGAAATAGGAAAATTGCAATAATTCCATTCCTCCACCAACACCAACATATAGAATCTTTGGATTATTGGTAAGATCTCTGGCATTTACCGTACTTCCACATCCATAATTCATTTCCTGCATTATTTTTGGAATTTTTAGTCCTGGTAATTCCCAAATAGGGTTGGTGGTACAACATAATCCAACATCTGGTGTTAATGCTGCCTCTTTATATACATCGTGTGTGGTTTCTAAATAACTCATATTTTATACTTTCGTTTTACTATTAAATGGGGTTTATCTTATTCTGTTATAAAGATTTTATTAGTTCTTTAAACAATAGAATCATTTCTGGTTCTGCTTTTCCTGCCATAGCAATAATTTCATCTATATCCACAGGTTGCAAATTATCAGGATCACATTCATCAGTAAGTACAGAAACTGCTGCTACTTTTAGATTTAAGTGATTGGCTACAATAATTTCAGGAACAGTGCTCATTCCAACAGCATCTGCGCCGATTATCTTAAGGTATCTATATTCTGCACGTGTTTCTAGTTGTGGTCCAACTACTGAAGCATATACACCTTTATGCAAAGTGATATTATTTTCCTTTGCAATGGCTTCCAATTGATGATTAAGATCTACATCATAAGGAGCACTCATATCGGTAAAACGGGTTCCTAACTGTTCTACTCCTTTAAAAGCAAGTGGGGATCCACCTTGAAGATTAATATGGTCATCAATTAGCATTAATTCTCCTTTTTTGAAATCTAAATTGATGGCACCAGAAGCGTTAGAAACCAATAAGGTTTTGATACCTAGTTTCTGCATAATTCGAACAGGATAGGTAACATCCTGAAGAGAATATCCTTCATATAAATGAAAACGTCCTTGCATAACAACCACCTTTTTACCTTCTAGGTTTCCATAAATTAATTTCCCTTTATGGAATTCTACTGTAGCTGTTGGAAAATTTGGGATATGATTATAGCTTACTTCTTTTAGCACTTCAATTTCATTAAGTAGTTGCCCTAATCCTGTTCCTAAGATGATCCCTATTTCTGGGTTTTCAAATCCTTTTTCTTGTAAGTACTCTGTTGTTTCCTTGATGTATTTAATCATTTTGATAACTTAATAGGTGTTGAAAGGCCGAGATGTCTTTTATATCTTCATAATAGTCAACATCGTTTCGTTCTTCCAGTAATTTTATATTGGTTTGTTGTAAATCGTTTAATGTATTTTTAAGTACAGTGTTAGTTCCCCAATTTTTGTTTTGGAAAACTTTAGAGTTCATAGCTTTCATTCCTAGTAAGTAGTATCCGCCATCAGTTGCAGGTCCTATAACATAGTCATGATCTTTGAGTGCTCTAAAAGCATTTTCAATGTCTTCTTGGTTTAGATCATACATGTCGCTTCCTATAATGATAATATTAGTATATCCATTATTAAAGCCATCTTGAAAGGCATTTTTCATTCGATAACCAAGATCTTCACCATTTTGTAACCTTTTATGATAGATATCATTATCCCAAATATCATTTTCTCTAACTTGTACGGAGTAGTGTACTTCTTTTGCYATGGTCAAGTTTTTCGTAATACTCACTGTGTGGTCTAACAGGATTTGATAGACTTCTAGGGCAGCTTGATTACCAATGGTAGCTGCTAATCTTGTTTTACATTTACCCAATTCAGGATTTCGGGTAAAAATCATTAGTAGACTTTTTTCTTTCACTTTTTATATACTTTTTTTCCTTTAAGTAACCATTTTCCCCATTCTTTGGAAAATGCATGTACTTTATTTGTTTCTTTGTCGTTAGTATCTACTACTTCATTGTCTTCATTTTTCCATTCGAAAATTCCACCATACAGATTGTATACGTTTGTATAACCTATCTCTTTTAGCTTTTCAGAAATATCTTCGGAACGTATGCCCAAACTACAGTAAACTACGATTTTTGATTCTTTTGGGATATTCTGTTCAACTATTTTATTGACATCAAAATGATCATACCCTACATGAAGAGCACCTTTTAAATGACTGGTTTGATATTCTACAAGTTCTCGAGCATCAAATAGAATAATATCATTTTTGATAGGCTCTAATTCCTTTACAGTGATGTAAGGAATACTTTCAGTATTATACTGTTCCAATAATTCATTTAGGGAATCTTGACCGATTCCAATAAAAGGAAAAAGTATAACAATAAGTTTGAAAATTGCTTTCTTCATATAATGATAATTAACCTAATTTATAGGGATATCAAAAAGGATTGATTCATCTCAACCAAAATAGTTGCTGATAATTAACTACTTTTTTAAAAATAGTTTTATTCTGAATGTTTAAATGAGAATGGTATGGTATGAGTAGATTAGCACTCAATATTTTCTATAAGAAGAGGAGAACCTTTATTGTAGAAGGAATTTTGTTGATATGTGTTTTTGATAATACCCCTATGTTTGGATATATCAACACGGATACTTAGTATACTTTGGATAATTTTCCTAAGAAGCATAGAAATGTTATTACTCAACTTAGCAATAACATGTAAATCTTCAAGGGTATCGATATCAAATAAAGTTTCAAGCTGTGCAACTTCAATTTTTGAAGTTTTAATTAGCAGTGAAACGCTCTTAGCTAGGTTTTTAGATTGCCAAGGGAGTTTCAGAAACGTATTTCTATTGAATTGAGATTTGTGTAATCCCATTAAGTAAAACCCACCATCAGCAGATGGACCTAAGACAAAGTTTTTGTTTTCGAGTTGCTTTACACTTTCTATTAAGTGTTGTTTTCTTAGATGTGGAGTATCATTACCTATGGTGATTACATTTTCAAATCCTTGATCATACGTAGCTTGAAGAGCATTTACAAAACGTTCACCAAAACTATTTCCAATTTGGTCTTTTTCGGTATAAACAAAAAATGGAATTCCGGTGCTTTTTACAACCTTAAGAGTAGCTTTGTTAAGTGCCGAAAAAAGTCTGTCACCACCAAAAATAGGTTTATTAAGAACCTCCTGTTTTGAGGAGTTCGCAAAAACTAGTATGGCAGTTTTTAACTTCATTTTGATTTACGCAACAGTTCCCTGACAGCTACTTCCTGCACCAGCAGTACAACCATAACAATGTTGGGAAATTATAATATTTCGATTTTGAAGTAATTCTTCATTGTATTCACTAATGTGTTTCACTTTACTTGCTACTTTAAGATCTAACATTTGATTAAAATCGCAATCATAAAGCCATCCATCCCAGCTTATAGAAATGGTGTTTGTGCACATTACATTCTCTACAGCTGCAGGATTGTATGCTTCTACCAAAGCATACATATAATCCTCATAATTCTCAGAAGCAATTAAGTAATCCAAAAATCTACTAATCGGTAAATTAGTAATTGCAAACAAATTATGAAAGTGAATTCCAAAATCTTCTAGTAATGCTTTTTTAAAATCTTTTTCCATAGAGGCTTGATCACCTGGTAAAAAAGCACCAGAAGGATTATATACCAAGTCCAATCGTAAGTCGCTATCAGGCATTCCATATCCTCGCTCGTTTAACTCTTGAAGTGCTTTTATTGATTTATCAAAAACTCCATCTCCACGTTGTTTGTCTGTTTTTCCTCTTGTCCAGTGTGGCATTGAGGAAACCACGTGAACATTATGCTTTTTGAAAAAATCTGGCAAATCATAGTACTTTTTGTTTGCTCTAATGATGGTTAAATTACTGCGTACTATAAAATCCTTAATTCCAGCTTTACTGGCTTCTTCAACAAACCATCTAAAATTAGGATTCATTTCTGGAGCACCACCAGTCAGATCTAAAGTATGCGCTCCTGTCTTTCTAATCACATCTAAGCATTGCATCATTGTTTCCTTAGTCATAATCTCTTTACGATCAGGACCTGCATCTACATGACAATGCTCACAAACTTGGTTACACATATACCCTACATTGATCTGTAGTATTTCAAGCTTATTAGGGCGCAAAGGATTTTTACCAATTTCTGCAATTTTATCTGCAAATTTGGGTAATTCTCCATTAGCAAAAATACCGTTGTTCAGTATTTCTAATTGCCTGTGTGAATCTGCTAATTCGTTATTTCTTTTTTTCAGTGACTTAGTAGCCATAAAATATATGTATTAAAATTGTCGCTATAGCTTTGCATTAAATTACATCGACAATTTTTCGTATTTATTCATCATTTGTACTCCATGTACCAATGTAGCACCACTTTCTATAGCTGCACCAGCGTGAACAGCTTCCATCATTTCCTCTTTTGTAATTCCTTTTTGGAGACCATCTTTTGTATAAGCATCAATACAGTAAGGACATTTTACTACGTGAGAAACAGCAAGCGCTATTAAAGATTTTTCTCTAGCACTTAGAGCACCATCTTCAAAAACTTTTCCGTAATAATCAAAGAATTTGGTTCCAAGTTCTTCACTCCATTCGGTTATTTTTCCAAATTTTCTGAGATCCGAAGGATCATAATATGTTTTAGACATATAAGAGTTGTTTTAAAACAAATGTTATTGTTGGTCGTAATGCAAAGATTAAAACTTACAATAAATTTATAAATTATTAATAATGACTAAAATCAGCAATATGGAGATAAAATAAAAATGAATGTTAATTATTTAAGTTTTTTTATCAAAACTATACCTTATTTCAATTGCAAAATACAGAAAAAATATACGGTATTAAATTTCATTATGGTTTTCAGTGTATAAACAAGTTTTATCACAAATGTTAAGATAAAAAATGTTTTTTATAGCTAAAACTAATGTTGCATTGTTAATTATAATAGCTAAACCAATTTGTTGTAATATATTTATTTAATCTTTATTAGCTTTTGTTTTTGACTCCTGATAACTTTCTATTATTTTAACAATTTAACATGTCAATTTGTTGATTAACAGTGGTTTTTTTTGATTTATATGAGTGTTTTTGAAATTATTAATTTCAAATGTATTGATAATGTTAAGATAGCTTAATTAGCACAAATTAGAATGTAATGTTGTAGCTTTATCAATATTTCTAACTAAAAATCTAAAGTGTTTATTTACTAATTTTAAAAAAATAAGACTGATAAAGATTAAGAAAGTAAGTAAGGTAAATTTATTTGTTGTAACTAAAAAATAAGATAGGTGAGATTTATAAATGAATATAGTAAAAATAGTATTTGCACCATAATTCTATTGGGTTTAATACTAAGTGCTCCAATACAAGGTTTTTCTCAAAGTAAAAATATTGAGAAGAAAGTTGATTCTGTTATATCCTTAATGACATTAAAGGAAAAAATAGGTCAATTAGTATTATACAATGGTAGTTGGGATGTGACAGGACCACCTTCTGATGTGGGCAACAAAGAAAAATATGAAAAATTAAGAAATGGAGAAGTTGGTGCTATGTTAAACGCTACTTCTGTAGCGGGTACTAAAGAATTGCAAAAAACAGTAATGGAAAACTCAAGATTAAAAATTCCATTGTTGTTCGGATATGATGTAATTCATGGTTTTAAAACAATTTTCCCTATTCCGCTCGGAGAAAGTGCCAGTTGGGATTTAGAGGCTATCAAAAAATCATCTGCTATTGCTGCTAAAGAAGCCACTGCATCTGGTATTAATTGGGCTTTTGGTCCAATGATGGATATTTCTAGAGATGCTCGATGGGGAAGAGTAATGGAAGGAGCTGGAGAAGACCCGTTTTTAGCTTCAAAAATTGCTGTAGCAAGAATTCAAGGCTTTCAGGGAGATGATTTGTCTAAAGAAAATACGTTAGCAGCGTGTGCTAAGCATTTTGCTGCATATGGTTTTGCTGAAGGAGGAAGAGATTATAATACAGTAAGTATCGGAGAATATGAATTACATAATACGGTGTTGCCTCCCTTTAAAGCGGCAGTTGACGCTGGTGTAGCATCCATGATGAGTTCTTTCAATGAAATTGATGGAATACCAGCAACAGGTCATAAAGGTTTACAAAGAGATATTTTGAAAAATACATGGAACTGGGATGGTTTTATAGTTTCTGATTGGGCGTCAATTGCTGAAATGATTTTTCACGGATATGCAAAAGATAGAACGCATGCAGCGGATATAGCAATCCATGCAGGAAACGATATGGATATGGAAGGAAGAGCATATGAGGTAGGTTTAGAAAAATTAGTAAAAGAAGGAAAAGTAGACGAAAAACTTATTGAAGATGCTGCTAGACGTATTTTAAAAGTGAAATTTGAATTAGGTTTATTTGATGATCCTTTTAGATATAGTAATGAGGAAAGAGAGAAGAAGGATATCTATACTAAAGAACATTTAGAAGTTGCTAGGGATGTTGCTAAAAAGTCAATCGTATTATTAAAGAATGATAAAAACATATTACCATTACAGAAAAACGTAAAAAGTATTGCAGTTATAGGGTCTCTTGCTGATGATAAAGATACTCCAATTGGAAGTTGGAGAGGAATGGCAACACCTAATTCTGCAGTGTCATTATTAGAAGGTATTAAGTCAGCTGTGGCGAGTTCTGTAAAAGTTTCCCATGCAAAGGGTGTTGAAATCGGAGTGGGAGAACGCAGTTTTGTAAGAAGTCTGAAGGTAAACAGAGATAATTTCGATGGTATTGAAAATGCAGTTAATGTAGCTAAAGATGCAGAAGTTGTGGTTTTGGCTTTAGGAGAAGAAGCTTTTCAATCTGGTGAAGCTAGAAGTCAAGTAAGTATTGAGTTGACAGCGCCTCAACAAAAACTATTCGATGCCATATATGCTGTGAACAAAAATATTGTAGTTGTATTAATGAATGGTCGTCCGATGGCTATTTCTGATGTTGCTGAAAAAGCTCCTGCAATTCTAGAAACTTGGCATCTGGGATCAGCTTCAGGAAGTGCTATTGCCGATGTGTTATTTGGGGATTATAATCCTTCCGGTAAATTACCAGTATCGTTTCCGAGACATGGTGGTCAAGTGCCATTGTATTACAATATAAAAAATACTGGAAGACCCGTAAATCAAGATGGAATGGTGTTTTGGTCTCATTATACCGATGAAAAGAACGATGCTTTATTTCCTTTTGGACATGGTCTAAGCTATACTAATTTTACATATAAAGATTTGAAGCTGAGTGCTCCAACATTTAGTTCTGGAGGCAAGATAACGGTTTCAGTTACAGTGAAAAATGATGGTAAGGTGAAAGGAAAAGAAGTGGTGCAATTATATACCAGAGATCTTATTGGTAGTTTAACACGTCCTGTAAAAGAATTGAAAGGATTTCAAATGATAGAATTAAATCCACAAGAAAGTAAGACAGTAACTTTTACAATTGACGAAAAAACAATTCACTTTTATACTGCAAATAAGAAGTGGGAAGCAGAACCAGGAGATTTTAAAGTTTTTGTTGGGGGTAGTTCAAAAACTGAATTAGAAAGTAGTTTTTCTTTTAAAAAATAAATGATGCGTAAAATATATATAATAGCACTTGTTGTTTTAGTAGTAAGTTGTAATTCTAAATCACCTGAAGAAGAAAGTAATAAAGTAATCACTGAAGAACCTTCTATGAATACAGAAATAGATAAAAAAGTTTCCAAATTGCTTTCAGAAATGACATTGGAAGAGAAAGTAGGGCAAATGACTCAGATTACTTTAGATGTAGTTACTAAAGGAGATAATCAATATAGCTCAGCTCAGCCTTATGAATTAGATTCTGTGTTAGTTCATAAGGCGATTCACACTTATAAAGTAGGTTCTATACTTAATACACCAGGAGTTCCTTTATCAAGACAAGATTGGTATAAAACTATTAAAATATTTCAAGATGAGGCTGCTAAGACTCCAAGGCAAATTCCTATTATCTACGGTATAGATGCTATTCATGGAGTTAATTATACTACAGGAGCAACGTTATTTCCTCAGCAGATTGCACTTGCTGCCACGTTTAATAAAGATTTAGTAAAAGAAGTAGCTAAAATTTCTGCTTATGAAACACGAGCTTCCTCTATTCCTTGGAATTTTTCACCAGTGTTAGGATTGGGTAGAAACCCTCTATGGCCAAGGTTATGGGAAACTTTTGGTGAGGATGTGTATTTAGGCAAAACGATGGGTGTGGCAATGGTAGAAGGTTATCAAGGAAATCTCGGAGATCCTTATACCGTAGCTTCTTGTATGAAACATTATTTAGGATATAGTGTTCCATTATCTGGTAAAGATCGTACACCTGCTTGGATTCCAGAAAGGGAATTAAGACAATATTTTTTACCGGCATTTAAAGCGGCAGTAGATGCAGGATCGGTGACGTTAATGATTAATTCTGGAGAAATAAATGGAGTTCCAGTACATGCCAGTAAATTTCTATTAACTGATGTGCTTCGAGGTGAACTCGGATTTAAAGGTCTAGCAGTAACTGATTGGGCCGATATTAATTATCTGCACACAAGACATAAAGTTGCAGAAACTATCAAAGATGCAATTAGAATGTCGGTAAATGCGGGTATAGATATGAGCATGGTACCACATGATTTTGAATTTGCAGAACTTTTGGTAGAACTAGTAAATGAAGGTAGTGTCTCTGAAGAAAGAATTAATAGCGCAGTTACTAGAATATTAAGAGTAAAGATGCAATTAGGATTGTTCGAAAATCCAGTTACAGATCCTAAAAATTACCCAGATTTTGGATCTGATAAATTTGCAGCTGTAAGTAAAAAAGCTGCCTTAGAATCTTTTACGTTGCTGAAAAACACGAGTAATATTTTACCACTTGAAAAAGGGACAAAAATCTTGGTGACAGGACCTACTGCGAATACAATGAGATCATTAAATGGAGGTTGGTCTTATAATTGGCAAGGTAGTGAAGCCGATAATTATGCCAAAGATAAAAATACAATTGCTGAAGCATTAGTAGGTATGGGAAATGCCACTTTTGTTCAAGGAGTTTCGTTTAAAGAAAACAACAGTGTTGATAGTAGTACGCTAAAAGAAGTTGTTTTTGAAGATAAAAAGAATATTGATGCCGCGGTAAAAGCGGCAAAACAATCTGATGTGATTTTGTTATGCTTAGGAGAGAATTCATATACAGAAACTCCAGGTAATACGAATTCCATTGTATTACCAAAAGATCAAATTGAATTAACCAAAGCTTTAGCAAAAACTGGTAAAAAGATTATACTTGTATTGCTAGAAGGAAGACCAATAATTTTTAATGAAATAGAGCCTTTGGTAGATGCTGTTTTTATGGGGTATTTGCCTGGTAATCATGGAGCAGATGCTTTAGGTGACTTATTGTTTGGTATAGAAAATCCTTCAGGAAGGTTGCCTATAAATTATCCTAAACATCCGCATGCATTAGTGAATTATAATCATAAGCATTCAGATAATATTTCAATTCCTAATTACTATGATGCAGATTATGACCAGCAGTATGAATTCGGTGATGGACTATCTTATACAAGCTTTGAGTATAGCGACTTATCTATAAGCGCTGATGAAATGACACAAGATGGTTCTATTGATGTTTCTGTGAAAGTCGCCAATACTGGAAATAGAAAAGGAAAAGAGGCTGTATTACTTTTTATCAGTGACCTATATGCTAGTATAACTCCAGAAGTTAGAGCTTTAAAAGGATATGAGAAAATTGAATTGAATGAAGGAGAGTCTAAAGTAGTCTCATTTAAAATTACAAAAGAAGAATTATCTTTTGTAAACGATGCACTAGAGACAATTGCCGAACCAGGAGATTTTGAAATTACTATTGGTGATCTAAAGAAAAAAATTAGGCTTAAATAATATAAATAATCATTATCCGTATTTTAATGATATGAAAGTATAGCATACCTTATTGATATCTTATAAACAAAGAGTAAATAAGGTATGTTAAGATTTTAATGGTATATTTGATAAGCCTACTTATGTAAAAACTCATCCAATGTATCGTCTTTTTATTATATTTTATTTTTTATCATTCTCGGTTTTTTCTCAATCGATAAAGAGTAAAACACTACCCAAAATAACCCATTATGATACTAAAAACATGGGGTTTAATGCGCAATCTTGGGATGTTAAGCAAGATGAGAATGGACTTGTGTATATAGCAAATGGGAATCAAGTTTTAATTTTTGATGGTACTGATTGGACATCTGTGGATACAAATCCAGAAATGGTAAATAGAAGTCTTTTTGTTAAGAATAAAGATACAATTTACTTTGGTGCAGATGAACATCATGGGATGTTAATTAAAAATGGCTATGAGGGCTATAAAGTTCAGCCATTAAGAAACAATAAAAAAGATGTAGCAGCTGATATTGAGGAATATTGGAGAACGCATTTTATCAACAATGAGATCGTTTTTCAAACTTTTAGAAATTTATACGTAAATCAAGGGAATATTATAACTAAAATTCCAGCTCCATATCGCTTCAAATGGAGTTATAGTATTGATAATGATATATATGTAAACGATTTAAAATATGGGGTTTTTAAACTTCAAGAAACAAATTTAATACCTGTAATAAGTGATCCGAACTTAAATGAAAATATCGTTGGTGTAACTAAAATAGAGGATGATTTAATCGTTATAACGGATACTAAAGGACTTTATAAAGTTGTAGAAGGTAAACTTTTTCCGATTAATTTTACAGTGTCTGAAGAAGTCCAAAAAGCACAAATATTCTCTTTTCTTAAGCTTAATGATGATAGAATTGCTCTAGGTACAGTTTCTAATGGATTGTATATTTTAGATCTTAATACAGGAGAAACCCGTAATATCAATAAAAGAAACGGACTGCAAAACAACACTATATTGTCTATTTATCAGGATTATGAAGATAATCTATGGTTGGCACTTGATTATGGAGTAGATCATGTGAAATTAAACTCACCGCTTACCTATTACTACGATTATTTTGGGGAATTAGGTACAACGTATGCCGTAGTTAAAGATCAAAACCTATCATACCTTGGAACAAATCAAGGACTTTACGTAGGTAATGCTGATGTTTCAGATTCTAATAATGATTTTGAATTATTATTGAACGGTCAGGTTTGGAATATAGAAAAAGTAAATGGAGATGTTTATGTTGGTCATGATAAAGGTGCTTATGAATTGCAAGGTAAAGAGTTGACTCGAATGGGAGAGGACTTAGGAGCTTGGAATTTTAGAAAATATAGGCTTTCAGAAGGTGAAAATGCGATAGTATCCGGAAATTATAATGGAATATCATTGTACCAAAAGAAAGAAGGGCAATGGGAAGGATATAAACTTGCTGGTTTTGAAAAGTCTGGAAGATATTTAGAAGTAGATAAAGAAAATCATATTTGGGTTGCGCTTCATAGTAATGGAGTATTTAAGTTTGAATTAGACTATGTCGAAAAAAAGCTAAAAAAACTAGCATTCTATTCGGTAACCGAATTTGATGGAGATAGAATATCTCTTTCAATGATTAATGGTAATATTGTTATAACCTCAAATTATCATGCTTATACATATTCTAATAGTACCAGTTCTTTTACAAAAGAAGAAATTGGAACAAATCAAGGGTATGCTCCTAAAATTTTCAAAAAAGGAGATGAGACTTGGTACGTCAGCAATGATAAAATCGCGGTAGAAAACTCACAGAATTTGATGGTACTGCATGAGCTAAAAGATCAATTAGTACCAGATGTTTTAAATGTTTTTTCTTTAAGTGATTCAAATAAGGTGATTCCTGTTTTTAACGGTTTTGCAATGTATTCTAAAAATAAGAATACCATTACGGAAAGTATTAAGAGTGATATTTTAATTAGGAACTTCGTTTCTGTAAATAATGGAAATTCATATGATTCTGGAGCTAAAATAGCATTTTCCGATAATGATCTTAGAATTAATTATGCATTACCCATTTACGGACAAGAAATAGAATATCAAACCAGTCTAAATGATGGTGAATGGAGTAATGAAACTACGACTACTAAACAAACATTATATAACCTCAAAGAAGGAGATTATACATTTAAAGTAAGAGCAAAATACAATGGAGAGTATAGAGAAGGAACATTTAATTTTAGTATAAAACCTCCAATATATAGAACGCATTGGGCATACATGATATATCTTCTTTTGTTTTTGGTATTGATTATTTCTGTAAGAGGGATTAATCGATATAAGATGAAAAAACAAGAAAGAATTTTGCTTGAAGAAAAGGCAAGAAGACTAAAAAAGCAGGAAGAAGAGCATAGAGCCCAAAAGCTTGAACAGGAACATAAGATCATTGAATTGAATAATTCAAAACTACAAGACGAGATCAAGGCTAAAAGTAGAGAACTTACTCAAATTGCCTATGTGAATCTCAATAAAAATAAAATTCTTAAAAAGATCAGAGATAAGATAGTAAAGGTACAAGATTCTTCTGACCAAAAGTTACCTACTAATAGCTATAATGAATTGGTAAGATTGGTAGATTATTATATTACGGATAAAGAGAGCAAACTATTCGAGATTAATTTTGATAAGTCTCATCAAGAATTTTACGAAAAACTTTCGAAAAATTATCCCAATCTTACTTCTAAGGATTTAAGGTTATGTGCATATCTAAAAATGAATCTCTCCTCCAAAGAAATTGCACCGCTATTAGGAATAAGTTCACAAAGTGTCGATGTAAGCAGGCATAGGTTAAGAAAAAAGCTTAATTTAGATTCCAAAGATAATTTGACTAATATTCTTATAAGTCTTAAATAAGGAATTTCTAATCACACCGTCATGAGGAAAAAGGTTACCCTAAAACAGCTTGCAAAAGAATTGAACCTATCCATTTCAACTGTTTCTAAGTCATTGAAGAATGATTCCGAAATAAGTCAAAAAACGATTAATAGGGTTCATGAATTAGCTAACTTCTACAATTACAAACCAAACGCTCTTGCGGTAAGTTTAAAAAGCAATAAAACAAATACTATAGGTGTGTTATTGCCAGAAATTCTTAATCATTTTTATGCTAAAGTCCTTTTTGGGATTGAACAAGAAGCTTCACAAAATGGTTATAAGATAGTTACTTGTATCACCAATGAGTCTTATAAAAAAGAAGTGGAATACGTAGAAATGCTCAATTATAGTAGTGTTGATGGATTTATTTTAGCATTAAGTAAGGAAACTCAGATGCTTAATAAATTAGATCATCTCAAAGATTTAAAAAGAGATAATGTGCCACTTATTATGTTTGATCGTGTAAGTACAGAAGTGGATTGTGATAAGGTTATTGTGGATGATAAGGATGCTTCGAAAACTGCTGTACAACATCTGATCAAAACAGGTTGCAGAAAAATAGCTATTATTTCTACTATTTTTGATTTAAGTGTTGGGAGGTTAAGGTTGGAAGGAGCTCACGAAGAAGTGGCTAGAAATGAAGGGGTGTCTCTTATCGAATTGCCTATAAAAGATATAGAATTGGAAGAAAAGGATATAGAATCCTTTCTTAAGAATAATGAAATAGATGCAGTGCTTGGTCTAGACGAAACAGCTGCTGCGGTTGCTATTAATATGGCAAATAAATTAGGATACAAAATACCAAAAGATATTTCGGTAATTGGTTTTACTGATGGAATATTATCTAAGCATTCTTATCCTAAATTAACGACAGTTTCTCAGCATGCGGAAGATTTGGGATCTAGGGCAGCAAGAATACTATTAGATAGATTATCAAATACCGAAGAAACCAGTTATAAGACAAGTACAGAAATTGTAAAAACTTCATTAATACTTAGAGATTCTACAAATTAAATTTATTCGATTACATAAGTCTTATTTTCTGTCCCAACTCCAGTAATTGTAAGTTTTTTCCAAGCAGAAGGTAGTATTGGTTTTTTCTGAATGATACCGTTATCAGTTAGATGTAATCCGCCAAAACCAAAGATTACCGTTTGTAACATTCCTCCTGCTCCTGTAGCAAAATAAGGATTGTTACTTGTAGCTGCTTCTGCAAGTGCTCCAAAAGGAGGTCTTTTATTTGGTTCATAACTTCTTTTAAAAAGTCGAAAAGCATTTTCTGCATCACCTAGACGTGCATAGATGACTGCAAATACACTTTGTGCCATAGCGGGACCTTCTTTTGCAAGTTTTGGTTCGTAATACGCCAAATCTTTTAAAATTGTCTCCTTGTCAGTAATAATATCTAGAGGATATGATAATAGGTTAACATCTGCTTGTTTTATTCTATCTCCAGAGTAATCACGATGTTCTTTTGTAGTTCCGTCTTTAAACTTATGAATGATGATTTTATCTGCTACTTCATTCCAGGATTTATTTGGAGAGATACCAATTTCGGTTGCGGCTAGGGTTGCATATTGTAAGCAAGTAATAGCAGATCCATTAGTAAATGCGTTATCATCTACATTAGGGGCAAACTCATTAGCACCTACTACATTTTTAATAGAATAAGATCCATCGGAATTTTTAGTAGATCTACTAACCCAATAATCTGCAACTTCTTTTAATAATGGATAACCTCTTTCCTGCAACCATTTTTTATTCTTTGTTACCCTGTAATAATTCCAGAAAGCTATTCCGATATCGGCAGTTATATGATGTTCAAACGTTCCTGTCAAAGCCCATGCAGGGGTAGCTTCCTCTCCAGTATCATCACTTTCCCAAGGAAACATAGCTCCTTTATATCCAAAATTAATCGCTTTTCTTTTTGCAACATCAAGTCGATCAGACCTATAGTTAACTAAAGAACGTGCAATGTCTTGATTAAGAACTAACAGCGGTGGATACATCCATAATTCCGTATCCCAGAAAATATGTCCATTATAGTTTTGAGAGCTTAACCCCATAGGTGCAATACTAAGATCAGAATCACCTCTGGAGAATGCATATAAATGATATAAAGCTAGTCGAACATCCAATTGAGACTGTAGATCTCCTTCGATGATGATGTCTCCCTTCCATAAATCACTCCATAATTTTTTATGCTGATTTAATAAATCTTTTCTTGGGGTCAATAAATTAAAAATTACGAAACGTTCGCTTTCACTTTGTGGGTCGAAGAAATCTTGAGTGGAGCATTGAGCTGCAGTCCAGGC
Organism: Aquimarina litoralis; assembly: GCF_019295435.1. GTDB lineage: Bacteria > Bacteroidota > Bacteroidia > Flavobacteriales > Flavobacteriaceae > Aquimarina > Aquimarina litoralis_A. The sequence goes on from NZ_WEKL01000011.1 coordinate 37,629, forward strand.
GAATTGGTAATTTTCTCCTTTGGAAACCTTTTTTTCAAAAGATAGATGATTGTTGTATTCGGAAACCTTATTATGGATTAATTCGGGACGTTGATTTTCTCTTGTAGAGTTAATATCATGCCATATAAATGTTGCCGATGTACCAACTGTATGTCTACCCAATCTGCTTTTTGCAACGGTTTGTAAAATGGGCATTGTAGTTTCTAAATCTTTAAGAACTCTAAAAGTACTTAATGGTTGTAAGTATTCTTCTGGAGTTTGTATTTTTCCTACTACTTTAAGATCGATATTTTGGTTTGCTTTGATCTCAAAATCTATGTACCCAGAGTATGGTACATTTCTAAGTGCATAGATCGTGTAAGAAATTTCGGCTATTGATTTAAAGGAGAAAGAGGTCGTAAAGCTAGCCTCCTTCATGTTTAAGGTTTGTTTCCAATTGCTAATGTTATTATTATCCAATTTGGTGCCATCAATGAACAGATCAAGATTTCCGAAATTCATTCCTAACAAGATTCTGCTTACTCCAAGAGGAGATTCTTTATCATAAACGTTATTCAGTATGATTTTATCAGTTTCTAATATATTAGAAGATGGTAAAATACCAATTCTTCCATTAGCAGAGACCACTCCTGTATAGTTTTGATTGTTGGTTGTGGTTAATGTCCATCCATCTTTTTGTGCTAGTGCAGTGATGATAGTGAAAAAGCACATAGATAATGAAAGCCAAGAACTTATATTCTTTGATAACATAATTAAGAGATTTTGTGAAATAAAATGTAGATGTCTGATAATAGATAGTTTACACAAGGTAGTAAACAAATTTTTAAAATAGAAATAATACAATATGTTGAAGAAATGTAAGCGTTTGTATTATCTTTTTTTGTTAAAAATTAAGAATTTGATAAAAATTATGTAGTAACTGAAACTGTTTTCTTAGGTGCTTTCTCGTTCAATTAATTGGGTATTTAACTTTACAATAGTTTTTTTGTGAATACTATCTTCAGGTTCGTTTAGCTGTTTGATGAGGAGTTCTGCAGCTTTTTGTCCCATTTCAAAACTGGGCTGTGAAACACAAGTTAATGTAGGTACAAATACTTCACCAAGACCTAAATCTCCAAAACCTATTACTGCAACTTCTTGAGGGATTTTTTTTCCAGTTTTTAATAGGGTTTTCATGGTTAATAATCCATAATTATCAGTGCATGTAAAAACAGCATCAGGATTAATTTTTAAGTTTTTAAAGAAACTTAATATTTCTTTGTCTTCGAACTCTCTATCGAGAGAATTACAATGTAATACTAGTCGTTCATCATAAATGATGTTGTGTCGATCCAAAGCAGCTATATATCCTTTAAACCTGTCTTGAAATACTTTTTTTTGTTTAATACCGCCTATAAAAGCAATTTTTCTCTTTCCTTTTTGAATTAAAAACTCTACTGCCTGAAAAGAAGCTTTCTCATCATCGATCATCACATGATCCGCACCAGAAACTTCTTCTCTTATGTTATCAAACAGAACCATAGGCATTCCTTTACCAATTAGATCTTTTAAATGGGCAACATTTTCGGTTTCATGTGTTGGTGATAATATAATACCATCAACAAGCCCTCTTTCAAATGAAATAAGGTTTTCTTTTTCAAATTCATATGAATTTCTAGAAGAACTTATCAATATTTTATAGTTATGATTACGAGCATACTGGTCAATTCCTCTGCAAACCTCAATAAAAAAAGGTTCATCATATCTAGGAATGAGAACGCCAATAATATGTGTCTTCCCAGAACTTAAGCTTTTTGCAATTTGATTAGGCATGTAACCCATCTCTTTTGCCGTTATAAAAACTTTTTCTTGTGTGCTTCTTTTGACCCTAGGATTTTTATCAAGAGCTCGAGATACGGTTGCAATAGAAATATTAAGTTTTCTTGCGATATCCTCAAGTTTAACCCTTCTTTTTTTAAAACTCATTAAAATTAGTATTAAAAAATTATCAACAAATCTCTTATTTTGCTAAAAATACAATAATACAAACGTTTGTATTATTTTTAATAACAGATTTACTTTCTCGGGAGATCAATTGTTATGTACTTTGTATTCATATATAAAATTCAAAAGTTTTCAAATAAATACATGTTTAAACTTTTGATTTATACAACCTTCCCCAAAATAAACATACAAATTTTGTATTTGAACTACCTACGCTAATTTATAATAAATAAAATTAAAGCATGTATTTTTTAGAGAAATTCAAAACAGGTTTGATAAGAAGTTTATTGGTAATTTTTTCTTAAATGTATAGAAAATTGTTAAGCCTTTGTCTATATAAAATCTATACTTAATCGATTGATTTCTTTATTTATTATTGAATTTGATAATTTAATGAAGTGGGTTAAGTATCTAAAAAACAAGTCATTATAATGTTTTGTAAATGGTTAAGTTTAGTTTGTTAAGGTAATGTAAAGATTTAGATTTTAGAAATTCTATATAAATAATATTGTAGTTTTGGTAATCAAATGGTGTAATAAATATCAATACTAATATATTTTAACTGTTTTTTTATCGAATTGGTTGTTTTGTATGTTTTTGAAGATTTCAGTTGTATAGAATCAAAATGATTTGAAGTAATATAAAGAGCTTGTTTAAAAACAAAAAATAATTAGGTGAAATTAACTTGGTTTAAAAAAGGAACGATCTATCAGATATACCCTCGAAGTTTTAATGATAGTAATAATGATGGTATTGGTGACTTAAGAGGGATTATTGAAAAATTGGATTACATACAAAGTTTGCATGTTGATATAATCTGGTTAAGTCCAATTTTTAGTTCGCCAAATGATGATAATGGATATGATATTAGTGATTATTGCGCTATCATGCCAGAGTTTGGTTCAATGGATGATTTTGATGAGCTGCTGAAAGGCATTCATGATAGGGGTATGAAACTTATATTAGATCTTGTTGCAAATCATTGTTCTGATGAGCATAAATGGTTTGAAGAAGCAAGAAAATCAAAAGACAACCCTTTTAGAGATTACTTTCATTGGCATAAGCCAGCAAAAGATGGAGGGCCTCCTAATAATTGGATGTCTTTTTTTGGAGGCAGTGCATGGGAATTGGACGAAAATACTGGCGAGTATTATTTGCATCTTTTTACAAAGAAGCAACCAGATTTGAATTGGGAAAATCCTAAAGTTCGAGAGGAGATTTATGATGCGATGCGATTTTGGTTGAATAAAGGAGTTGATGGATTTAGAATGGACGTAATTCCATTGATATCGAAACCTATTGGATATCCTAATGCTCCGAATGTGGGTTTTAGAAAAATTATAGAGCAGGTATATGCCAATGGTCCTACGGTGCATAAATATTTAAAAGAAATGACAGAAAAGGTAATCAGTAAATATGATGCCTTTTCCTTAGCTGAAGGAGTAGGAATTAATGAAGATAATGCAGGATTATATGTAAATACTGATAGAAAGGAACTAGATATGTTGTACCATTTTGATATTCTGGAATGTACAATTGTAAATGGAAAATTTGAAGAAGTTTCCCCTTTTGATCTAGTGCAGATGAAAAGAATCTTTAAAAAGTGGAGAGATGCAATTCATAATTCAGGATGGATTGCTAACGCCATGGGGAATCATGATTTTGCTAGAATGGTTTCCAGATTTGGTAATGATAAAGAGTTTCATGTAGAGTCAGCAAAGATGCTTATAACAATGTTGTCAACTCAAAATGGTACTTTAAATATTTATCAAGGTGATGAAATCGGAATGACAAATATTTCTTTAGAAACCATTAATGAGGTAAAAGATGTTCAATCTTTAAATTTTTATAATGAAAATTTAGAGAACCAAAAGTTTAGCAAGGAGGTTGCATTAGAAATGATTAACAAGGAAGGTAGGGATAATGCAAGAACACCAGTGCAATGGAATGATGAAATAAATGGAGGTTTTTCTATAAAAGAACCTTGGTTAAGGGTGAACCCTAACAGTGATAAAATAAATGTGCAATATCAAGATAAAGACGAGAATTCCATCTTAAACTTTTATAGGAATCTATTAAAGATTAGAAAGCAATACGATGTATTTGTTTTTGGGGATTTTGAAGAAATAGAGTTTGATAATCAAAATTTATATATCTACAAAAAGAGCTTAGCAAAAAAGTCAATAATCGTTGCTCTTAATTTCACTGAATTAAATCAGGAAATTAGTTCTTTAACTATGACTGAAGAATATAAAGTTCTTGTCAATAACTATAATGATATTGCCACCAAAGAGGATAAAGTAATTCTTAAGCCATATCAAGGTTTAATCCTTGATGTTGGATAATTTAATTTTAAACAAATATGAATCGAATAGAAAGTGAAATTAGTTTTTGTTTGTTAGCGAAGGAGTTTTTCTGATAGCGACTCCTTCATAAGAGGTAACATAGGGGCGTTTTAATATTGTAACTTTTTATTTAGATATAAATTCTAGTTGCTAAGTGTCGATTGTTCTAGTAAGACTAAGATGCCCCTGTTACTTAAAACTTTAAATAAAATTTATTTTTTTAACGATAAACGTAGTAATAATTAACAACTAAATATTTAAATTTAATCAAACTCTAAATTATGAAAAGTATGATACTTAAAAAACTCATGTTTCTTTTAGTATTTATTTCAGGGAATCTGATGTTTGCACAAATCACGGTTACAGGGGTGATTTCCGATGCAAATGGTCCAGTTCCTGGGGTAAATGTCCTTGTTAGGGGGACTTCAAATGGGGCAGTTTCCGATTTTGATGGAAACTACACACTAAACAACGTGCCTGAAGATGCAACATTGATTTTTAGCTATGTTGGTTTCCAGACGAAGGCCGTCGAAGTTAGTGGTAGAACTACTATTAACGTTACCATGGAAGAAAATGCCGCAGAATTGGAAGCTGTTGTTGTTATTGGTTATGGAACACAATCCATAAAAGATGCAACAGGTTCTGTAGCTGTAGTAACTTCCGAGGATTTTAATGCTGGTTCCATAGCTTCACCAGAACAACTTATTCAAGGTAAAACTGCTGGGGTGCAAATTACTCAGRCTAGTGGTGAACCTGGAGCAGGGGTAGCATTAAGAATTAGAGGTACAACATCTGTTAGATCTAATAATAATCCATTATTTGTGGTTGATGGAGTTCCATTAGCTGGAGATGATACTGCCGCCGGAGGTAGTGATTTGGGTATTGGAACTAGTTCTGCAAGAAACCCTCTTAATTTCTTAAATCCAAATGATATAGAAAGTGTAAGTATCCTTAAAGATGCTTCCGCTACTGCAATATATGGATCAAGAGGTGCAAATGGAGTTGTTATTATAACAACCAAAGCGGGTAGAGGAGCGCCAAAAGGTGTATTTGAATATTCCTCAACTATTAGTATTGCTAAACCTGCTGAAGAATTTGATTTATTAAATAGACAACAGTATTTAGCAGCAATCGATCAGTTTGGAGGAAATGTTTCTGCACAAGATTTTGGAGCGAATACTGATTGGCAAGATGAAATAACAAGAAAAGCGACTTCTTCTAACCATAGTTTGTCGTATTCTCATAATTATCAAAATGGAAATGTAAGAGCTTCTTTTGGGTATGGGAAACAATTTGGTGTTGTTGAAAAAAGTTCCTTAGAAAGAATTACTGGAAGAATTAATGCTACTCATAGATTTTTTAATAATAAATTAAAATTAAATCTTCAAGGTACCTTATCAAGAGTAAATGATGAAGCGCCACCAATTACAAATAATGCTGGTTTTCAGGGAGATTTATTAGGAGCAGCGTATTCTGCAAATCCTACATGGCCAGCATCTACAGGCTTTGTTCCTGGTGGATCCTTTATTAATCCCTTAGCATTATTAAATTTTAGCCAAAACGAGACAAAAACAAATAGATATCTTGTTAATTTTTCTGCAGAATATGCAATTACGCCAGAGTTAAGTGCAAAGGTTAATTTAGGATATGATAACTCCGAATCTACGGCTATTAATGTGTTATCTGGAAATATAACAGGTTTCAATAATGGTGCTCCTGGTAATGGGCGAGGAACACTAAATGATATTGATGTTGAGAATAGATTGATGGAAATCACCATTAATTATGAAAAGGAGTTTGGAAATTCTAAATTATCTGCACTAGCAGGATTTTCTTACCAAGATTTTGGAAGAAAAGGTAGAACTGTTCAAGGTTTTGGTTTTGGTACAACCGATTTAAATCGAATGGGAGAGAGTCTTGAAATCTCCGCGGATTTGATTGAAAATTCCATAGAAGGGTCATTCCAACAATATGGAGTAGCTCCTAATGGATCTTTTGTTAATAGACTTTTCCCAGATATAGTACAAGGAGAAGCATTAATTGCTCCTTTGACTCCTGTATCTTCAGTATTAGGAGATACATTTGATTTTACAGATGAGTTACAATCTTATTTTGTAAGAGGAATCTACTCTATTGCAGACAAATATATCATAACGGCTACAGTTAGAGCGGATGGTTCTTCTAGATTCGGTCCTAATAATCAATATGGTTATTTCCCTTCTGGAGCATTTGCTTGGAAGTTAGATCAAGAAGATTTTGTTGGAGAAGCATTCTCAACTCTTAAATTAAGACTTGGATATGGTATTACTGGAAATCAGGATGGACTTGGATTTGGTAACTTCACAATTAGACGTAGATTTAGTCCAGGTGGTATTGCTCAAGATGGAGTAATTAACGCTCCTGGAACAAGCCAGGTTTCTTTTGTTAATGATGATTTGAAATGGGAAGAAACAAGTCAGGCCAATGTGGGTATCGATTTTGGTTTCTTTGCTGATCGTTTAACAGGTACAATAGATTTTTATCATAAAGACACCAAAGATTTATTGTTAAGTGCTGCAAATGCTCAACCAACGCCACAACCGTTTAGTTTTACTAATATTGATGGTAATGTAATTAACCAAGGGGTGGAATTTGCTATAAATTACGATATCATTCAAAAGGAAGATTTAAATTGGAATTTTGGATTTAATATTGCTTACAATAAAAATGAACTTCAAAACTTTAATGATCAGATTCCTTCAGGACAAATTAGTGGTCAGGGACTTACAGGTGCATTTGCCCAGTTATTGGCAGAAGATCAACCATTGTTTTCTTATTTCTTAAGAGAATTTGCAGGATTTGATGCAGACGGACAATCTATTTATCCTAATGGAGATATACAAGAGTTTGTGGGTAAAAGCGCACTTCCTGATTTTAACGTTGGTATTACAACTAGTTTTAATTATAAAAACTGGGATGCTGCATTAAATTTTGCAGGACAGTATGGTCATTATATCTATAACAATACTGCCAATGCATTTTTTACAGCAGGAAGTATTAATGGAGGAAGAAATGTTACCGTAGATGTATTAACAAACGGTGAATCTGCTGCTAACGCTCCTGATGTTTCTACTCGTTTCCTTGAAAAAGGAGATTTCTTAAGATTGCAAACTGCTTCAATTGGATATAATTGGCCATTATCAGGAGATGGACTTTTTAAAAGTCTTCGACTTTTTGCTAATGGACAAAACCTTTTCGTTATTACCGATTATAGTGGGTTAGATCCTGAAGTTAGTGTAAGTGCGCCATTAAATGGTATACCAACTGCAGGTATTGATTATACAGCCTTTCCAAGACCAAGAACCTATACATTTGGTTTAAATGCAACTTTTTAAAAAAATTAAGATTATGAAAGAAAAGAAATTTAAATTTGGATTATCGGCATTATTCTCAATAATGCTATTAGTCTCCTGTACTGATTTGGAGATAGAACCCACAGATTCTGTGATAGAAAACCTAACTGGTGAATTTTCCGGTGTTGGAGATGTAGATGCAGCAGTTACGAATGTATATAATTCATTATATGGTCAGATCGGAAATCAGGCAGATTTATACGCTCTGAATGAAGTAACTTCTGATGAATTATTAGTTCCTACCAGAGGAACTGACTGGGGCGATAATGGATTATGGAGGAATCTACATGAGCACACTTGGAGCTCGATTCACCCATTTGTATTGAATAACTGGAATAACCTAAATACGAATGTATTTAATACTACGGAGATTATTGATCCAAGAAGTGGTGCTGATGCTACACAATTAGCACAGGCTAAATTTTTAAGAGCATTCAGTATGTTCTGGATTATGGATATGTACGGACAAGTACCATTCAGGGAGCCAGATGAAGGTCCAGAAATTGATCCAAGAGTATTTACAAGAGCAGAAGCTTTAGATTTCGTGATTACAGACCTTAATGAGGCTATTCCTGATTTACCAGTTGTGGGACCTAGTGCTTCTACCAATAGAGCTTCTAGAGCAGCTGGGAATTACTTACTAGCAAAAGTGTTATTGAATAGACATATTTATAACGGATCAGGTACACCAGACGCAGCGGATATGACAGCTGTAGTGAATGCAGTTGATGCTATTGCCGCTGATGGTTTTGCATTACAAGCTGGATATTTTGATATTTTCAAGGAAGATGTAGATAACGAAACTATTTGGTTTGCAGAGACAGGTGTTGGAAATAGAATATGGAATGGATTACACTATAATCAAAACGCTGAAGGTAATGACGGAGGTGGATGGAATGGTTGGTCTACTTTAGCAGAATTTTATGACCTTTTTGAGGGTGATCCTAACACCAATGTTCCAGGTAGTGGACAAGAAGAAAGAAGAGGTTTTGTTCCTACAGATGGATCTTTTCAAGGTATTGGATTTGGTTTCTTAGTAGGACAGCAGTACGATGAAAATGGTGCTTCATTAACAGATAGACCAGGACAACCGCTTATATTTACAAGAGATTTCCCAGGTTTATTAGGTAATGATGAAAGAACAGGAATTCGTACTATCAAATATCACCCAGATAATGGTTCTTTTACAAACCACGAAATTGTATTTAGATATGCAGATGCTCATTTAATGAAAGCTGAAGCAATATTTAGAGGTGGAGCTTCAGGAGATGATGCATTAGCAATGGTAAATGAGTTAAGAACTATAAGAAATACTTCCAATGCATTAGGAGCATTAACAGAACAAGATATTCTGGATGAAAGAGGAAGAGAGTTGTATAAAGAATTCTGGAGACGTAATGACCAAATTCGTTTTGGTAAATTTACAGAGACTTGGGGTCTTAAAAGTAGTACCGAAGAATTTAGAGTATTATTCCCTATCCCTCAGGTAGCACTTATCTCTAATCCTAATTTGTCACAAAACCCTGGTTACTAACATATTAAATTGCTAAGATTTGTTAGAGTAGAGCCCTTCAATAATTGAAGGGCTCTACTAATTATTATATTTTAACGTATTCAAAATAGTTGATTAATTACCTAAAAAATATAAGACTTAGTGTGCTTTTCGTGATTCTTTTGATTTCATGTAAAAAAGAAGAAAACGAAAAGTATTTTTTCGAGCTGCTGCCAAAAAAAGAAACAGGTATTACTTTTCAAAATAGACTAGAAAGTACTCCGGAACTTAATATTCTGAGATACCTTTATTTCTACAATGGAGCGGGAGTAGCAGTTGCTGATTTTAATAATGATGGTTGGGAAGATTTATATTTTATTTCTAATCAGAAAGAAAATGAACTCTACATAAATAGGAAAGACTTTCATTTTGAAAAAATTACTTCAGAGCTTTTAAAAGATCAGGATGGCTGGTCAACAGGAGTAACAGTGGTAGACATAAATAGTGATGGTTTACAGGATATTTATGTATGTAAAATTGGAAACTATAGAGGGATGACTGGAAAGAATAAGTTGTTCGTAAATCAAGGTTTGGATAGTGATAGTATACCAGTATTTAAAGAGCAAGCTGCTCATTATAATCTTGATATATCCAGTTTCTCAACACAAGCTAGTTTTTTTGATTATGATCTGGATGGGGATTTGGATATGTATCTTTTAAACCACTCTGTACACCCTAATCGTTCTTATGGAAGAGGATCTAAGAGAAAACAGATTGATTCTTTATCAGGAGATAGGTTATATAGAAATGATAATGGAAAGTATCAGAATGTTTCCTCAGAAGTGGGTGTTTTTCAAGGTCCTATTGGATATGGATTAGGTATCAGTATCAACGATGTTACAAATGATGGATATCCAGATATTTATGTTGGGAATGATTTTTTTGAGAATGATTACTTGTATGTCAATCAAAAAAATGGAACATTCAAAGAAATAATTACATCCGAAAACAATACAATTCAACATACATCCCATTTTTCTATGGGTATTGATATTGCTGATATCAATAATGATGGTTTAGCTGATGTTTTGTCATTGGACATGCTGCCTGAAGATCTAACCACCTATAAATCTTCTGGAACAGAACATGGATTTAACATATATAACCAATATCTTAAAAATGGATATTATCCTCAGTATATGCAAAATGCGTTGCAACTCAATAGAGGGAATGATAATTTTAGTGAAATAGCATTCTTTTCTGGAATTGCTGCCACTGAATGGAGTTGGGCGCCGCTTATTGCAGATTTAAATAACGATGGTTTTAAAGATGTTTTTATTTCCAATGGAATAAAAGGAGCGACCAATGATATGGACTTTATTAGTTTTATAGCTAATGAGAATATTCAAAAACGTATTGAAGATGGAATGACTAAAGATGATTTAGCATTAATAGATGAACTTCCAAATAAGAAAACAGCCAATTATTTTTATTCGAATAAAGGAGATTTAACGTTTACAGATATGTCTGCAAAATGGACGGAAAATCTACCATCTTATAGTAATGGAGCAGTTTACGCAGATTTAGATAATGATGGAGATTTGGATATAGTGACCAATAATATAGATGATGATGCTTTTATTTATAAAAATCGTTCAGATACCTTAGTGAAATATAATTATGTTAGATTAAAATTAAAAGGCATACAACAAAATACACAGGCAATTGGTGCAACAGCAACACTTTATAGTAATAACGAGCTACAAATGGCTAGTATAAACCCAACAAGAGGTTATTTATCATCAGTTTCACCTATTATACATTTTGGACTTGGAAATAGTACAAAAATAGATTCCATTCAGATACAATGGCCTAATGGAAATTTTTCTGTACATAAAGATATACATATAAATTCTTTAAATTTTTTAGATCAAAAAAAAATAAATACTTCTTCTATTGATGTTCTTAAAAGCCAAAAGATTTTTGAAAAAGACTCTTCTTTGCTGAAATTTAAACATCAAGACTATGAAACTAAAGATTTTAGTATTGAGCCATTAGCACCATATGCTATATCCAATGAAGGTCCACATCTATCCGTTGTTGATGTAAATAATGATCAGTTGGATGATATTTTTATTCCTGGAGGGAGATTTAGATCTGGGACATTATTTATGCAGAAGAAAACTGGAGAGTTTCAAAAAACGGAACAAACGGATATTGAATTGTATAAAAAATATGAAGACGTGAATCAACATTTTTTTGATGCTGATGCCGATGGTGATTTAGATTTGATAACCGTATATGGAGGAAATGAAAATTATGATGGATATGAATCAACTCCAGTCCTATTTCTTAACAATAATGGAATATTTGAAGTAAGTTCAACGGCATTTGAAAATGTCAAAATAAATGCCGCAGTGGTGATTACAGCCGATTTTGATAAAGATGGTGATCAAGATATTTTTATTGGAAGTAATAGTATTGCTGGTTTTTATGGAGAAACCCCAAAAAATTATCTTTTTTTGAATGATGGTACAGGTAATTTTATCGATGGTACATTAAAAATAGTTCCAGATATTGAAACAATCGGTCAAGTATATGATGCAAATTTTGTAGATATAAACAACGATGGTTACCAAGATTTAGTGATTGCTGGTCATTATATGCCAATAACTATATTTATTAATAATCAAAATGGGAATCTAGAAAAACAAGAGAGCCTTTCATTGAAGAACACCAATGGATGGTGGAATTGCATTGCAATAGAGGATATGGATAATGATGGTGATATGGATATTATCGCTGGTAATTGGGGATTAAATAGCCGATTAAAGGCATCAGAAAAAGAGCCAATACAGTTATATCTTGCGGATTTTGACAATAATCAAAAAATAGATCCTATTGTAACTTATTTTTATAAAGGAAGAGAAACACCAATAGCAACTAAAGATGAGCTTACCAAACAAATTCCAATGCTAAACAAGAAGTTTTTATCATATAAAGCTTTTGCGGAAGCAAATTTTACAGACTATTTTTCAAAAGAAAAAATTGATCAGGCAGAAAAAAAACGGGTATTTACACTGAAGACAACCTATTTTGAGAATAAAGGTAATCTTAGTTTTGAAGCTAATGAACTTCCTTGGGAAGCACAAATTTCGTCGATACATGATATTTTGATTAAAGATGTAAATGATGATCAGTATCCTGATATAATTCTTGGAGGTAATAGCTATGAGATAAGTACACAATTAAGTAGATTAGACGGTTCTTACGGAACAATTCTAATAAATACTAAAAAAGGTAGCTTTGAAAGCTGTAAAGATTCTGGTTTAAAAATTAATGGGGCTGTAAGATCGATTAAATCGATCAACGTAAAAGGAGAGGATTATATAGTATTTGGAATCAATAATGATAGTATTCAGCTAGTTAAAAAGATAAAAAAATAGAATGAATAAATTTTTATTTAGTGTACTCATAATAGTTTTGTTTTTTTCTTGTAAAGAGCAAGAAGAAGAAGAGCAGGATAAAGTAGTTGTAAACGAAGAGACATTATTTGCTAAACTCTCACCAGAAACAACGAATATTGATTTTGTTAATCAAGTAAATAACGAAAAGGACTTCAATATTTTTACTTACCGAAATTTTTATAATGGAGGAGGAGTTGCCATTGGAGATATTAACAATGACGGATTACCAGATATTTATCTCACAGCAAATAAAAAGGAGAACAAATTATACTTAAACAAAGGTAATTTTGTTTTCGAAGATATCTCAAAATCTTCAGGGACAATTGGGAAAAATGCTTGGTCTACCGGAGTTGTAATGGTGGATATCAATGCAGATGGATTGTTAGATATCTATGTTTGTAATGCTGGAAATGTAGAAGGAGATGATCAAAAAAATGAACTTTTTATCAATAATGGTGATTTAACATTTACAGAGAAAGCATCAGTATATAATCTTGCAGATAGCGGTTTTACTACACATGCAGCTTTTTTTGATTATGACAGAGATGGTGATCTAGACGTTTATATCCTTAATAATAGTTTTATTCCTGTAAGTAGTTTAGGATATGTAAACAAAAGAAATTTAAGAGCAAAAGACTGGGACATACCTGAAATATTAAAAGGTGGAGGAGATAAGTTGTTGAGGAATGATAATGGCGTATTTACAGATGTAAGTGAAGAAGCAGGAATATTTGGAAGTCTTATAGGATTTGGACTAGGTGTCACTATTGGTGATGTGAATAAGGATTTACTTCCAGATATTTATGTGTCGAATGATTTCTATGAAAGGGACTATTTGTATATAAATCAAGGCAATGGGACATTCACTGAAGAAATTAAAGACTGGGTTAAACATCTTAGTATTTCTTCTATGGGAGCTGATATGGCAGATATTAATAATGATGGATACCCAGAAATTTTTGTAACGGATATGCTTCCTGAAGATGATCTACGACTTAAAGAAACAAGTTCTTTTGAAAGTTATGATGTATACAAATTAAAGAAAAGCAGAGATTTCTATAATCAATATATGCAGAACTCTCTTCAGCTTAATAATGGAGATAATACTTTTTCTGAAATAGCTTTTTATAGTGGGGTAGCTAAAACAGATTGGAGTTGGGGAGCGCTATTGTTCGATATGGATAATGATGGATATCGAGATATATATGTAAGCAACGGAATCTATCATGATCTTACAGATCAAGATTTCATGAACTTTTTTGCAAATGATATTATACAAAAGATGACCCTAACAGGGAAAAAGGAAGAAGTGGATTCTATTATTAACAAGATGCCATCTACACCAATACCTAATTATTCTTTTAAAAATAATGGAGATTTAAGTTTTACAGATACTACAGAAAAATGGGGTTTTAATGAGCCTACCTTTTCTAACGGTTCTGCTTATGGAGATCTTGACAATGATGGAGACTTAGATGTAGTAGTGAATAATTTTAATATGCCAGTTGGTATTTACCAAAATAATAGCCAGAAAAAAGGCAACAATTACCTAAAGATTAAAGTCACTGGTAGTGATAAAAACACATATGCTATTGGTAGTATAGTTGAGGCTTATGTAAAAGATCAGGTGATTCGCCAAGAGTTGATTCCTTCTAGAGGGTTTCAATCTTCTATTGAGTATGTGATGACTATCGGAATTGGAGAAAATAATAAGGTAGATTCACTACGAGTTATTTACCCAGATGGAAAATCGCAATTGCTGGATAAAGTGACTTTGAATAAGCAAATCAATTTGGATCATAAGAATGCGAATCAACAATTTGAGTATGTCACTGGAAAAAGTACTACATATTTTACAGAAATAACTCATAATCTTACTGAACATAAGGAAGATCCCTATATAGATTTCGATTACGAAGGTTTGATTTATAAAATGCAATCTAGAGAAGGCCCAGCGATTGCTATTGGCGATGTTAATAATGATGGAAATGATGATGTTTTTATAGGAGGTGCTTATGGCCAAAAAGGAAAGTTGTATACCCAAAATACTTCAGGAAAATTGAAAGTAACCAAGTTTGAAACTGAAGATTTTTTTGAAGATGTAACAGCTATTTTTGAAGATATTGATGGAGACAAAGATGTAGATCTGGTTATTGGGTCTGGAGGTAATTTTAGAGGTGCTAGAACAGGTGTTAGAAGCTACCTAAATGATGGAAAAGGTAATTTCTCTAGAGGAAATATAATAAAACCAACCAATACCAATATATCTGTGTTGACAGCCTATGATTATGATCAAGATGGGGACATAGATATTTTTGCAGGTAGTCATAGTACCATAGGTATATATGGAGTTTCTCCAGATAGTTATTTGTTAGAAAATGATGGCAAAGGTAATTTTGCAGATGTTACTGTTAATAAGGCAACAGCTATAAAGTCAATAGGGATGATTACTGATGCTAGCTGGCAAGATATTAATAAAGACGGAAAAAAAGATTTGATTTTGGTAGGAGAATGGATGTCTCCTAAAATATTAATTAATGACGGCCAGAAATTAACGATAGCTACTACTAATTTAGATAAAGTTTCGGGTTGGTTTAATACTATAGAAGCAACGGATATTGATAAAGATGGGGATATTGATTTTATCCTAGGAAATAGAGGTTTAAATTCCATCTATCAAAGTAATGAAGAAAAACCAACTAGAATGTATATTAATGACTTTGATAATAATGGAACTGTAGAACAAATTGTTACACAAACGATTAATGGAAAGGATGTTCCAATACATTTGAAGAAGGAAATTACAGCACAAATCAATATATTGAAAAAACAGAATCTTAAATTTTCAGAGTATGCTACCAAATCCATTGATGAGCTCTTTTCTAAGGAAATCTTAGAAAATACTATTATTAAAGAAGTGAATACTTTCTCAAGTTTGATAGCGTATAATAATGGAGATTTAACTTTTGAAATCAAGGAACTTCCTAAAGAAACGCAGTTGTCTTGCATTTGCGATATCGAAACAGAAGATATAAATAATGATGGTTATTTAGATGTTATAGTAGCAGGTAATAATTACAATTTCAAACCACAATTCTCTCGATTAGATGCGAGTCGAGGAAATGTACTACTAGGGAACGAAAAAGGAGGATTTGTGAATCAGAAAAATTCTGGTTTTTTGGTAGAAGACGAAGTAAGAGCAATGCGATGGATGAAAAATAAATCTGGGGATAAATATCTATTGGTTGGTATCAATGACCAAATGCCCAAGATTTTTAAAATGAATGCAAAATAGTCTTAGATTTGAATTTCAAAAGATGAATAAAAAAGCACTCATAGTATCATTAGGGTTATTGTTTTTAGTTGGATGTCAAAAAAAACAGATGGAGCAAGGAAGTCTATTTGAAAAAATAACTTCTGAAACTACGAATGTTACATTTCAAAATACTTTACAACCTACCGAAGACTTAAATATTTTAGATTACCTCTATTATTATAATGGAGCAGGAGTAGCTGTTGGAGATATTAATAAAGATGATTTACCCGATGTTTTTTTTACCTCAAATCAAGGAAAGAATAAACTATACCTCAATAAAGGAAATTTTCAGTTCGAGGATATAACTGATAAAGCTGGAGTTGCAGGAAATTCTGATTGGAATACAGGAACCGTAATGACTGATGTTAATGGAGATGGATATCTAGATATTTATGTTTGTGCAGTGGTAGGTCTTCAAGGGTTAAAAGGAAAAAACGAACTATATATCAATAACGGAGATAATACATTTACAGAAAAAGCGGCTTCTTATAAACTAGATTTTGAAAACTATTCTACATCAGCAGCTTTTTTTGATTATGATAATGATGGAGATCTAGATATGTATTTGTTGAATCATGCAGTTCATACTCAGAATTCTTTTGGTAGTGCTAAGCTTCGAAATAGAAGAAGTACTAGTAGCGGAGATAAATTATTACGTAATGATGGAGAAGTATTTACGGATGTAAGTGAAGAAGCTGGTATTTTCGGAGGAGGAAATGGATATGGCCTTGGTGTAGCAACTGCAGATTTTAATAATGATGGATATACCGATATATATGTGAGTAATGATTTTCATGAAGATGATTACTATTACTTGAATAACGGAAATGGAACTTTTACTGAGTCGTTAAAGCAAAATTTTGGACATACAAGCCGATTTTCTATGGGTAGTGATGTGGCAGATATCAATCATGATGGATTTACAGATATCATCACTTTAGATATGACTCCAGAAGAAGAAACGGTATTAAAAGCTTCAGCTGGAGATGAAACCGTTGATATGCTTCAAATGCGAATTGAAAGGTTAGGGTATCATTATCAGTATGCACGAAATATGCTTCAAATTAATAAAGGAAGTCATTTTGAAGAAACTGCTTTGTTAAGCGGAATCGCTGCTACCGATTGGAGTTGGTCAGCCTTATTTGCAGATTATAATCAAGATGGAGAACAAGATGTATTTATATCCAATGGTATTCCTAAAAGACCGAATGATTTAGACTATATCAAATACATTTCTAATGAAAAAATTCAAGAAAAACTCAATAGTTCAAAGTTAGTAGATAATGAGGCTTTAGATATTATGCCTTCTGGAAAGGTGCCAAATTATATATTTCAAGGAGATAGAGGAATCAGATTTACAAATACATCTTCCAGTTGGTTGCCTCAGGAAAACACTGCTTCTACAGGAAGCGCTTATGCAGATTTTGATAATGATGGAGATTTAGATATTGTTACCAATAATATAAATGCTCCTGCTTCTTTTTACCGAAATAAAACGGATCAAAATCGTACTTTTTTAAAGCTGAAATTTAACTTTAAAGACAAAAACAAAATTGGATTAGGAACCAAAGTAATATCTTATCATAACGGTATTACTCAATATAAACAGCTATTCACTTCTAAAGGTTTTCAATCCTCTTCAGAACCCATCGTTCATTTTGGGTATGATTCCATTACGAAGATAGATTCCTTGAAAATTATATGGCCTGATAATACAATTCAGGTAGCAGAGAATATCAATACGAATCAAAGTTTAACCATAAAACTGGTGTACAAAAGAAAAGAAGTAGATTATGATGCTTTATTTCCAACTACCGAAAAATGGTTTCGAAAAATTGATTCGGTTACTGGATTAAATTATGCACATAAAGAAAATAATTACACGGATTTTAATCGACAAAAGTTAATTCCTTATAAAATATCTGATCGTGGACCTGCAACAGCAATTGGAGATTTAAATGGAGATGGAAAGGATGATGTTTTCTTCGGGAGTTCTAAACTGGAACCTTCAAAAATATTTATACAAAAGGATACTGGTTTTGAAGAGCAGCAATTAGAAATTCTAGAAATAGATAAAAAGAAAGAAGAGGTAACAGCTATTATTGCAGATTTAAATGGCGATGCCAAAAACGATCTTTTAGTTGGTTCTTCTGGTGGTGAATTTTATGGAAAATCCAAAGAACTTATTGATAGATTATATCTTAATTCTGATGCTGGTTTATCAAAATCGAATTTTCCAGAATTATACGAACATGAATCTGTTATTAAAGTAAATGATATAGATGGAGACGGAGATTTAGATGTATTTGTTGGAGGATATTCAGTTTCTAATGATTTTGGTAAAATGCCAAATTCTTATCTCTTGCTCAACGAGAAAGGAAATTTTGAAATAGAGCAAAACAAAAGTTTGCAAGAAGTGGGTATGATTACGGATGCTATTTGGAGCGATTTTGATAGCGATGGAGTGAAAGATTTAATCGTAGTGGGAGAATGGATGTCACCACATTTTTTTAAGAATAACAATGGAGAATTGATAGATGTTACGAATAAGATTTCAAAACAAAGATTAAATGGCCTTTGGCAATCCATAATTGATTTCGATATCGATCAAGATGGAGATATAGATTATATTGTTGGAAATTTCGGATTGAATACAAAATTAAAAGCTTCCTCGGATACTCCTTTAAAAATGTATTATGCAGATTTTGACAACAACCGTACGACAGAAACAATTTTAGCCATTCCTCAGGATGGAAAATACTACACAACACTTGGTTTAGATGAATTGTCAAGTCAGTTAAATTTACTAAAGAAGAAATTCACGAATTATACTAGTTTTGCAGGTAAGACTATAGAAGAAATTTTTGAAAAGGAAGCATTAGAAAATGCTAGATTGTTTCAAGTACATGAGTTAGCCTCTGGTTATTTGAAAAATGAGAATGGAATATTTTCATTTGTTCCTTTTGAAAGTAAACTTCAGTTAGCTCCGATAATGTCTATGTTGAAATACGATTTTGATAAAGATGGTAAAGAAGAAGTATTCTTAGCTGGGAATTATTTTGGAGTTATTCCATATCATGGTAGATTTGATGGGTTTGCTGGAGCGATATTGAAGACAGGAAATACTGTTGTTAATACATCGGAATTAGGAATCAATCTAAGCCAAAAATCTGTAAGAGGATTAAATATTATTAATTTTGCAAATAAGGAATATTTGCTAATCACCATAAACAATGAAAAAGCAGAGCTATATGAAATACTTTGATGAATCTAAAAGAGTATTAAATCTGATAAAGAGCAAGAAATTGCTTGTTTTTGTTTCTTTTGCAATGCTTTTGAGTGCTTGCCAAAAAGAAGCTAAGGAAATTGAGATTACTTCTGATGATTATCACAAAGCAGTTGATAAAATTACTGAAGTTATGGTGCATGATATTTTTTCACCACCAGTAGCTAGTAGGATCTACAATTATTCAAATATTGCAGCCTATGAAGTAATCAGTCAGGAAGGAAATAGTTATAAAACATTATCGAATCAATTGCATAATTTAAAATCTATTCCCGTAGTTGATACCACAAAAAACATCAACTATAAACTTGCTGCTTTGGTTGCGTATCTTGAAGTTGGAAAATCGTTGCTTTTTTCTGAAGATCGTGTTGAAGTATACAGAGATAGTTTATATAATTCTTGGAAATTGCAGAATGAAGAAATGTTTACCGATTCTAAAACTTACGGATTAGCGGTTGCAGAACATATAAAAGAATGGTACGGTTCTGATAATTATGCTCAGACCAGAACGATGCCAAAATTTTCCGTAAATACTGAAGATCCTTCTAGATGGCAACCTACTCCTCCTGATTATATGGATGGGATAGAACCACATTGGAAAAAAATAAGACCTTCTATTATAGATTCGTCTTCCCAGTTTAAACCTGCCAGATATCCAGACTTTTCTTTAGAAAAAGATACTCCGTTCTACAAGGAATTAATGGAAACATATGAAGTAGGAAACCAAATCAAGGAAGAAGGAGAAAAATCTGAAAAATTAGAAATTGCTCAGTTTTGGGATTGTAACCCTTATGTGTCTACCCATAAAGGACATTTAATGTTTGCCACCAAAAAAATTACTCCAGGAGCACATTGGATTGGGATCTGTAAAATTGCCTGTAAGAAAACAAACTCTGATTTTGCTAAAACTGTTTTTGCATATACCAAAACATCCATAGCTATTGCAGATGCTTTTATTAGTTGTTGGGATGAGAAATATAGAAGTAATCTGATTCGACCAGAAACACTTATTAATCAGCATATAGACGAGAACTGGACTCCGGTTTTACAGACACCTCCATTCCCTGAGTACACTAGTGGGCATTCTGTAGTATCTGGAGCTGCTTCAACAGTGTTAACGGATATTTTTGGAGATAATTTTGCTTTTGATGATGATACAGAACTACAATATGGTCTTCCTGTGCGCTCTTTTACATCTTTTAATAAAGCAGCGGATGAAGCTGCTATCAGTAGATTATATGGCGGAATTCATTACAGAGCAGCGATCGATTTAGGATTAGATCAAGGGCGTTCTTTAGGAACTTTTGTGATTAGTAAGTTAAAAATGAGTGCTCCAAATTCTGAAGTTGTAAGTGCCAATTAGAATGAAAAAAGCGATCATTTTCTTTTTAGCAATACTAGTTGCACTAGGTGTATGGTATTTCTTCATCAAAAAATATGATTACCAAGTTACTTTTATGTCTAAAGGTGCTCCAGGAAGTGTTTATCATCAAATTATTGGATGGGAATCTTGGGGTAAAGATGTGAGAACCAAAAATATTACTACAATTGATACAACCTTGTATAAGGAAGTATCTCAAAAGGTATCATTGCAAGACACTATTTTAAATTTAGATTGGAGCATAACAAGTGTCAATGATTCTATATCTAAAATAAAGGTAGGTGTGCATTCAGGAAGTCATTCATTAATGAACCGATTGCGAATACTTACCGGAGAAACAACTTTTACGAGATCATTAAAACAAGAATTTCAAAAATTCGGAAAAGGATTAAATTATTTTGCTAGAACCTTTAAAATCAGAATTGAAGGAGAGTCTGAAATACCAGCTTTAGAATATCTTTATGTTAGCTCTACATCAAATCGAACGAATAAAGCAGGGATGATGATGCAAGCAAATTCAGATTTTTTTCCAAAAATGATGAGAAATAATGTAGAAGTAAATGGAGCTCCATTTGTTAAAATTAAGGAATGGAACAAGGTAGATGATAAAATTCAATTCGAGTTTGGATTTCCTGTAAAACACACAGGTTCATTACCTATAGATGCTACAACAAAGTATCATAAAACAGTACCTAAAAAGGCTATAAAAGCTGTTTTTTATGGGAATTATAGGAATAGTGATCAAGCTTGGTTTGCTCTTTTAGAATATGCTAAAAGAAGAGACATTCTTATTAAAAATAAACCTTTAGAAATTTTTTATAATAATCCAATGCAAGATGGAAACGCAGCTACCTGGAAAGCAGAAGTTTTTATGCCTTTAAAGTAAAAATTACTAAGAAATAGTGATGATATTTAGAATCTACCGATGACTCCTAATTGACCTGCACCAACAGTAAGATCCCATTTGATTTTGAATTTCTTACTATCGTATACGTAGCGTTCATTTCTGTTTAAGTAATTATCAATACCATCCACAATAACAACACTAAGAACTATACCTAATGTCACATCGGTAAGCCAGTGAGCTCCTGCCCATAATCTTGACACTGGAGATACAAGTCCAAGCGCATAAATACCTCCTCGTACATAAGGGTTTTCAAATTGTTTTCCAATGGCATAAGCAGTGGTAAATGATAATATAGAATGACCAGAAGGAAAAGAGTGGTAATCTGCTTCACTACTATAAAACTTAAAAGCATCTTTACCTTTCCCAGCGGTAGGTCTTGCACGACCTACAAGTGTTTTACTAACAGTTTGAATAATTCCTCCAGCGGTAGCCGAAGCTATTAATAATACTCCTGTTTTTCTAACCTTTTCATTTTTTGTAATCAGTCCGAAAGCATATATTCCAGTAGTTAATCCATAGTTTACAATGGGTTTTCCAAATCGAAAACCAGCTTCCTTAACAAATCCAGGAATATCGTCTTCTTGATCTGTAAAAAAATCATTAGCAGGTTCATCAATTAAATAAATCAGAGCAGTTCCAGCCACAATTCCTCCAAAAGTTGCCCAGTCTTTGCCTTTCCATCGAAATGGTTGTGTATAGGCATGTTTCAATCCTCCAAATGCAGAAACACCATCGTATTTTAACATTTGCCATCTAGTCATTTCAAAAGAAGATTTTTCAGTAGAAGGAATCGAATCTTTCTCTGTGGTATCTTCTAATTTTTCTTGAGCATATGTAATTGTAGAAAGTAAAAAAACCAATAAGAAAGTGGATAAGATATTGAAACGTTTCATAAGACTAGTTTGATAAACAAAAATAAGAACTTATTGGTAAAGAAAATGAAATATAGAAAATTGCTTTTTTAATACCCTTAATTGAAATGAAAAACCCGAATGATCTATTCGGGTTTTTAAAAAATTGATTTTTAGTAAAATCGATTATTTTTTTGACATATAAATCATTGCAATTGTATTCCAAAAGCTTCGCTGAATCCCTGTACTATAAAATCATTGATAGTTTCATCATGATTTCCTTCACCACCAATTATTGTAACATTTTTAGACTCTAAAAAATCTATTTCTACATCCGTAAGTCTACCAACAGCTTCATCCGTTTTTCCATAGATATAAGTGATTTTGGATAAATCATCAAATGTGTTCAGTAGTTCAGTATATCTATTCATCCCTAATCCTGCAGCTAGTCTATCTAGATTTCTATTGATTACATCTGTTCCAATTTCTTGCTCGATAACAGGAGTAACTCCGTTTTCAAAATACCCAAATCTTCCTTCAGAAAAGGCCTGCCAAACAACTTCATTCAGATCTAATCTTCCTACCATAATCAAATATTTGTCAGCAGCATCTATTCCTTTTTTTGCAATGAGTTCTTGTGTTATAAAAGCACCGAAAGAAATACCTAAAACATATACCGTTCTACCTTGATCTTTGAAATATTGTACAACTTTAGAAAATATCTCGATACTTTCTGTATCAAAATCAATTGCTTGATTAAAGGTAATGTCATTGTTTTCAATTAGACTCGAATCTAATGTTTGTGTTTGATGTACATTGACTACTAGAAGGTTGGATGTGTCAAATGTTTGAAAAATTTCATCGACTTCTCCTGTGCTGAGCTCTGTATCCGGTCCACTTTGCGCATTGATGAGCACAGTTGGGGCTTCTTCATTTCCTTTAAAATAAATTAGATCTTTAATTTCTTGCGATATCTCCAAAGGCTCATCTATTATAATTGGATCGTCAGAATTGCAGTTGATAAAAAATAAGGATACAATAAGGGCTGTTGTGTACTTAAAATAATGTTTCATTTGTTATTGTTTTTATAGTTTATAAATATTGAATTGAGCAAGTTTTAAAATGGATAACCATCTTGTTATTATGTGGTTATGGTTTTGAGCTTGCGAATTGTTAAAAATTGTGGAGTAAGGTCAAGGCAATGCTGTGCCAAGACTAATTGATAAAAAGGTATTTGTATGTTTGATTTAGAAATCCTGAGTCATAACGCTAAATCCTGCTACGCCAAAATTACCAAGTGCTACTTCATTGGTGGTTATATTCTTAATGTTGCCAATAAGGTTTATAGGTAAAAACAAAGCGGATACTTCTGGCTCATTTCCCAAATTACTGACCACATTGCTGTAAAACTGAAAAGTAGAATAGTTAATATTATAGAGACTTGCCTTTACAGTATCGCCGTCATTGATGTCACCGATAGTAAGGAATTTTTCTTCATTTTCATTGATGATTCTATCAAGACCAACACCTATTTCATCAGAAAATAATATGCCATCCCTAATAATTTCTATTCTAAATAAATAGAAGTTTTGTTCATCAAGAGGTCCAGTAATACTAAGCGTAACGGTGTTTCCATTTTTTACCATATCCATTATAGGAATTGGTGGTGTCAAAACTTCTTCTTCTGAGATAAATACAGTTTCATCCTGTAACATAACTTCTATCCAATAGATATTTCCAATAATTGGAGTGATCATTTCTGAAGTAGTGTATGTTCCATTTTCGATATCAAAAGAATTGGAAACTAAGGAAACGGTGTTGGATGCATCTTTTGTAAATAAGGATACTTGAGCATCATTGACAGCACTAAAAGTTGTATCCGTAACTGAAACTGTCTTTTGCACCTGAATCGAAACAAATCCATCTTCATGAGTCATTAATCCTGAAATAAATACTTGTTCTTCAAACTCAAAGTTTGGATTAATATCCTCAACACAACCAATCAATGTAAATAATCCAATAAGTGTTATGTATATATGTAGTTTTTTCATGAGTCTAAAATTTAAAATTGTAGGATATGAATGGAATTGGAGCGGCTATAAAAGAAATTTGAGAGGTTTCTAATTGATTGCCGTCAAAGACAGAGTTAACAGAGAATGCATTTTTTCGCCCATATACATTGTATACGCCAAAATTCCAACTTCCTTTCCAATTGGTTTTTGTGTTGTCAGTGGGTGTATAGGTGAACGAGATGTCTGCTCTATGCGTATCAGGAACTCTAAATGCATTTCTATCGGAGTAGGTAATAAATGAATCTCCATCAAAAGTAAATCTTCCATTAGGTTGTGTGATAGGTCTTCCCGTTTGATAAGTAAAAAAAGCTCCTATTTCCCATTTTTTAGATAATTTATAATTTGCCGTAACATTAAATATGTGAGGTCTGTCAAAATTTGAAGGAAAATAAGTGTTGTTATTAATCTGTTCTGCAGAGAAATTACTTTTTGTTTTTCGTTTAGAAACAGAATAGGTGTAATTTGCGTTTCCTGTTAATTTCCCTTTATTTTTATAGGCAGATATTTCTAGCCCATAAGAAAAACCTTGGGCAGGAACTAGTTCGGTTTCCAGATTATCAAGTGCTCCCGATTGCGCTCCGTTTTTATATTCAACAATATTGCTAAACGCCTTGTAATAACCTTCTATCAAAAAGTTATAGTGTTGATTCTTGCTGTCGTACGCATATCCTGCAGAAAATTGATTCACTTCTAAAGGAGCTATATGCTCACCAGCAGGTTTCCATATATTGTTAGGTAAAGGTATGGTTTGATCGGTAATGGAATGAATGTATTGAAACATTCTATTGTATCCGATTTTGAAAGCTTTTCTATTGTTAAGATTATATTTTAAAGATATTCGTGGTTCTAAACCAAAATAGCTTTTCGATATTTCATTATTACTAACTTCTCTATATCCAATTATACTACTTGGCGTTTGAGGAAAATTAGGATCGTAGATAGCAATACGCTCTTCTCCAAAATTTGCAAACCACGAATAGCGCAATCCTGTTTGTAAGGATAATTTGTTCCATTGTTTTTCTATGCTGAAATACGTTGCTAGTTCTAGTGCTTTTTCTTTATCAAGAACTTCGTTGACTTCTGTATTATTTAGTTTGGGAACGAATAAGTATAAATTATTGTAGAGTCCAAATCGCATTTGCGTAGTAGGATTCGGATAATAGGTAAAATCGGGTTTAAAAATCCAATTTTCAACAAATCTATTGCTAGTTTCTTCAAAATCTTCTCCTTCAAGATCTTCCCTAATCCCTAACGAGAAATCATATTTACTGTAAATTCCGGTAATATTTGAAAATAATTTGTTTGAGAAGATATGATTCCATCTTAGGGTAGCAGTAGTATTGGTCCATCCAAGATCTAAATCTGTATCAAATCCTCCTTCGCCATTTTCTTCTTCTTGATTGAATTTAATGACGTCTGCTGCAAAAATACCTGAAGCATATAATGTGTTATTTTTATTAATGTTCCAGGTAAGTTTTGTGTTTAAATCATAAAAAAGGAACTTATCAACAGCTTCATTTCCTTTGAATAATGGAAAAAACACATCAAAATAGGATCGTCTACCAGAAGCTAAGAAGCTTAATTTATCTTTCTTAATAGGTCCTTCTATTGATAATCCAGAAAACAGTAATCCTAATCCACCTTCTCCTTTGATTCTTTTCGAGTTTCCATTTCTTTGCTGAATTTCTAGTACCGAAGATCCTCTACCTCCAAAACGCGCAGGAGTTTCGCCTTTATATAGCTTTAGTATCTTTATTGCATCGGTATTAAAAATGGAAAACAATCCGAATAAATGAGAGGTGTTATATAAGGGAGCTTCGTCTAATAGAATTAGATTTTGGTCTACATTTCCACCTCTAACATTAAAACCACTAGTTCCTTCAGCAATACTATTAATTCCTGCTTGAGTTAAAACAGCTCTTGTAATATCAGGTTCTCCCAATAGAGATGGTATTTTTTTGATTTCTGAAGTAGTCAAAATATTTGTACCACCAAGAATGGGTTTTACCTGACTTTTATTATTATGATTAGAAGCTATTATCACTTCGTCTAACTCACTAGGGACTGGTTCTAGTTCGATGTTGAAATTTGTGTCTTCTTGTAATTGAATTTTTAGTTTTTTGGTGGTATAACCTAAATATGAAATTTCTAAAAAGTAATCTCCTTTTTGTAGGGTTATAGAATAAAAACCATATTCATTAGTAAATATTCCTTGGTTTGTATCTGTTACAATGATACTAGCTCCTAAAAGGGTTTCACCTGTACTCGAATCCTTAACAATCCCACTAATGGTGAAATCGTTCGATTTTCTTTTAGATTCAGAAAGGATAATATGTTTCTTTTTGATTTTATAAGAAATTGTAGAATTCTTGAAAATTAATTTTAAAGTTTTTTCTAAATCTTTTTCTATAACTTTAATACTAAACTCCTGATTAATATCTATTACGTCATTATTTAGAATAAAACGATAAGATGTCTGTTCTTCGATTTTCTGAATGATTGACTTTAATGAGCTATTTTCTTCCTCAAGTGTTATGTTATTTTGAGAAAACCCATGGAATCCCAAGAGTTGAAAACAAAAAATAAGGTAAAAAAAGAAGGATAATTTCATTAAAAAAAAGGCGTTCCTATAACTATTTTCAGGCCAGGTCATGACCCCGAAAAGGTTTATTTTCATACATTTGAATATTGTTAATTGATACTGATTTCGCGATTAGAATTTTTTAGCATGTATAGTGAGGAAATTGCCGTTTCCTCACTTTTTTATTGGATTATCCACTCATTAGCTTTGGTATTTAGTTTATATGTAAAATCCTTTGAAATTTTTAATATTTCAAAAATTTCATCTAGCGGAGTTGCATTATCAAAAGAACCTGTAAATCTAGTAGCAGCAACGTCTTTATTTTTAAATCGTATTTCTGTACCATATTGTGCTTTTAAGTCGATTGCTATTTCGCTAAAAGGCTTGTTTTTAAATTGTATTTTGCCTTCCATCCAGGCTATGTTAGACTCCGTTATATCCATTTTAGATTTCGTTATTTCTTGAGTATCCTTATTGAAAATTACTTTGTCATCAGGATTCATGAATATGCTTTTGGAAAACTGTTTGTCAGAAGTAACCTTAACTTTTCCAGTAAGTAATCTTGTTTCCGTGGTTTGGCTATCGGTATAAGATTTGACATTAAAACTAGTTCCTAATGCAGTTACCGTAATATGATCTGGTGTAGTAACGGTAAAAGGTCTTAAAGAATCTTTAGCAACTTCAAAGAACGCCTCTCCCTGTAGGAACAATGTTCTTGGAGATTCAGGGGCATAAGACAATTTACTTGAAGCATTTAGCCAAACCTTCGATCCGTCTGATAGCTGGATACTTTTTTGTTCTCCAAAGGTTGTTTGCACTATGAGTTGATTTTCGCTAGAAGAGATGATATTGTAGAAGTATGCTCCAGAAATTAATATAATTAACACAGCAGCGTACTTGAGGTAATCTTTCCAGACCACTTTTTTGTTTTTGGGTTGAACAGACCTGAAAAATCGGTCTTTCGCTAGTTCTGTAGATGGAGCTGGAGTAGCGGTGTTGTTATAAATCGTTTTTATATTGTTGAATAAAGCTTCATCAAAATCTGAAGAATGCATCCACCGCTCTACTTTTTTAATTGTTATGTTATTGGCAGTTTTCGAGATATATTCCCAAAGTTCACTTTCTGTAATTTTAAAATCTTCCATCCTTAAAAGGTGTTAACTACTTATAAGACGTATGCCAAGTAGTTACACCCTATTAAAAAGTCTCATTTTTATTAAAAATAATCTTTTAAACCTTTTTTGAATGTCTTTAAAGCCTTTGAAATGTGGAGTTCTACGGTTTTAATTGAAATTTCTTTTTGCTCAGAAATTTCTTTATAAGTAAGCCCTTTATCTCTAGATAATTTGAAAATATCACTGGTTTTTTGTTCAAGAGTAGTATAAATTTCTTCAATGCGTTGGGCTAGTTCCCATTCTCTATTAATTTGGGTTTCGATGGGAGTATTTAGCGCATATAGGTTGGTGTGTTTTTCACGAGTTTGTTTTTTTCTGTAATCATCAATGATTTTATTTTTTAGCGTGGTGATCAAAAAGGATTCAATGGAACGTTCAGAATCTTTAACCTGTTCAAAATTTTCCCAAAGTTTTATGAAGGTTTCCTGAACCAATTCCTCAGCAAGATTGATCTCTTTTATAACTTTATAGGAGTAGTTGTACAGTTTTTGATAATACGTATCAAACAAATAAGAGAACTTATCTTCTTTGGAGGTATTGGATTTATTTGTTTTACTCAAGAATCAAGGATTAACAGCAGTTGCTAAGTTATACAAAAAACGATCAAAAGTTTCTACTATTACATTACTGCTTTAATAGTTACTTGTATTATTTGAAATGGTTAACTCTAGAGAATGATTTTGAAAATATAATGAGGTGTTAAAAAAAAAATAGATACAATTGCTCACTATATTCCATATTAATAGAATAAGGAAGGTTTTTTAATGATAGATTCAATTCTATTTTTTCCTTTTCAATAGCTATTTTTTCTTCCTAGCCCTTTTTTATTGGTACAGAATCCATAGTTGATTTTACTTTGAGGTGATAAATATTAGTAATACTAAACAATCTTAGAAAATGAAATCAATTTTAATGTTAATGAGTTTTTCTTTTTTCTCATTATTAACACACAGTCAAAACAACACATTTAGTGGTAATCAAGCAGGAAGTTCCAATACAACTGGTAATGGTAATACATTTACAGGAGCTGGAGCGGGAAAAGACAATACTAGTGGTATTGTAAATACATTTATAGGTGCTTTCTCAGGTTTCAGAAACAAAACGGGTAACCAAAACGTTTTTATGGGTTCAGTATCAGGACAATTTAATACTACTGGGAGCAATAATGTATTCTTAGGTTCAGGAGCTGGAGGTCAGAATAGCTCGGGAAATGAAAATACTTATGTGGGGATTTTAGCTGGATCCAAAGCTAACGGTTCTAGAAATGTTTTTATTGGTCGTCAAGCTGGGCAAAATGAAACGGGGTCCAATAGATTGTATATTTCTAATAGCGCTACAAATAACCCATTGATCTACGGAGAATTCAATACCTCAAGACTGAAGATTAATGGAAGCATTGAGATCACGGGTAATATTACCAATAGTAGCTTTCAAAATAGCATTGCAAACATTACAGATAATACTGCCAAAATTACTAATAATACTAGTCTTATCAATACCAATGGTTCTCTAATTGCCGATAGTAATAACACTATTGATGCGCATACAGTTTTAATTAACAGTAATACATCCAATATCGAAGATATTTTAAATGTGAGCGAGTCTAATAAAGTTGATATATCAGCTAATACGGCTACTATCAGCATAAATAATTCAAATATCGCTGATAATACGGCTGCTATTGCTTCAAATACATCTGTTATTAATGAGTTGAATGAGAGTATTGATACAGATGCTACCAATGTCCTTATCGGAGATGGTATCAGTACGATCCAAAATCAGGGAGAAAGAAATACATTTTACGGTGCTAATGCTGGTGCAAATAATCAAGGAAACGGTAGCGTATTTATTGGTCATGAGGCTGGTAAAAACGAAAAAGGATCAAACAAATTATATATTTCAAATTCTAATACAGCCAAACCTTTGATAAAAGGTGATTTTTCATCGAAACGGGTTGTTATACATGGTGATCTTACAGTTTTCGGAAGGATTCGTAGTAGGAGAGCCTTAAATGCAAAGAATGCTAATGAAGAGGAAAATATAGAATCGAAAGAGATAGCAAGGTTGAAAAAGGAAAATCAAGAAATCAAGGCGGAATTACAGGAAATAAAATCTTTACTTTCAGAAATGATGGCACAAAGAAGTTCAATAGATATAATTCCTTCAGACAAAGAAAAATCTCTCTTTAATGTTCCTAATCCTTTTAACGGATCTACAACAATCAGATATACATTGCCTGCTAATACCTCTAATGCTGAAATTCATATTTATGATACCAAGGGGTTTTTAGTACGCCGATATGCAGAAATAATGAGTCAGAATCAGGTTATCTTCAATACGACGAATTCCGCATCTCAAATTTACATTTGCAAGCTAATTGTAAATGGTAAAGAATTGGCTTCAAAAAAGTTGCTCTCAAAAAACTAAGATAAAGTAACCGATAAAAGCAAAAACAAAAAACCCGAACAATTTTGTTCGGGTTTTCAAGGTGGTGCCTCCAGCCCCGATACTTCGGGGGAACCAGGAGCTATTTTTTATTTTCATCAATGATATCATCTAGAATACTTGGGTTTTCAATTACTTTCAGTATGAATTTTTTACTTTTCATTCTTTTTATGAACTTTTCCAAGAACATAGCCTGTTGTTTAGATTCACATATTTTATAAAGTTTAATGGACCAATCTTTTGCTGCCTTCGTGAAACCTCTTTGATATTTATGATTATTGTGGTCAATTATTCTTTGATGGAGGTTGGTAGTTTCTCCGATATAAAAACGGTCAATAGTTGGACTATATAGAATGTATAAATAATGCATAGCTTATTGAAAACAAAAAACCCGAACAAWKTTGTTCGGGTTTTCAAGGTGGTGCCTCCAGCCCCGATACTTCGGGGGAACCAAGGGCTATTTTTTATTTTTATCAATGATATCATCTAGAATACTTGGGTTTTCAATTACTTTCAGTATGAATTTTTTACTTTTCATTCTTTTTATGAACTTTTCCAAGAACATAGCTTGTTGTTTAGATTCACATATTTTATAAAGTTTAATGGACCAATCTTTTGCTGCCTTCGTGAAACCTCTTTGATATTTATGATTATTGTGGTCAATTACTCTTTGATGGAGGTTGGTAGTTTCTCCGATATAAAAACGGTCAATAGTTGGACTATATAGAATGTATAAATAATGCATAGCTTATTGAAAACAAAAAACCCGAACAAAGTTGTTCGGGTTTTCAAGGTGGTGCCTCCAGCCCCGATACCAGGGACACAAGGATTTTCAGTCCTTTGCTCTACCAACTGAGCTAAGGCACCTTGCTGTAAGCGGATGCAAATATAGAACGCTTTTTTTAATACTCAAAAGAAAAAATTAAAAAAATCGTTTTGTACTTTTACAAACTTATGAATAAAAGCTCGTAATCTATTGAAATCTAGAAGTTGCGATCAATGGTTTTTCAAATAAAAAAAATGAATTTCTGTAAAAACATTTTTCAGATTACGTATTAGTGTAAAAATAGATGTATGAATTTAGTTGTTGATGTAGGTAATACATCTATTAAAATCGGTGTTTTTGATAAAGATGTCATTATACATAAAGAAACCTTGGAATTAGAAAACTTCAAGAAATGTATATTGAAGTTACATCAAAACTACCCAAGCTTAGATAGGGCAGTACTTTCTTCTGTAGGGAATATCAAAGAAGAGGAAATAGAAACTCTAAAAGAAACTTTCGAAACGACCATATTAGATCACACACTGAAAATGCCATTTCAGAACTTATATGCTACTCCAACAACATTAGGAGTAGATCGATTGGCTTTGGTAGCAGCAGCGGTATATAAATTTCCAAAGAAAGATACTTTAATCATAGATGCCGGAACCTGTATTACCTATGATTTTAAAAATAACGAAGAACATTATCTGGGAGGAGCAATTGCTCCAGGAATTAAATTGCGATATAATAGCCTACATAATTATACTTCTAAATTACCTTTATTACATGTGGAAGAACCCAAAAATCACATTGGAGATAGTACAAATCAATCAATTCATTCTGGAGTTGTTAACGGTATTTTGTATGAAATTGATGGCGCAATCAACGAATATTGCAACACTTACCCTGATTTAACAGTTATTTTAACCGGTGGAGATGCACATTTTTTGTCTAAAAGATTAAAAAATAGCATATTTGCCACCTCTAATTTTTTATTGGAGGGACTAAATTACATTTTAGCTTTTAATAATAGTCAATGATAAAAAAGATTTTAGTAGTCATTCTGGTAGTATTTACCAGCTTATCTAATGCTCAAGAGGGAACTTCTTCACCTTATTCTTTTTATGGAGTAGGATTACAGAAGTTCAAAGGAACAGTAGAAAATAGATCGATGGGGGGATTGGGTATACTTGCAGATAGTATTCACTTAAATCTTCAGAATCCCGCGGCTTATGGAGAATTAAAATTAACAACCTATACGTTGGGTGCAAATTATAATGGTTTAAATCTGGATAATGCTGCTGGAGAGGATTCTTATAAAGATAATGCATCCTTAGATTATTTGGCGATTGGGATTCCTGCAGGAAAATTTGGATTTGGTTTCGGAATACTACCGGTAAGCTCCGTAGGTTATCAAACTAATTCATTTAATAGTGATGGTTCTGAAAGTCAATTTTTTGGAACTGGAGGTTTAAATAAAGTGTTTATCGCTGCAGGATTTAAAGTTAACGAGAATTTAAGTGTAGGTTTAGATATAAATTATAACTTTGGAAATATCGAAAATAAAGCAATTCTGAGACGTTCAGAATTACAATTTGACACTAGAGAAATCGATAATTCTGATTTATCTGGTGTTAGTTTGTCATTTGGTGTAGCATATAAAACCATGCTTACTGAAAAATTAGAATTAACAACATCTATCGTGTCTACTCCTTCCTTTAAATTATCTTCTGAGAACTCTATCGAGTTAGCTACAGTACAAGTGCTAGCAAATGGATCAGAATTGGTAATTGAACGACAAGATGTAGAAGTAGCAGACCGAGATCTTGATCTTCCTGCAGAGTTTAAATTGGGAGCTGGTATCGGTGAACCTAAAAAATGGTTTGTAGGAGCAGAATATACCTATTTAAATGCAAATGATTTTGAGAATAGATCATTTACTGCTGATAATGTTGTATATGAAAATGCTTCAAAATTTAAATTAGGAGGATATTACATTCCTAAATATAACTCTCTTACAAGTTATTTAAATAGAATTGTTTATAGAACAGGGTTGCGATATGAAGAAACTGGTTTGAATATAAATGGAGAGGCTATAAATGAGTTTGGCATATCTTTTGGAGTAGGGTTACCAGTTGGTAATTTATTCTCCAATGCTAATATAGGTTTTGAATTTGGAACTCGCGGAACCACAAATGCAGGATTAGTAAAAGAAGAGTTCTTTAATTTATCATTAAGTTTGTCCTTAAATGATAGATGGTTTAGAAAAGTGAAATTTAATTAACTACAATTATACAGCTATGAATACTAAAGTTTTATTTACAATAGCGGCAGGATTAGTTTTAAGTACTTCTAGTTTAAGTGCTCAGGCTACAGACTGTGCAACTACGGCTTCTATTGCCTATGAGCACGCTAAGGTAAGAAATTGGGAGGCTGCTGAAGGGCCTTTATGGAAAGTAAGAAAGGAATGCCCTACACACAGTGTTGCTACTTTTCAGTTTGGAAAAAAATTATTAGAAGCTAAATATAAGAAAGCTACTGGTGCTGCAAAAACAGCTTTAGGTAATGATATGATCGCACTATGGAAAGAACGTTTACAGTACTTTCCAGCTAAA
The DNA here is from genome assembly GCF_019295435.1 of Aquimarina litoralis. Taxonomy (GTDB): domain Bacteria; phylum Bacteroidota; class Bacteroidia; order Flavobacteriales; family Flavobacteriaceae; genus Aquimarina; species Aquimarina litoralis_A. The sequence continues at coordinate 71,703 of NZ_WEKL01000011.1, forward strand.
ACTAAAGTAGGAGACATGCATTCTGATATTGGTCAGATTATGTACGATAACAAAATTGGTACTAAAGAAAGCCAATTTGCAGAGTTTAATAAAGCTTGGACAGAAGATAAAAAGAATTTTTCTAGCCCTAAAAAGGTGTATACATTCTTCTATTTATTGGTAGAGCTTCAATCTGCTGGAAAGAAAGAACTTCAAGATGTATTCAATTTGTATGATGGTGTCATCGAAAAGATTGAAGATGAAGAAAGTAAAAAGGCAAAAACAATTTCTGAATTAACAGAAAAAGAAGAGTCTGGAGCTGCACTTACGAGTAAAGAAAAGAAAAGATTAAAAACATACGGTAAAATCTTAAATAATTACAGTAAAGTAAAAGCAGGAGTAAATCAAAAGCTTGGAGAGCTTGCAGATTGTAAAAACTTAATTCCTTTGTATACAGGTCAGTTTGAAAGTAAAAAGACTGATGTTGCTTGGCTTAAAGGTGCTGCAGGTAGAATGTCTGCAAAAGAATGTACGGATGATCCATTATTCTTTAAGTTAGTGGAGGCTTTACATAAAGCAGAACCATCTGCAAAGTCTGCATATTATTTAGGATTACTTGCTTTAAAAGATAAGAAAACTTCGAAAGCTATGGAGTACTTTAATCAATCTGCTCAATTAGAAACTAAGGCTAGTGATAAGGCTAAGGTTTATTTCAAGATGGGAGAAGTTATGAAGAAGCAAGGAAGTAAATCAAAAGCAAGATCTTTCTACAAAAAAGCTTTGGCTAACAAACCATCAATGGGTATTTGTTACCTGAGAATTGCAAATATGATCGGATCTAGTGCAAATGCTTGTGGAGCTGATAAGTTTAGAAAACAAGCAGTATACTGGTTAGCAGAAAGATATGCTAGAAAAGCAGGAAGAATTGATCCTAGTTTAAAGAAAACTGCTAATGGATTGGCAGCAAATTATAAAGCAAAAGCACCTACTAAAACAGATATTTTTAATAATCCAGAGATTACATCTGTAAAAATAGGATGTTGGATTGGTGAAACGGTTAAAGTGCCGAAGCTATAATGCAAAAAAAAAATATATATACATTCATAAACCTTGTCACAGCATTTGCTGTGACATTGTTTTTTTCATGTCAGTCAAAAACTTCAAACACTAGTTCTTATCTCATTGATGAAGATGCGCCAATAGCAGAAGCATTTGAAGTGAATTTGAAGTATACAGATTCAGGAAGATTAACAGCAATTCTCAGAACTCCTAAAATGAAAGATTATACAAACAAAGGTTTTGCATATAGGGAGTTTCCCGAAGGTATCATTCTGGATATCATTGATAAAGATGGTAAAGTGAGTGTTGTAAAGTCTGATTACGCCATTTTTTATGAAGAAACTGGACTTATTGATATGAGAGGAAACGTAGATATTAAAACGGCAGATAGTACACATTTAACTGCTCGCCAATTATATTGGGATCAAAGTATTAATTGGGTCTTTACGGATCAACCTTATAAAAGTATACTTCCAGATGGCAATGTTAATGAAGCGGATGGTTTTGATGCTAATCAGGATTTTACTATCTTGAATTCACGCATCAATGAAGGAACAATGTTCATCGAAGAGTAAATTTGTATGATGAAAATTTTTAGATTTTTTGAATTAGCCTATCTCGCCATTACTTGTTTTTTTCTATATCAAGCATATGAAGAATGGGGTAAACAAGATAGCAGAAGTATTTTGTACCTGTGCTTTGCAGGAGTAGCTGTTTTTATGTTTTTCTTTAAAAGAAATTTCCGAAAAAGAATTGATGCCAATAGTAATAAGGATAACAACTAATGGAGCTACAAATTGCTGTAATTGTACTTTCTGTTATTCTCTCTGCCTTTTTTTCTGGGATGGAGATTGCTTACGTGTCTTCCAATAAAATTCATATAGAGATAGAAAAAAAACAAGAAGGTTTTCTAGCTACAATACTAGCTCGATTAACAAAAAAACCTTCAAAGTTTATTGCAACTATGTTAGTAGGTAATAACATAGCACTTGTAGTATATGGATTTTATATGGGTGAATTGCTGATGGAATTTATACAGGGTTACTATCCTGATATGGCAGGAAGTGTCAATCTACTATTGCAAACGATTATATCAACCTTTGTTATATTAGTTACTGCCGAATTTTTACCTAAAGTATTTTTCCAGATTTATGCAAATACTTTATTAAAAGTATTTGCCTTACCAGCGTATTTTTTCTATTTACTTTTCTGGTTTATATCTTCTTTTGTAATATGGATATCGGATTTTGTGTTGAAGAAATTCTTTAAAACGGATGGAGATGAGGTTCAGCTTGCTTTTACAAAAACAGAACTAGGAGATTATATTACCGAACAAATGGAAACGGTAGAAGAACATGACGAAATCGATAGTGAAATACAGATTTTTCAAAATGCTTTAGATTTTTCAGATGTAAAATCTAGAGAAGTTATGATTCCGAGAACAGAGATTGTGGCTATAGAAAAATCTAAATCCCTCGAAGAAGTTAGTCAGCTTTTTATAGATACTGGATTGTCCAAAATATTGGTGTATCATAATACTATCGATGATATTATTGGATACATTCATTCATTCGAACTGTTTAAAAAACCCAAGTCAATTAGGTCTATATTGCTTCCAGTAGTTTTTGTGCCAGAAACCATGTATGTAAAAGATGTTTTGAATCTTCTAACTAAAAAGCATAAGAGTGTAGCTGTAGTTATCGATGAATATGGAGGTACTAGCGGAATTATTACCGTAGAAGATATTGTGGAAGAACTTTTCGGTGAAATCGAAGATGAACATGATTCTGTTGACCTAATAGAGGAAAGGTTAGAGGAGAGTCATTATCGTTTTTCGGCCAGAATGGAAGTTGATTATATCAATGAAACATACAAATTAAACCTTCCTGAAAGTGAGTACTACGAAACATTAGGAGGAATGATTGTAAATCATACAGAAGAAATTCCTCAACAAGGAGATGTTGTAAAAATAGATTCAGTAACTATTAATATTATTGAAACTTCCAATACCAAAATAGAAATTGTAGAATTAAAGACTCAAGAAGAAGGCTAATCTTATTGCGCAAAGTCATAGTAAAGTACCTGTCTGTTTTTTTACATAAATTCTCATAAACATATTCTAAAATATACTTAGAAGTGGTTTGTCTATTAATTTGCTTAAAATCAATTATGTAGGTGTTTGTTTCTGTACGGTTTATCCGTATTTTTGAACGGTAAATTACTGTCTAAAATAAAAAGTAAAAAAAGTTGTAAAGACTTTCTGTCTTTAATTGGTAATATTCTAAGAAAATGGTATTTTCGCCCACTATATTTCAATAAATTAAACTTAAAATGGCAGTTTTAAATAAAATCAGACAACGTTCCGTTTTCTTAATTGTGATTATCGCTTTGGCGCTTTTCTCATTCGTGTTAGCGGATTTGATTCGAAATGGAGGAGCTATTTCTCAAAAAGCAGCAAATATAATTGCTACCGTTAATGGGAAAGAAATTGATAGAACTGATTTTGCAAGAAAGGTTGAAGCAGCTTCTAGAAACTTTGGAGGTGGTGGTTCTAACTTACAAACTGTAAACTATGTTTGGAATCAAGAATTAAGGCAAATAGTTTTTGATGGACAGTTTGAAGAGCTAGGTATTAGAGCAGGAGCGGATGAAGTAAATCAATTGTTAGAAGAAGGATTAGCAAATAATCCGACGTTTCAAAATGAAGCAGGTGTTTTTGACAAAGCAAAAATGCAAGAATATGTAGCAAGTATCAAATCAAATCCTGCAGCGTATCAACAATGGATTGATTATAAGCGTTCTTTAGGTAAAGGAGCTTTAGAGCAAACATATTTAAATATGATCAAGGCAGGAGTTGGAGCAACACTTAAAGAAGGAGAATTAGCTTACAAGATGGAAAATGATGTAGTAGATATTAAATATGTACAATTACCATTTTCTAGTATTCCTGATACAGATGTTACTGTTTCTGATGCAGAGATTCAATCTTATATTGATAAACATGCGGATTTGTATAAAGCAGATGCGTCAAGAAATATGAGGTATGTGTTTTTTAAAGAAGAACCAAGTCAGGAAGATGAAAATCAATTAATAGCAGAAGTTACTAAAGATGTAGCGCCACTTAAGAGTGCAGAAAATATTGAGGAGTTTATCAATGTGGATAGAGGTTCTGCGCTAAAATATGATGATCGTTTCTTATTTAAGAAAGATTTACCTGCTACTGTAGCAGATACATTATATAATGTACCTGTTGGAGAAGTGTATGGTCCTTATAAAGATGGTAAGTTTATTAAGATATCAAAGGTGATTGCAAATAAGCAATTACACGATTCTTTAAAAGCTAGTCATATTTTAGTTTCTTGGAAAGGATTAGGTACTGCGGGAGATACTGAGCGTACAAAAGAAGAAGCTAAAACATTAGCGGATAGTTTACTTGCTGTAGTGAAAACGGATAAGGCTAAATTCTTAACATTAGCCAAAGATTTTTCTGCGGATAACTCTAACAAAGATAAAGGTGGAGATTTAGGATATTTTCCTCCAGGAAGAATGGTACCTGCCTTTAACGATTATATTGTTGATAATAATATAGGTGATATGGGTGTTGTAGAAACACAATTTGGATATCATATTATTACAATTGAGGATAAGAAGAATGAGCAAAAAGCAGTAAAGATAGGAACGATAGCAAAGGAAATTGAAGCTAGTGAAAAAACAATCAATGATATTTTTACCGAAACTACCAAATTCCAGATAGCTACAAAAGATGGAGATTTTGCTGAAAAAGCAAAAGAAAGTGAGTTTGATGTACGTCCGGTAAATAAAATTAGTGAATTGGCTGAAAATATTGCTGGATTAGGAGCACAAAGAGCCATTGTTCAATGGGCATTCAATGAGGAAACGAACGTAGGAGACGTAAAACGTTTTGAAGTTACTGATGGATATGCTGTTGTTCAATTAACTGGAAAAGCATCTAAAGGAGTTCAAAAAGTAGAAGATGCAAGTTTAACAGTGAAACCAATACTTATTAAAGAGAAAAAGGCTGAGATGTTGAAAAAGAAGATCTCTGGTAGTACTTTAGATGATATTGCAAAAAATCAATCACAAACCGTTAAAACAGCTTCTGCATTGAATATGAAGACACCAACTATCAGTGGCGCTGGAACAGAGCCAAAGGTAGTAGGAGCTGCTTTTGCTTTAGAAAGTGGTCAGATTTCTGGACCGGTTGTTGGTAATAATGGTGTATATGTTGTGGAAGTGACTAAAAAGACACCTGCTAGCGGTTTAGATACTTATATGAGTTATTCGGTACAGGAGTCTAAAACACAAGCAAATGCTGTTAATTCTAGAGTTTTTAATGCATTGAAAGAAGCTGCTGAAATCGAAGATAAAAGAGCTAATTTCTACTAAAGAATTAATTTTTATATATAATTGAAAGCTTCTGATTTTTTCAGAAGCTTTTTTTATTTCTATTTTCTAAGGAAATACTGAAAACCACTGTTTTCGGTGTAGTTTTTATCCTTATTTACCTATTAATTTTGAAACGCTTTTTGTAAAACAAACTACTATGGAAAAAGAAGGATTCTCTATCGATCAATCAATAATAGAAGATGCGATTGACTATTTCAAAAGTGAAAATGATTTTTCGCATCTTGAGAAATTATTGACTCAAGGTTTAGATATTAATAATCGTATAGATGAGTGGGGAGTGATTGAAATTCCAATTTGGTTTTTGTTATTGGATGAATTAAAGACTAAAGAAGAAATATCTAAAATAATCAATCTTCCTGGTATAGATATTAATGCAATAGATAGTAAGAACAACACTTTTTTACATCGATTAGAACGCTATATTCCTTTTAAAAGAAGCGTAGCCCATAAAGACGAACATATGCTCTCTATTCTAAACCTATTTAATGAAAAAGGATGCGATTTTTTTAAGCTTAATGAAAAAGGAGAGAATGTTCTTTTTGAATTGGTGAAATATCCTAAAGTAGCAAAGTTTCTGTTAGAGCAAAAATGCGATCCTAATCAAGCTAATCGTAAAGGAATCACCCCATTTATGAAAGCGTGTTCAAGTATGAAAACAATGAACGATTTAAATATATGGGTTGAGTATGATGCTGATGTAAATAAGGAGGTGGATCATAAAGATTCAAGATATAATGGATGGACGCCTTTGTTTTTTGCTATTGAGAATCAAAATAAAGAAGTTGTAAAAGGTTTGTTATTATCAGGAATTGATTTAGATCATGTTTCTAGAGATGGAGATACTGCTATTACACTTGCATTAGATTATCGATCAGAGGAAATCTTAGAACTTTTAAAAGATAGAATTGAAAACCCATTTAATAGTTCTAAAGTCATTGAAAAAATGATTGCATTTCAATTGTATACATCTAATTGGTCTGATGTAATTGAATGGGCTGCTAAAATTGATACAAATGCAATAGAATATTCAAATACATTAAATCACATAAGTACAGCCTATAGAAAATTAGGTGATCAAGAGCATACAGTTTTATATACAGAGAAATATATAGAGCAATTTGGGTTTGATCATAATATATGGGATACTCTAATCATCAACTATATCATTTTTGGTTTAGATCAACAAGTAGTTGAGTATTGGGAGGAACATATGGATACATTTCAACCGGATAAAGATCCTGCAGCAAATATCTTAGCACATATGATTGTTGCTTATGATAGAATAGGGCAGCATCAAAAAGCTATAGATATTATTGTGCCTTTTATAGATAAAGCTAAGAATACAAAGATTAGTAAAAAAGGGCTGTTAGATTTCAATATAGCATGCATGTATGCAAAAGCTGATGATGTTGAAAACACCATTAAATATGGATTACAAGCAGTTTCTAAAGGATATAAAAAAGAATCTTTTCTGGATGCAGATTTTGATATAGTACGATCTAATCCTTTATTTGATCTTTTTATAAATTATATAGATACTCAAGTGTTGTATAAGTATCTAGTTCACGAAAATGCTAATGTTACCTTATATACACGTACTTCTGATGTATTGGAAATCATAATATTCGATGGAGAAAATTATAATGCTATTCAAGAAAAGGTAGATTCAAGTATTGAATTATTTAAGCTTTTTCAGGAAAAGATTTCATTCTACACTAATAAAGGATATTCAAACTCAATTCCAGATTTCAAAAAAATATGGATTCCTGCTTTGGATGATCTTTTTCAAAGAATAAAGAAAGACACTGAAACACCCGTTGGAGAAATTAGAATAGAGTGGGATTTTTCATATGGTGATGATCTTAAGGCAAACCCAATGGAAAGACCGTATTATTGTTATACAGATAATGGTTTTGATATAGATTATTATGACGAGTTTCTATATATACCATTAGAAAAATATCACCATGAGGTCCTTTCTGAAGCGATAAAATTAGCATCATTTGAAGAACTTTTAAAAGGTGATACCCTAAAAATTATTCAATCAGAACACGATGCAGGTGACGAATTTATCTTTGAGTGGGAACAATAGTAATTAAAAAATCCTGAAGAACACCTTCAGGATTTTTGATATAACATATTAAAAATTGCTTAATTTCTTACCTTTTGTTCCCATTTCCAGGCGGATGATAAGGCTTCATCTAATGTACTTTTAGCTTTCCATCCTAATTCGTTGTTCGCTTTATTAGTATTTGCATAGGCAGATGTAATATCACCTTCTCTTCTGTCTACAACTTTGTAATTTAGTTTTTGATCAGAAACTTTTTCAAAAGATTGTATAACTTCTAGTACAGAGCTACCAGTTCCTGTCCCCACATTAAACACTTCATAATTAGAAACATTATTGTTTTTGAGTAAACGTTGTAATGCCACAACATGTGCTTTGGCAAGATCAACCACATGAATATAATCTCTAATACAAGTACCATCTTCTGTTGGGTAATCATCACCAAAAACAGAAAGTTGTTCTCTCAATCCAATGGCAGTTTGCGTTATAAAAGGAACCAAGTTTTGTGGAACACCTATTGGTAATTCTCCTATTTCAGCAGAAGGATGCGCTCCTATAGGATTGAAATAACGTAATGCAATTGCATTAAGATTAGGTTGTACTTTACAAGTGTCTCGTATGATTTCTTCTCCAATTTGTTTCGTATTTCCATAAGGAGATTCCGCCACTTTCACCGGTGCATTCTCGGTTATAGGAAGTTCATCAGCTTGTCCATATACCGTGCATGAGGAACTAAATATGAAACTAGTTTTATCTTTTTTCTGTAATTCTTGAAGGATATATACAAGAACACTAATATTATTTTCATAATATAAAAGAGGTTTTTCTACACTTTCTCCTACAGCTTTTGAAGCTGCAAAATGGATAACTCCCTCAATATCATGATGACGTTTAAAAAAGTCTTGGACTTTATCTTTTTCTCTCAGGTCAAAGTTTTCAAAAATTGGTTGTTTTCCAGTAATTGCTTCAATACCTTTTAAAACATCTGGAGAAGAATTGGAACAGTTATCTATAATAACAACCTCATATCCTTCGTTTTGTAGTTCTACCGCGGTATGCGATCCGATAAACCCTAATCCACCGGTTACTAATATTTTCATTTTTTTGTTTTCAAGAGTTTTTATTAGAACAAGTTGTAAAGTTAATACAATACACTTTATAACCGAATACAGAAGACAAATAAGTTTATGTAATTGTTAGAATATTAGATAAGTACTAATTACAAGAAGTGTAATCAATCCTCCAGTAACTAAAGCATATTTCCAAGGGGTTGTATCTATGATTTCTGTAGTGATCGGTGTATATACATCTTTTTTAGGTTTCAGCATTCCAACAATCAACATAATAGCTACATTAATTACAAACAAAATTCCCATAATATGTAAGAAATGCGGATAAGCTTCAGCTTTTATAATTGCTAATTGATCCGGATCTGTGATTCCATTAGTAGTAGCTTCTAACAAAGCGTTATTTGTAAAATAAGGTCCCAAAATCAGTAAACTTATTAAATACATCATTACTCCAGCAATCAATACTATTTTAGCTCCAATTGCGGGTACTTTTTTGGTTAGAATACCAATAATAACTACTGCTAAAATAGGAACACTTAAACTTCCTAAAGCCTGTTGGATATATGAAAATAAACCGGCTGGCGCATTTGCAATAAAGGGAGCAATCGTCATAGAGATCATAGCTACTATAAAACCGAATAATTTACCTGCTTTCACGGTTTGGAGCTCACTAGCATTACGGTTAAAAAACTTTTTATATAAGTCAAATCCAAATAGCGTAGCACTACTATTCAATAGGCTATTAAAAGAACTTAGTACTGCTCCAAAAAGCACTGCCGCAAAAAAACCAAGTAATGTTGGAGGAAGCACTTTGCGAACAAGTTCTGGATATGCTTGATCTGCAGAACTAAGTTCTCCATTAAATACATTCCAAGCTATAATTCCTGGAAGTACTACGATAACGGGAATAAGAAATTTTACAAAAGCAGCAAGCATCATTCCTTTTTGCCCTTCTTTTAAACTCTTAGCTCCAAAAACACGTTGTAATATTGATTGATTTGTACCCCAATAATACATTTGCGCAATCATCATTCCTGTAAAAATAGTTCCAACTGGAATCGATGAAGTAACACCTCCTGTTACGTTAAATTTATCTTGATTTTCAGTCCAAAGAGTATTAATACCATTCATCATGTTTCCGTCACCAATTAACTTTAATCCAAAATAAGGGATTAACAAACCACCAATCAGTAGTCCAATCGCATTGATAAGATCTGATACGGCTACAGCTTTTAAGCCACCAAAAATGGCATAAATAATTCCGATTAATCCAATACTCCACACACATAACCAAATAGAAGCTGATTGGGACCATCCTAATAAAGATGGTAAATCAAACATAGTGCTAAAAGCTAATGATCCAGAATAGAGTATGGTAGGTAATAATACTATACTGAAAGCAATTAGGAATAAAACGGATAATATAGCTTTGGTGTTTTCATCAAAACGTTTTTCTATAAACTCTGGAATTGTAGTAATACCTCCTTTCATGTACTTTGGCAGTAACCATATAGCAGTAAGAACCATTGCAATTGCAGCAAGTGTTTCCCAAGCCATAACAAGAATACCTTCGGAAAAAGCTTGTCCATTCAAGCCTACAATTTGTTCTGCAGATAGATTCGTAAGTAATAAGGAGCCAGCAATCGTAATTGCACCAAGGCTTCTTCCTCCTAGATAGTATCCATCAGCGGATTTTTCATCCGTACTTCTGGTTTTCCACCAAGCGTATACCGCTACTAATAATGTAAATCCTATAAATGAAAGTATTCCCATATGTTTTAGTTTAAAAAGAGTTTAAAAAGCAAAGTATTCTTTATCTAAATTTATACAATTTCATGTTCGTAATAAGTAGATGCATCCATTAGTAGTAAATCCAAATATTGATTTTCTCTTTCAAGTCGTTTTTCGTCCCATCCCAAATATTTTATCAAATCTTCCTGGACTATAGATCTATAGTGTCTTACACTATCTATATCGAAATATAGTCTTCCAGTTCTACGTACAAAAAAGTCAGCTAAGCCATTGACCATTTCATGATGCACTCCATACCATACCTCTGATCGAATTAATTTTTCTTCAATAGAATCGTTTAAGAAATAATTGATCTTATCGATAATAATTGTAGCCTGTTTACCATATGTAGTAGCTAGATACCAACCATAATATTCATCTTTAAGACTTTTATCTTTCAACTGTTGATTAATTTCCTCAAGATACTGATTAACTTCAGTGGTATCTTCTAATGGATCACTAGTCAGTTGAATATTTTGTGTAAATGATTTCGAGAATTGTTCTCTTCTTTTAGTGCTCATTGTTTTTAAAACAGCATCAATTACACGTTGCGCCATTTTCCGATATCCGGTAAGTTTTCCTCCCGCTATAGATATCAATCCTGTTTTAGAAATAAAGATCTCATCTTTTCTGGACAGTTCAGAAGGATCCTTTCCATCTTCATGAATTAATGGTCGTAATCCAGCCCAATTGGATTCTATATCTTCAATTGTTAAAGCTAATGTTGGAAACATATTATTTACAGCATCTAACAAATAAAGCGCATCTTCGTTGGTGGCTACAACTCGATTTAGATTAGCACTATAGTTTGTATCCGTCGTTCCTACATAAGTTGCTCTTCCTCTTGGGATAGCAAAAATCATTCTTCCATCTGGGACATCAAAATATATAGATTGGGTAAGTGGAAATTTCTCTCTAGAAAAGACAATATGAACACCTTTTGTAAGGTGAAGGTGTTTATTGTTCATCGAATCATCCTTTTCTCTTAATAGATCAACCCAAGGACCAGCAGCAGAGACATAATTTCTTGATTTTATGGTGAAATTCTTTCCAGAATTATGATCTAAACATTTTAAACTTTTAATTTTCCCCTCCTCATCATAGTTAAAAGTTGTCATTTCACAATAATTGATAATATTAGCTCCGTATGTTGCTGCTTTTTTAAGGAGTTCGATAGTGAGTCTTGCATCATCGGTTCTGTATTCTGCATAATAACCTCCTCCAGTAAGTCCTTCTTTATTTAGTAAAGGTTCTTTTGCAATCGTTTCTTCGATGCTTAACATTTTTCGTTTATCATCTCCTTCCACATTCGCCAAAAAATCATATACTTTTAAACCAATTGCAGTCATCATTTTACCATAGGTTCCTCCTTCTATTAAAGGGAGTAACATTTTTTCTGGTACTACCAGATGTGGTGCGAGTTTATGAACTGTAGCACGTTCACTTCCAGATTCTTTGACCAGAGCTATTTCCATTTGCTTTAGGTATCGTAATCCTCCATGAATCAGTTTTGTGGATTTATTACTAGTGCCTGATGCAAAGTCATTTTTTTCTACTAAACATACTTTCAATCCTCTTGATGCTGCGTCCAAAGCAATTCCAGCTCCAGTTACTCCACCGCCAATTATGATTAAATCATATTTAACAGTCTGAGCCTGTAGTAATTGCCTATTTCTATCAAGAATAGAAAAACGAATTGCACCTTGTTCTTTAGCAGCGAGCATTTTAGCATTTGCAGATTTAGTTCGTTCCACAGCATCTTTCCAGCCCGTATATTTTCTGGTTCTTTCGTGTTGTGTAATCTGGGGTTTGAACGTAGTATCCACAATTCTAATTTTTGATATATCTTTTTTCGTCCAAACCCCAGCTTTTATTCCTGCCAGGAATGCAGCACCAAGTGCCGTTACTTCTAACATTTCCGGACGATCTACATCTACATTGAGAATGTCCGCTTGAAATTGCATTAAATAATTATTGGCAGATGCACCTCCATCTACCTTAAGCTCTTTCATTAATTTTCCACTGTCCTCTACCATAGCATCCAAGACATCTCGTGTTTGATATGCCAAAGCTTCTACAGTTGCCTTTATAATCTCGTTTTTGCCTGAGTCAAGTGTTAGGCCATAAATTGCACCTTTAGCATTCATATCCCAGTGAGGTGCTCCTAAACCTGCAAATGCAGGAACGACGTATAAATCCTTTGAGGAAGGGGTGGACTTGCAAATCTCTTCAGTTTCGGATGCTTTTGTGATTACTTGCAATTTATCACGCAACCATTGTACAGAAGCACCTCCTACAAATACACTGCCTTCTAGTGCATATTTTATATTATCACCAGGAAGACTACAACATAAAGTGGTTAGAAGACCATTTTTAGATTGATATGGTTTCTTTCCAGTATTCAGTAATAAAAAACAACCAGTTCCATAAGTATTTTTAGCAATTCCAGACTTATATCCACCTTGTCCAAAAAGAGAAGCTTGTTGATCTCCTGCAACACCATATATCGGAATGTTTTTATCTTGATAAGCAATATTCCCGAAATCTGATGATGAATGCAAAACTTCAGGAAGCATTGTATGAGGAATATTTAATTTAGATAACATGGTTGTATCCCACTCTAAATTTAGAATATTGTATAACATCGTTCTGGATGCATTAGAGTGATCAGTAACGTGTCTTCTACCATTTGTGAACTTCCAAATAAGCCAGGTATCAATAGTGCCAAATAATAAATCTCCTTTCTCCGCTTTATCTCTAGCACCTTCAACATTATCCAATATCCATTTTAATTTTGTTCCAGAGAAATAGGAATCAATTACTAAACCAGTATTTTTGGAAACATATTCTTCTAGACCTAATTCCTTAAGATTTTTACAAATATTGGAAGTTCTTTTGTCCAACCATACAATGGCTCGATGAATTGGATCTCCTGTATTTTTATCCCAGACAACGGTAGTTTCCCTCTGATTTGTAATACCGATTCCGGCAATTTGATCAATGGCTATTTTAGATTCGGATAAGACTTCTTCAAATACCTCCTTTTGATGCGTGAAAATTTCTAGTGGATCATGTTCAACCCATCCAGATTGCGGGTAATATTGAGTTAATTCTTTTTGAGAGATCCCACAAATAGCTCCGTTAGTGTCAAAAATGATTGCTCTCGTACTTGTGGTTCCTTGATCAAAAGCTATGATATATTTTTTATCCATTGGACAACAGTTATCTTATTTTTGTGTGAATTTTTATATTAGTGATTAATAGATAAAAATCTTAAAAACTGATAATTCTATAGAATATTAATCGGTTGATTATAAATATCTGAATTATTATGCCAATTGAAAAGATAATCATCAATTAAAAAAAATGTAATCGTTTGTATTATTTTTTATGGAGCATTTTGCTCGCTTTTGTGTTTTTTTTGAATAGTAATATCTACAGTTTTGGATTTTTTTCTAATCTAATTAGTCCACAAACGGGAACTTTTATTTGTATCGCTCCGATTAAGATCATTAGAGTGCTTTCACTAATTTTTTTACCCATACAGTCATAAACCGTACAAAGGTATGCACCATAATTTTCTTCGCTACTCAAAACTATCTTTGTGGCTAACTGACCATTGATAATATCAATTTTATCTGTTTTTTCTGAAAAATCGACGACATAGTTGTTATAAAGTCCAATAATAGTATGTGTGTCGGAAGATGATTTAAGGATAGGGTAATTAGCTAAAGGCTGTTGAGGAGTAAATTTTCCTTTGAGAAAGATTTCTGAATGATTTCTCCAATAATGGGTGTAAAAATTTATCATAGAGAGTTCTTCTGATGATGCTTCCTGAAGTAAAATGGAAAGCTGAGGAACTCCGAATAAAGTATTTACTATTTGTAGAGCTTTGATCTCTAAAGGTTCTTTTTTATGATAGGTAAACATATCACTATGAACAGCTGTATCTCCGCATAGCATTTTGATGTCAGTAATTCTCACTCTATTCATTACTGAATCACCAGGACAATCAAAAGCTCTGAACATATTCCCATATTTACGCATGGCTGGACCTGTGTATTTTTGACGGAATTCAACGACAACTTCCGGATTGATAGCATGCAAAGAACCTATTATGTCTGTCATCAACCGATCTACGGCTAGATTTACAGAAGAGTAATCTCGCCCATCTTCTTTAGTAAGTTTAGTACTAGGATATACCTTAAATTCGTCTATAAAATCAAGTTTAAAACCGTCAATTTTCCATTCAATGAGAGCATTTACATATAAGCTAATTAGATAAGCTCTTACTTCGGGATATCTAGGGTCGAAAACTGGCGCCCAACGATGTTCTTCGGTCAAAAATTTACCTTTGAATTTTTGATAGGCTTTTGATTTCTTACCACAAAATGGAACTGAATACCACAATGCTAGTTTCATACCTGTTTCATGGATATCTTCTATAAAGTTTTTCATTTCCGGAATTCGCTCTGGATACCAGTCTCCGGTATAATCATATCCTCTGTTTTCATCTTTGGTTTGCCAACCATCATCCAAAATGATCAATTCGTATCCTAGAGTAGCAGCTATTTTACATTCTTCAATAAGATAATCTGTATCTAGTTTTTGGTGAAATTGATACCAAGTAGAATAAACAGGAGTTTTAGCAAGCTCTGGAACTTTTGCTGGTGTTAGATTTTCGAAACTTTCCCACCACTTTCCGACATCCTTTAAAGATTCTGAAAAATGCTGATGTCTTTGGTCGATTCGTAATTGTGCGTTATAATCGGTAATGGAGTGATGTCTTTCTGTAAAAAATGAAATATGACAGTAGATACAATTGTCTTCCTCTCGATATAAAGCGTTTAACTTTTTTGTATTTATAGCGTCAGAGCAAGCAAATGTGATCGTGTTAGTATCATCATGCCCAAATAATGAAATAACTGGTGAATCGACAGAAATTCGCGATTCCATGTGGTCCAATTCCCAGTCGTCCATAATTCTTTTTGCAAAATCTGTTGTAGGTTTCCATACTCCTTTTGCATTTACAGCAGGAATTTTCCATTTGAAAGTTACTTCCTGAGGTTGAAACGGAGTTTCGGAAGAAAAGTTGATATTGTAGATAGAAACATTATTTCGTTCTTCAAGTAAACTAATAGTAACCTCAAAATCTTTGGATTTTTGTAGTATTTCTATAGTATGAGTAATTACTTCTTTCATGTGTCTTCTTTCGTTGATGTCTTCACTATTGCTAATTTGCTGTCAAAAACTTTACTTTATGATTTTTCAGACGATGTACTATTACACTATCATTATTCTGAGTAGCAATAATTAAATTTTCTTTGTTTTTATTTTGAATAGAAACAATATGATTTGATTGTTTAGGGATGACAAATCCGCTTTTCGCGTTTTCTATTGGAATAAGTCCATCTTTGGTGCCTTTTAAGTAAATGCCTATCATAGCATCATGTCTTCCATAATTAGCTTCTGCTGAATAATTATTTCCAACGATTAAGGCATCTTTATAACCATCTTGGTTAAAATCTTCTACCAGAAAATCATTAATAGGTGATTGCTGACATACTTCAGGTAAGTAAGACACTCTAAATGTGTTGTTTCCTTTGTTTTCAGCATAGATAGAATGAAACAATCTTGCGCTAAATGTTTCATCTTCTAAAGTGTCAATATTTAATAGTTCTTGAAAACTAGTCTTAGCAAAATCATGATATGTAGGGTATTGTTTTTTTAAAGACACCAGTTGTTTCATAATGTCATCTCGAGTGTGAACAGGTTTTAAAGTAGCACCATTGGTGGTTTTGAAGTACTGTCCTAATAATGGATCTATGCTTCCATTTTGATCAAAATCTTTTTTATAGATGTATAGAGGTTGATCAAATGTGGGTTGTATATAACCGTTTATTCCTTGATTCCCAGCTAGTATATCTAGATCTCCATCATTATCAAAATCCTCAAGAACAACCGAATTCCACCAACCCGATATTTCTATAGTTTCTCCATGAGAGTCTTCCCATTGAATTGGAATTTCTTCCGCACCATTTTTGCTTATATGATAAATTTGAATTGGCATCCATTGTCCGGCTACAATTAATTCTTTACTATTATTATTGTTGATGTCTGCCCAAAATGCATCGGTAACAATTCCAGTATTGGAGAAAGTGATGCTCTTATTTACTGCTAAGTTGCCATTTTCATTTGTTACTAGATAACTAGGGGTCGATAATGGATATTTTCCTGGTTGTACACCTCCTCCTATAAAGATATGTTGTGATCCATTATCTAAATTGTTAGCAGCAATGCAGCTTGTATTTGTTTTAATCTTAGAAAGTAGTGGATATTGTTTTTCTGAAAATGATCCATTGCCATTATTAAGGTATATTCTGTCTTTAAGCAGGTTTATGTCATTTCCAACATCGGTACCGCCACTTCCTATGTATAAATCTTTATCTCCATCGTGATCAATATCTAAAAATAATACTGCTGTATCTTCATAAATATGATCAAACTTTTGAACCGGTTGATATATTCCTTTCTGATCTTCTATAAAAAGTAAACCAGATGTTCCTTTACTTCCTCCAATAAAGATTTCATCACCTTCTTGTGAATCAATATTTGCTGATGCTAAGCAAGGTCCGAATGCATTGAATTGATGGCTTAATAACGGTTGCTGCAAATAATCATTTATATAGTTTTCTTTGTGAGTGTACGTTAAAGTGTTATCATCTTTTTGAAACAATAAAGAATTTTCATTCTCTGGTTTGTGATATGTGTTTTTTTGATAATGAATGGTTACAATTTGATTCGGGAGGATGTCTCTTATGGTTTGTAAGCTTCTATCTGGCCAAATAACTTGAATCGAATCTATTTTTTCTGAAGAAATTCCAAAGTGAATTATAGGTTCTWCAGAAGATAAGTACCCTTTGACTACTGACTGATACTGTGTTTGTTGTTGTGCTTTTTGCCAAAGTATAACCTTTGATCCTATACCATTTTTGTTTTTAGAAGTTCCTTTAAGCTGTATCCTAAGAAAATTTTGATTTTTATCCGAAGAATTATTTTCTAAAATAGAGGCATTGCTATTGATATTGTTTACGATAAGATCTAAGTCTCCATCCTTATCTAAATCAGCATAAGCACAACCATTAGAGTATGTATTTATGCTTTCAGTCCATTTTGAAGAAACATCTGTAAATGATGTATTTCCTTTATTTTGATAAAATACATTTGGGAKGTGAATTCCAGGTAATTGATTTACTAATTTTTTAAGCTTTTCTTTTCGAGCTTTAGGAGTTCCAAAAATATTATTGTTGTCTGAATAGTTTATGAAATCTAAATCAGTGATGTCTTTTACATACCCGTTGGTAATATAGATGTCTTTATTTCCATCATTATTATAATCCGCAACTAATGGTGCCCAACTCCAATCAGTACTTGCTATTCCCGAAGCAAAACCAATTTCTGATGTAGGTAATATTTTATTATTAATAATTCCGTTGTGAATTTGCAGTGTGTTATGTACGTATTGTGATGAGTACCCATTTCTTTGTGCTAATAAATATTTATCATAGTTATTAGCGGCTAACATTTTTTTCTGTCTTTCGTAATCATTAGGTAACATATCAACCACTAGAATATCGGGTAAAATGTCATTATTGATATCTGCAACATCAACTCCCATTGCATTATATGTTTGTTTCGATAAAACTTTTTGGCTTATTTCATCAAACCCGAGATGTATTCCTTTTTCATCCAAACCTTTGTTTAAGTAGAGTAGGTCGTTAGTTATAAAATCATTACTTACATAAATATCCGGAAGATTGTCGTTGTTAAAATCGTTGATGGCGACACCAAGACCAAATCCTTTATGAGTAATTCCTAAACTATCAGAAATATTAGTGAAGTAAATTTGATTTGTGTTAGGATCTAATTTGTTTTCTAATAGATAATCGGATAAATGTTCAGGGAGATACTTTTTTGGAACGGGTGTGTTTCTATCTCTTTTTGTGTTTCCATTGTGTACGATATAAGCATCTAGATCACCATCCAGATCATAATCAAAAAAGATAGTTTGTTGACTATAATTACCGTCGTCTAATCCATACATTGAAGCTTTCTCCTCAAAAAATGGAATTCCTTTTTTATTTAAACCTTTATTAATAAATAAAAGATTATTGCAATCGTTAGTACAATTAGCTCCTCCAACATTTAAATAGATATCATCCCATCCGTCAGAATTAATGTCTACTATAGTAACACCAGTTACCCACGAAGTGGTGTTGAAATTAGATACATCTGAAATATCTTGAAACTTCATCTCTCCAAGGTTTATGTACACCTTACTAGATACTTGATTCCCTGTAAAAACAATGTCAGATAATCCATCATTATTGAAATCACCTATGCCAATACCACCACCATTGTAACAATATTGAAAATCGATTGCGTTTATCTGGTCATCTTCAGTTATCGTATTTTGAAATTGTATAGCTGTTTTCGATGCTGGAACTAATGCAAATAAATAATCTTTAGTTGTATTGTTTTTACAACCAACTAATAAAACAATCGAATAGATATATAGAAGAATTTTTTTCAAGGACAATTACCTAACTTTTTAAAAACCAAGCAAACGTAAGGGGTGAGGTTTGCTTGGTTAACTAAAACAATAAAAGATTACAATCAAACAATTAATTTTACGTATAGATGTCTAGTATCCATCGTTTTGGTCTAAATTAGGATTAGCTTGTATTTCGGATAATGGAATCCATAACAATTCATCCTGTCCAGTTGTAAACACCGCTGCAGGTCCAGCTAATGATTTAGGATGACGACCATCTGCAACTGTGGAACCAGGACCTAAAATATCATCTGCTAATTCCCAACGAACTAAGTCAAAAAAACGATGACCTTCTCCTGTTAATTCCATGATGCGTTCATCAATGATGGCCTGTTCTACTTCTTCTTTGGATAGTGTATTAGGGAGCAATGTAATTTGTGCACGTTCTCTAACTTGATTGATAAAAGGTATGGCTGCTGGAGTAGCTCCATCTTCATTAAGAGCTTCGGCTAACATTAATAATACATCGGCATATCGTATGATTCTCCAATTAGTTCCTAATGTGTGTCCAAATCCAGGAATTTCCGCACTGGATAAACCTTCATCCATACCAGCATATTTTCTGGAAAACAATGCAGGTACACCAAGGTTTTGTGCTACCGCAATACTTGGTGCAAAATCATCTGTAAACGGTGCACCGCCATATCCAGTAGCTCCTGGATAATCAAAAGCAATAGTTCTATTTCTTCTGATAATATCACCATTATCCTCGAAAACCTGAAGAATATGAGGATTGATAACATGACCCTGGTCTAAACTTACGTGTGGAGGAGAATAATCAATATGCCAATTAGACTGAGATCCAGTAAGTGGAGCATCTGCTCCCCAGACAAAATTGTCTTGCGCCACATACTGAAGCTCATATACTGATTCTGAATTATTTTCTAGTGTTGGATTTGATGAGAAATTATCCCCATAATTTGCGGATGGTAGTAAGGAGTATCCTAAGGTGGTTACTTCGGTAAAATCTGTAATTGCATTGGTCCAATTCTCCATATAAAGATATGTTTTACCACGCAAAGCCAATGCTGCTCCTCTGGTTGGTCTACCTACGTCAGTATCTCCCCAAGATTGTGGAAGTCTATTTATAGCTTCTGTAAGATCTGCGATAATTGCTTCATTAAACATTGCTGGTGTAGCATTAGGAGGAAAAAATTCTTCTGGATTTTGTGGATCTGGTGTTTTCATTACAAGCGGTGCTGTTCCAAAAAGGTTTAATAAATACCAATTACAAAATGCACGTTGAAAATGAGCTTGCCCTAAAATTTCATTTTGAACATCTCCTGAAAGCACATTATTTGCAGCATCCTCTTCAATGATTTTATTAGCTCTAGATATGGATTGATATAATTGTGGATACAGATCTACTGCCCATCTAGAGATTCCTGGTTGTCCTTCTAAAGTAGACATGGTGGTATTTTGTTGAAACGGAATCACATTATATGCATCTGATCGAAGCATTGCACCTGTATGTATTACTCGCCCCCAAAATAAAACCGCAGTAATAGGATGGTACATTCCATTTACAGCTAACCTAAAGTCATTTTCCGTTTGAAAAAACTCTGGTTCGGCTACATTATTCGGGTTCGAAATATTAAGATCTTCTTCGTCACAACTGTAATAGAGCACTACAAAAAGTGACAACATTAGTATGGGGAGTATTTTTTTAACTGTTTTCATATCACAAATTCTTTTTTTATTTTAAAATGACATTTGTAACCCAAATGTAAAAGTACGTGGTCTTGGTTGTGCCCTAACATCTAATCCTCTATCGAAAACGGAGTCAGCGCTTGTTAAAGGAGTAAAACCAAAGAATCCTCTATTAGTTCCTAATCCGCTATTATTAGACCCTATTTCAGGATCATATCCAGAGTAATTGGTAATGGTAAATAGATTTTGGACATTAATAAACGCTCTAGCATTAGAAATCCATTCTCTTCCAATAAGATCAGTTAGAGTATATCCAATTTCTAATGTTTTAAGACGGAAAAAAGAACCATCTTCAACGAAGAAATCTGATGGAAGTTGATTTCCTGCCGTGTCTTGTGTGGTTACACGAGGAAGATTAGTATTTGGATTTTCTGGAGTATATGCTCCTCTAACGATCCCTAGTTTATTGTCATCAAGGAAGAAATATCCAAAGAATTTAGTAACGTTATAAATTTCATTCCCTTGAACACCATTGAAGAAAGCTCCTAGATCCCAGTTTTTATAATTTACAGAAAAGTTAATACCATATGCAAAATCTGGTGTTGGATCACCTAGAGAAGTTTGATCTTCATCATTTATAATACCATCATTATT
This sequence comes from Aquimarina litoralis, assembly GCF_019295435.1. Taxonomy (GTDB): domain Bacteria; phylum Bacteroidota; class Bacteroidia; order Flavobacteriales; family Flavobacteriaceae; genus Aquimarina; species Aquimarina litoralis_A. The sequence goes on from NZ_WEKL01000011.1 coordinate 93,016, forward strand.
AATATCTACTCTTCTAAAATCTCCTGGTTGAAGGAGAGCTCTTCGATCTGGATCGTTAGCTAAAAAAGGATCGTTGTCAATTTCTGCCTGATTGTTATAGATACCATCGGTTCTAAATCCGAAGAAAAATCCTAAAGGTTGTCCTACCTCAAAACGATTAGCTCGTAATCCTTCTTCATTATAAGATGGGCCTACAATAGGATTGGGAGAGTCGGTTAATTCATTTTGAATTGCAGAAACATTAAAACCAACATTAAAGGTAAGATCACCTCCAGTATCATAGTTGTAAGCGGCTTCAAATTCAAAACCTTTATTGTTGATGGAAGAAGCATTTTGAAAAACTGGGTTTACAGATCCATTAGAATCTGGAATGGCAACAGCCTGTATAACATCTTCATTATCTCTATTGAAGTAATCTAGACTTAATTTTAACGAATTATCTAATAATGACGTGTCTACACCAAAATTGATAGTTGTAGACGTTTCAAAACTTAAAGTTGGATCTACCAAACTGGTAATTGCAAATCCAGGTATTTGTCCGGAAGCACCACCAACGGTTATTGGGGAATTAGGCTCTACAACCGATTGATTTGAAAAAGGATCTACATTTTGAGATCCTAGCTCTCCATATCCAGCTCTAACTTTTAAATAATTAAAAAGTCCATCTTGATTAAAGAAATTTTCATCGCTAACTACCCATCCAGCTGAGAAAGAAGGGAATGTACCTGTATTAAAACCATCCGCGAATAAAGAAGTTTCATCTCTACGCACTATTGCGGTAAATAAGTACTTCTGCTTGTAGTTGTAGTTAACACGTCCAAAAACAGAGAATAACTTATTGTCAAAACGTCCACCACCTGAATTTATAATGTTATCAGTAAATTGAGCGATGTTTGTAATGTTATTACTAGGAAGTCCTTCTGCATAAATGGCTAAGGTATTCGTTGTGATATCCTGACGTGCGCCTCCAGCCAAAAGATCAAAGTTGTGATCTCCAAAACTTTTTTTGTAGTTCAGTGTCGGTTCAACATTAGTTGCATATCGTTCTCCTCGTACTTCCGTAAGATCATTAAGTGGATTGTCATTTACTTCACTATCTATATTACTCTGAAAAAAAGTGGGCTGAAACGTATTTCGGTAAAAACTTGTATACTCTGTTCCGAAGTTAAGCTTAGCGGTAAGCCCTTCAATTATTTCGTAAGAAATATTTATGTTACCTAAAAAATTACGTTCTACATTTTGATCATTGACCAATTGGGCGTTTGCGAATTTATTCGTTCCTCCAATACCAAATATAGGATCGCTAATTGCTTCGAAACCTCCATCATTTTCCGGAGCAAAAGGACGGATAATAGGAACGGTACCACCTTGGTTACCAAAAGCATTATTTCGAGTAAAACGGTTTTCTGAAAACCCGAAAGACTCTTCAATTTTTAGCTTTCCTAGCTTAAATTCACTGTTTAAACGAACATTTTTACGATTGAATTCTTCGCTTATGAGTAACCCTTCTTCGTCATAATAGTTAGCACTAAAAAAGTATTTTGAGTTCTCGCCTCCTCCTGAAACATTAAACCCAAAATCCTGAATGGTTCCTGTGTTGATTGTTAAATCCTGAAAATCCGTATTTATTCCTGGATCAGGAATATCTCCTGGAAGCCCATCATTGATTCTTCTTTGATTCAAAAAAGCAATATATTCAGGACCGTTTAGTAAATCTAATTTTTTGGACTGTGTATTAATTCCACTTCTTACATCAATATTTACAGTAGGAGTAGCATTTTGTTTTCCTCGATTAGTAGTAACAATGATAACTCCATTTGCGGCTCTAGAACCATAGATTGCTGCTGAGGTGGCATCCTTTAATACTTGAAGATTTACAATGTCTTTAGAATTCAAATAGTTGATATTGTCCGTAATAGTACCATCCACAACATATAAAGGGAAAGAATTCGTCAGAGAACTTACCCCACGCACAAAAACGTTAGCTGGGCTACCGGGAGCACCACCTGCGGTTTCTACTTGTACACCTGCAAGTTTCCCTTGCAAAGCAGAGGTTGGATTGGCTGTAACCACTTGATTAATATCTTCGGATTTGATCTGAGAGATGGCGCCTGTGACGTCTCTTTTGGATTGTGATCCATAACCCACGATCACTACTTCGTCTAATGCTGCAGCATCTTCTTGTAGTAAAGCATCCACCGTTATCTGACCGTTTACAGGAATTTCTTGAGCTATAAAACCTACGTAACTGAATATCAATATCGCATCATCTGCTACGTTATCTAAAGTGTATTTCCCATCAAAATCTGTTGTGGTTCCGTTAGTAGTTCCTTTCACCAAAATATTAGCTCCAGGTAAAGGACCATTAGGTTCTCGTACTGTTCCAGAAACAGTTTGCTGCGCATGGATTAGGGTAGTGCTTAATCCAATAAGCAACAGTAGAATACGATTGCATATTTTTTGCCTCATATGATTTGTGTGTTTGTTAATTATTTTCTTTCCTCCTAGAAAGAGATAAGCAAAGAATATATTATGCTATGATACTCTATGCTACTATACAAAATTAGAATAATTATTCTTATATCAAAAATTTGTAATGTAATTTTTTGAATTATATGTAATTAATTGTTTAAATAATTAAGAATATATGATATTGTTGATTTGTCTTTTGTTAAATTGATAACAACTGTAATCAATAGCTTTTATGGTATAATACGCAGATGTTGCCAATACAAATAATGGTAAAAAGATAGTTTCTTACAAAGAGTTTCTTTGTCTTAGATAGGTTGTAATTATTTCTTGAATTGGATTCCCTTCTTTAACAAAAAGAGCAGCTTTTTTAGCCATTTGTGTAAAGTCTGTTGAAATAGTTGTGATTCCTCCAAAAGCAATTTCCTTCACAATATTATCATCATGCGCTAGGATACCAATATCAGATCCAATTCTATATTCCATTTTTCGGGCATCCTTTAAGACTTTCCAGAGTTGAGTATCACTAATAGAAAAGTAAGCAGTACTTTTTTTGAGTGTATTTGGTTCATAACTATCCAGTACAATTCCATTGATTTGATAATCTGCTATGTACTTGTTAAAAGCTGATAAAATCTCTGGTGGGAAATCCGAATTTTTCTTAAAGAACAATATAAATCTATTGTATTTTTTTATTTGAGGAGTGAGTTCCACCAGTTTTTGATATGTAATTTCTTCGAATTCTTGAGAAACATAGGAATAGTCTTTGGGCATTTTTAAATAACGATCCACAATTAGTAATCGATCCGAAGGAATTTGTTTTAACATCTTTGGGATTTCTTGTTCCTGGATTGGAGCAATAACATACATTCCATATTTACGAGATATATTATCCAAGATCGTTTTGAATAAACTTAGATTGTTATGATGAAAGAAAACATCAATATGATATTTTGTACCTAGTTCTTTTCGAAATGTATTATAAAAATCTTCTTGAAAACTGTGGAAAGCAAATAGAATCAACGCAACTTTTAAAGTTACATTAGTTTCTTCACTAATAATGTAATATCCTTTTAGATTTTTTGATTCTACGAGCCCACGTTCTTTCAATTCTGTATAGGCCTTAACAAATGTCTTTCTTGCATATCCAACTTCGGCTACCATTTCATTAATGGAAGGAAGTTTGTCTCCTACCTTTAAAATACCGGAATCAATTGCATCAATAATTCCGTTTACGATCTGCTCATGTTTTGATAAGCTATTGATGTCCTGTAGATCGTATATTTTTTGAAGTAAAGGTGACATAGTTAGGAAATCATCTGATACCTATAAAGTTAAAATTAATTCGTAGAATTCAAAATCTTGTTTGCAAACATGGTTTTAAGAAAGCATCTTTTGAATACATAAACATAATCTAAAACCAAAAGATAATATGTGTTTTTTCTAAAAGCTGTGCAGGTCTTTCTTACAAGATTTTAGCTACTTCTTGGTTGACAAATTCAAGAAACCTTTCATCTTTTTCGGTAAATGGATCAGGAGTTTCAGAATCAATATCAATCTGGCCAATGTTTTCTCCGTCTTTAAATAGTGGAATTACGATTTCTGATTTCACAGTAAAACTACAAGCGATGTAATTATCCTGAGCTTGCACATCAGGAACCACAAAATTTTCATTAGAAACAGCTACCTGACCACAGATTCCTTTTCCAAAAGGTATAATTTCATGATCTGTTTCTTCACCAACATAAGTGCGAAGTTTTAATTCCTCCTTATCACCATTTCTGAAATAAAATCCAACCCAATCATAATAATCAATGTTATCGCTCAATAGTTGGCAAACTTCATGAAGTCTATCAGTTACATTTTTTTCAGAATTATTCAGTATATCAGTAACTGTTGGTTTTAATTTTTCAAATGGCATTCCTTACAATTTTTGTGGCTAAAATATTTAAAAAAAATAAGATTGACGGATTTTTAGGATGGTATTGTTTTGTTAAAAGTTTCTAAGCGAAATGTAAAAAAACAGGAATTCTTTAAATATTATGTATTTTTGTTTGAGAAGTGAAACAGATTTTTAAAAAAATATCATCTCTTTTATTAGCCTGTCTAGTGCTAATGTCTACTTTATCTTTTACTGTAGGAAAGCATTATTGCGGACGTTTTTTAGTGGATGTATCAGTATATGCTAAACCTAAAAAATGTGGAATGGATATGTTAAACCATTCTGAAAAACAGGTAGGCGAGATAATTCAAAAGTCATGTTGTAAAGATGAAATTATCGTTGTGGAAGGTCAGAATGAACTAAAAAATTCATTAGATCCTATCGAATATACAAATCAGTTATTTCTAGTTTCCTATTTATACTCGTTAAGCAGTCTTTTTTCTTTAGATGAGGAAAGGAAACTTATCCCTAAAGAGTATTCTCCACCGGAAAGAGTGCAAGATATACAAATCTTGTATGAGACTTTTTTGATTTGATTTAGACTATTATTAATACCGTCAGACATATTTCTTTTTGTCTGATGATTAAGTTTTTTGCTACTAAGCAAGAAACAACATTGATAATGGACTAAATAGTTTATCTATGCTTAACAAATGCATTAAGTTTTTTATACAAAACAAATTTATAGCGGTATTACTGTTACTAGTATTTATAGGGTTTGGGTTTGTTTACTCACCGTTTACGTCAGGTGTTGAGATTTTACCAAATAACCCGATTCCAGTTGACGCTATTCCTGATATTGGAGAGAATCAACAAATTGTTTTTACAGAATGGCAAGGAAGATCTCCTCAAGATATTGAGGATCAAATAACATATCCTTTAACAACTTCATTGCAAGGGATTTCTGGTGTGAAAACCATACGTAGTTCTTCTATGTTCGGGATTTCTTACATATACATCATATTTGAAGACGATATTGAATTTTATTGGAGTCGAAGTAGAATTTTAGAAAAATTAAATTCTCTTCCTAATGGACTATTACCCTTTGGAGTACAACCTTCTTTAGGACCTGACGCGACAGGTTTAGGGCAGATTTTTTGGTATACATTAGAAGGTAGAGATAAAGATGGAAACGTAACTGGCGGTTGGGATTTGCAAGAATTGAGGAGCATACAGGATTATTATGTCAAGTATGCGCTATCTTCATCTTCAGGAGTTGCTGAGGTAGCATCTATTGGTGGTCATGTGCAGGAATATCAGGTAGATGTAGATCCTGAATTATTGAAACAATATAAAGTCGGGTTACAAGACATTGTAAATGCGGTTAAAGAAAGTAATCGAGATATCGGAGCACAAACCTTAGAGATCAATCAAGCTGAATATTTTGTTCGTGGATTGGGATATATAAAATCAATATCCGATTTGGAAAATGCGGTCGTCCATTCTACAAATTATGTTCCGATTCGGGTTAAAGATGTTGCAAAAGTTTCGCTAGGACCCGCTTCAAGACGTGGGATTTTGGATAAAGAAGGTGCTGAAGTGGTAGGAGGTGTTGTTATAGCAAGGTATGGTGCCAATCCAATGGAAGTAATAAATAATGCAAAAGACAAGATAAAAGAATTAAGTGCTGGGCTTCCTTCAAAAACATTAAAAGATGGGAGAACATCTCAATTAACAATTGTACCGTTTTATGACCGTTCAATATTAATCAAAGAAACCTTAGGAACACTTCAGGAAGCGTTAATGCTAGAAGTATTAATTACTATACTAGTAGTTCTTATTATGCTGTTTAATATTCGCGCTTCTGTTTTAATTTCAACATTATTACCGGTTGCAGTTTTAATGGTGTTTATATTGATGAAAATATTCAATATAGATGCTAATATTGTTGCTTTGTCTGGAATTGCTATCGCCATAGGAACTATAGTTGATGTAGGAGTTATTCTTTCGGAAAATATTATTAAACATTTAGATGAAAATGAAAATAACTTACCAATCAATACAGTAGTTTATAATGCAACTTCAGAAGTTTCAGGAGCTATTCTAACTGCTATATTAACAACTGTTATAAGTTTTATACCTGTTTTCATGATGATAGGAGCAGAAGGAAAACTTTTTAGACCTTTAGCTTTTACAAAAACTATGGCACTGATTGCCTCCATCATTATTGCATTGTTTTTAATACCTCCTTTTGCGGCTTTTTTATTTAAAAAGCGTTCAATCAAAAAGATTGTGGACTACATAATACAGTTCGCTTTGATTATAATAGGTTTAGTTGGTGTTTTTGATAGTTTATACTTAGGGATAACCCTTATTGCTTTTGGTGTAATTCAAATTTTATATATAGGCAATAAAATCACTAAAAAGCAAAAAGGTATTAGCTATATTATTGTTTCCATTCTTTCAGTTATGTTCTTTTTAACAGAGTATTGGAAACCTTTGGGATTAAATAAAAATATTTTTTGGAATATAATTTTTGTAGGGTTGATATGTGGTGGATTGCTTGGAAGTTTTTTCCTGTTTCAAAAGTATTATGTTCGAATATTAAAATGGACTCTTCAAAATAAGCTGTTGTTTATGTCTCTACCAATAATCATTGTGATTTTCGGAGTCATGATTTTTAAATCTTTAGGAAGAGAGTTTATGCCTTCTCTTGATGAAGGTACTTTTCTGCTGATGCCAACATCATTACCACATGCTGGGGCAGAAGAAAACAAAAGAGTACTTCAACAATTAGATATGGCAGTGGCTAATATTCCTGAAATAGAAACGGTAGTTGGCAAAGCGGGAAGAGCAGCCTCTGCACTAGATCCAGCTCCTTTATCAATGTATGAAAATATTATCACATATAAGCCTGAATACATTTTAGATAATGAAGGTAAACCTCAGCGTTTTAAGGTAGACGATCAAGGGCTATTTGAGCTAAAAAATGGGAGTTTTGTATCTAGTCCAAATGCAATTAAAAAACAATTGATCATTGATGAGAATGGAGAATATTTTCGAAACTGGAGGCCGTATATTAAGTCTTCTGATGATATATGGCAAGAGATTGTAAAAGCAACTACATTACCTGGTGTTACATCAGCCCCCAAATTACAACCTATAGAAACTAGGTTGGTCATGCTACAAACAGGAATGAGAGCTACGATGGGTATAAAAGTAAAAGGACAAGATCAAAAATCAATTGAAGCGTTTGGATTACAATTAGAGAGTATGTTAAAACAAGTTGAAGGAGTTAAAAAAGAAACTGTTTTTTCAGAAAGGGTAGTGGGGAAACCCTATCTGTTAATTGATTTGGATAGGGATCGAATTGCACGATATGGAATTACTATAGAAAAAGTTCTTAGAGAATTAGAAGTGGCTTTAGGAGGCAAGAAAATCACTCAAACTGTTGAGGGTAGAGAACGGTATGATATCAGAGTTCGGTATCCTAGAGAATTGCGATCAAATCCTGATGATATTAAGAACATATATATTCCAATAGAGAACGGAAATCAGATTCCATTAAGTGAATTGGTAAGTATCAGATATGAACAAGGTCCGCAAACAATAAAAAGTGAAGATTCTTTTTTAGTGAGTTATGTTTTATTTGACAAAACAGATGAATACGCTGAGGTAGATGTTGTACGAAATGCGAAAGAACTACTTGATCAAAAAATAGAGAAAGGAGAACTAGAAAAACCAAAAGGAGTTAACTATCAGTTTGCTGGAACTTATGAAAACCAATTACGTTCAGAAAAATCACTTTCTATAATTGTTCCGTTGACTTTGCTTAGTATCTTTTTGATATTATATTTTCAATTTAAATCTATAGCCACTTCTCTAATGGTTTTTGTAGGTGTTATAGTATCGTTTGCTGGAGGTTTTTTAATGATTTGGTTATATGGTCAAGGTTGGTTTTTAGATATTAATTTGTTTGGTGAAAATTTAAGAGACTTATTGCAAGTACATAAAATTAATCTAAGTGTAGCGGTGTGGGTTGGTTTTATTGCTTTATTTGGAATTGCTACTGATGATGGAGTGATTATGGCAACCTATTTAAATCAAACTTTTAAGAAGAATAAACCAACTACAATTAGTGCAATACAGGAAGCCGTAATACAGGCAGGTGAAAAACGAATACGCCCTTGCTTAATGACCACTGCAACTACCATTTTAGCATTACTTCCCATACTTACATCAACAGGTAGAGGAAGTGATATTATGATACCTATGGCAATTCCAAGTTTTGGAGGTATGATTATAGCTTTAATTACGTTATTTGTGGTACCAATATTATATAGTTGGAAACAAGAGTTTTTATTAAAAAAAGATTATAGAAGTAAGAAAAATGTATAAAAAGAATAGAATAGATATAGGATGGAATTCCGATTTTAGTTTGAAGACTCTAATTTGGTGTACCTTTTCACTTTTTACTTTTCACTTAATAAGTGGACAAACCTTGCAAGAATATATAAAGGAAGCGAAGGAGAATAATCCTGAATTAAAAGCTTTTCAGAATGCGCTAGAAGTTACAGAAGAAAGAGTAAATGAAGTAGGAGGATTGCCAAATACAACTATTGGAACTGGGTATTTTGTTAACGAACCCGAAACCAGAACTGGAGCTCAAAAAGCTAGATTTAGCGCTCAGCAACAGATTCCTTGGTTTGGTACGAACAAAGCAAGAAAAGAAACAGCTACGATCGAGACTGAAGTTTCTAAGAACGAATTAGAGATCGCAATTAGAAAGGTTACACTACAAGTAGAACAAACCTATTATCATCTGTACGAGCTAAAAGCAAGGCAAAGAATATTAGACAAACAAGAAAAGCTACTAGACACCTATATAGAAATAGCTTTGAAAGAGGTTGAAAACAATAGAGCTTCTGCTGTGGATGTTCTGAAATTAAATATTGCCAAAAATAATCTTCAGAATGAAAAGGAAATTTTGAAGGGAGAAATACTTACTTCTGAAACAGCAATGAACCAATTGTTGCATAGAGACGGTTTCGATCCACTTGTGGTTCCTGATAATTTATTTATTCCAGAAGAAGAACCCACAATGATGTTAGATGATATTACATATCACCCAGAATTAATTACATACGATCACCTTAATGATTTGTTGGAGAAAAAGGAGAATGTCAATACCAAAGAAGCATTGCCTTCAATTGGTGTTGGTTTGGATTATGTGATCGTCGAAGAACGTCCAAACATCGACTTTTCTGATAATGGTAAAGATATCGTAATGCCTTCATTATCATTGTCAATACCTATTTTTTCTAAGAAACATTCATCTAGAGCTAAACAATATGAACTGCAAAAAGAAGAAGTATATCAAAAAAGAGAAGCTTCGCAAAATAGTTTGGAAAATATGATGGAAAAGGCAATTAATAATAGAATTACAGCTCGTATTAATTATGATACCCAACAAAAAAATATTGAACAAACAAAACAAGCCGAACAGATCGTGATGTCCGCATATCAAAATACGCAATTAGATTTTGAAGAAGTATTAGATATACAACAGATGTTGCTGCGTTTCGAAAACAAAAAAATTGAAGCAATTGCTCAATATTTTAAACAAACCGCAATTTTAAATTACCTGAGATAATTAAGAAGTATAATTAATAAAAATATAAGGATGAAAAGAATTTTATTAAGAACATTAGTCATTATTGCAGCTGTTCTTGTAGCTTCCTGCGCAAAAGAAAAGAAAGAAAAGCAAGAATCAAGAAAAAATCTACCAGCAACGGAAGAAGTACATATTGATGGAGATAAGGATTTAGATATTACTGAATCAAAAAGTGAAGTGATCTTTGATAATGAGGTAGTTGATAAAGTATATGCTCAATATTTGATGATCAAAAAAGGATTAGTGAATTCTAATGCCAAATTGGTACAACAAGAAGCTAAAAAAATGGAGGAGTTGTTAGGAGATTCTGAAGAGAATAAACAACTAAATGCAACGGTTAAACTTATTTCACTAACTAAAGAGATTAAAAAGCAGAGAGATTTTTTTGTGACACTCACTTCTGAAACTGAAAAATTGATAAATAAGAGCGCTATTACATCTGGAGAAGTTTATAAGCAGTTTTGTCCAATGGCTTTTGATGGCAACGGAGGATATTGGTTATCTAATTCTAAAGAAATACGAAACCCTTATTATGGTAACCAAATGCTAAAATGTGGTAGTGTGAATGAAACAATCAAATGAAAGCGAAGTATCACATAGAAGGAATGACTTGTAACGGTTGTAGAACACAAGTAGAGCAAATACTTAATGCTATACCAGAGGTAAAGCAAGCAGAAGTGAATCTTGAAAATAAAGAAGCATCTCTAATAGTAGAACAGCCTTTAGATTTAGATAAGCTTAGAAAAGAAATTCCTCAGAAATATATAATAACAGAAAAACAGTTTAATACTCAGAATAGCATTAATCATTCTACAAAAGAGAAAAAAAAGGTTCAGCAACTATTTCCTCTTTTTTTGATTTTGGGATATATAACTATTGCAGCTGTTTTATTGAATTATAATCCATGGAATGGAGAAAGTTTTATGATGGATTTTATGGGATTATTCTACATAGTATTTAGCTTTTTTAAGCTCTTAGATATATCAGGATTTTCTAAATCCTTTGCTATGTATGATCCACTTGCGAGCAAGATCTCATTTTATGCCAGAATATATCCTTTTATCGAAATAATACTAGGGCTTATGTTTTTGATGAGGTTTAATATCCATATTGCACTAATAGTTACCATAGTGGTTTTGAATATCACCACATTTGGAGTCACAAAAGTATTACTAGATAAAAGAAGTATTCAATGTGCATGTTTAGGAACAGCATTAAAACTTCCAATGACGAAGGCTACTTTTATAGAAAATGCAATAATGCTTGGAATGGCAATTTTGATGCTTTTAAAAATGTATATAAATGGTTAAAAGAAAAACGGCAATTTGGATTAGAAAAGCACATCGCTATTTAGGGTTGTTCCTTGGAATTCAATTTCTGATGTGGACGATAAGCGGACTGTATTTTAGCTGGACAGATATTGATGAAATACATGGAGATCAATTCAAAAAAGAAAGAATACCCATAGCGCATAAGAATTTAAAAGGGTTGTCTAATATTGATTCTGAAATGGAGATTTCATCTTTGGAATTAAAAACAATAGCGAATCAACCCTACTATTGGATAAATGAGAATGTGTTAATGAATGCCGAATCTGGACTGATAAAATCCAAAATTTCTAAAGAAGAAGCGTTGAAAGTAGCTGAAGATTACATGAGCGAAGATTTAGAGGTAAAATCAGTTGATTTTATCACCGAAGTAGATAAACACCACGAATATAGAGGAAGACCACTACCAGCATATGTGATTCATTATGATCATCCAGAAAATGTAAAGGCATATATTACTGCTTTTGATGGAACTTTTCAAAGGGTAAGACATCGATCTTGGAGATGGTTTGATTTTTTATGGATGACGCATACAATGGATTATGAAGGGAGAGATGATTTTAATACAATGGTACTAAGAGTATTCTCTTTACTTGGATTGATAACCGTATTAAGTGGATTTGTATTGTGGTACATTTCTTCTGCAACGGTAAGGAAAATTATAAAAAAATAATCATGAAGAAGAAAAGTGCAGCCTATATAGTAATAGCTTTGCTCGCTGGAATTGGAATTGGATATTTTCTATTTGGAGAAACAATTCGTAAAGAGTCTGATCATTCCCATGTAAAAGATCTTGAACAATCCGAAGAAGTTTGGACCTGCTCTATGCATCCTCATATTAGGCTTTCAGAACCTGGTGATTGTCCTATTTGCGGAATGGACTTAATTGCTTCAACAGATCTTACAAATGATTTGGAAACAGATCAATTCAAAATGACAGAAAATGCCATGGCATTAGCTAATGTTCAGACATCAATAGTTGGTGATATAGGTTTTGATACTGAGGAAATAAAACTTACTGGTAAAATTGAAGAAAACGAAGAGACTACAACTGTTCAAGTAACACATTTTAAGGGTAGAATCGAAAGACTTTTGGTAAATTCGGTAGGAGAGAAAATCTCTAAAGGTCAAACAATAGCACTAATTTACTCACCAGAATTAGTTGCTGCACAGCAAGAACTATTAACAGCTTCAAAAGTTAAAAAACAGCAACCAGATCTATATAACGCTGTTAGAAATAAATTAAAAATCAGGAAATTATCAGAAAATCAAATCAATCAAATAGAGTCTTCTGGTACGATAATGGAAACTTTTCCAATACACTCACATGTTTCGGGAATAGTTTCTGAAAAAATGGTAGAAGAAGGAAATCATATAGAAAGAGGACAGATTTTATATAAAATATCAGATTTGAAAACAGTTTGGGCTCAATTTGATGTATATGAAAATCAAATTTCGTCAATTCGTAAAGGGCAGGAAATTAGTATAGTAACCAATGCGTATCCTGATAATAAGATAGCAGCAAAAATTTCATTTGTAGACCCTATTCTTAATGCTACTTCAAGAATTGCTAGAGCAAGAGCTGAATTAATGAATAAGGGTTCATTGTTTAAACCTGGAATGTTTGTAGAAGGTACAATTTCAATTGCGGATAAGGATCCAGAAAAGAAAACAATTATGGTGCCTAAGAGTGCTGTACTTTGGACAGGTAAACGCTCAGTTGTGTATGTAAAAGAAAAAGCGTCAACACCAATTTTTGAGATGAGAGAAGTTACTTTAGGAAATTCAAATAATAACTCCTATGAAATCTTGTCTGGATTAAACGCTGGTGAGGAAATTGTAACTAATGGAACTTTTACGGTTGATGCAGCGGCTCAATTACAAGGAAAGAAATCCATGATGAAATTAGCTAACCATCAGAGCTCTTCTCCAAACAATCAACAATTTAAAAACACAAAAGCGTCAATCGATTTTAAACGTGTTTTTAATGATATTCTACCAGTATATTTTGATTTAAAAGATGCCTTAGTGGCAAGTGATTCTAAATTGGCAGTGGTCTCATCAAAAAAAATGTTGACATATTTACAAACTTATAATGCAAAAGAATTGCAAGAAAGAGAGATAGCATATGTTCAAAAAACTATTCAAAATTTAGAGGGAATTTCTAGTAGAGAAGATTTGATCAATCAGCGAATACATTTTAAAAGTCTAAATGAAAATTTAGAGGCAATTATAAGAGAGATAGGTAATGCCTCTGAAACTATCTATATACAGAAATGCCCTATGGCAGATGATAATAATGGAGCTATTTGGTTAAGTAAGGAAAAAGAAATCAAAAACCCTTATTTTGGAGATGAAATGCTTGCTTGTGGCAGTGTAATTAGTACTTTAGAGAAATTATAAGCTACCTATAATTGCTCTATTTAACGCTGTGATTTGTAAATTACTAATAAATTATTTTACTGGTAAAACAAAACAACGTATCTTTATTTCAGGGAAATATTGGATTACGTTTTTTAGAAGATTACAGTTATGGTTGCTGTATGTTATGTTTTTTTCAAAAAAATATACATAACATACCGTGATTGTTGCATGTCATTTATATGAATAAATGTGATCAAAAAAGATTGGGAATATGATAAAAAAACTACTTTTTGTTACATCTATAACCTTACTTTTTTCTTGTAAGGAAACTCCGATAACAACCACTACGAGTGCAAGTACACTAGCGTTGTTAGAAAAATCAAAAGCGATTCAGTTACGTGCAGAGAAAGTCGAACAGCATATGAAAGTTTGGCAAGACTCTCTAGATCGTTATGACCAGCAGGAACAAACGAAAAAAACATTCAAGGATGATGAATTTGTAAATATTGAAGAGCTTTCCAACTATTTTGTGTTAGATATGAAATATGCTACTAAGCATAACTTCCTTAAAGAGGCGGTATATTCTTGTGCAAAATGTTATATAAGAGGCGTAGTGGCAAAAGCCTTGATCAAAGCAAATAAAGATTTTATGGAAAAAGGGTATAGAATCAAATTGTTCGATTGCTATCGCCCTCATAGTGTTCAGAAAAAAATGTGGAAAATATTTCCAAATCCTGGTTATGTAGCAGACCCTAAAGGTGGATCTATTCATAATAAAGGTGCTGCTGTGGATATTACCTTAACGGATTTACAAGGTAATCAAGTGGATATGGGAACTAAATTTGATCATTTTGGTAAAGAAGCACATCATTCTTATAGAGCTTTTTCTGATGAGATATTGGCCAATCGCAAATTGCTCAGAGAAATTATGGAAAAAAATGGTTTTTCTACCATAAGAACTGAATGGTGGCATTATAACTTTAAAAGTAAAAAGTTTAAAATTGCTGATTTTAAATGGAAATGTAGCTAAAGACTGATGTTTCTAGAAAAACAACATCCGCCAGAAGCGGATGTCGCAAGAGCACAATTATAAAATCGGAAAAAATTAAAATTGCTTAGTTTCTGTATTTGTTAGCTAACTTTTGTCTAAATAACATTTAGAATTAATTTTACAATCAGAAACATATCTATCTACAAGTATTTGTAAGCTTGTGTTGTTAAAAATTCTTCAAATCTATCAGATGTAACTAGTTTATGAAAAATCTGAACAGCATTTTGATAATTTTTGCTATTAAACAAATTTGTTCCTGCTTGTTTCTCTACAGTTTTTAATTCATCCTCAAAAAGCATATGAAACATATTTGAGTTTAATCGTAAACCATTATCTAATTTAACTTCATTTTTAAGCCATTGCCAGATTTGAGTTCTACTGATTTCAGCAGTTGCAGCATCTTCCATTAGGTCATAAAGTGCTACGGCTCCATTTCCGCCTAGCCAGGTAGCGATATAATGAATTCCAACATTGATGTTTTCCCGAATTCCTTTTTCGGTAATAGTACCTTGAGGAATTTCCAAAAGATCTTCTTCGGTTACTACGACATCATTTCTTTTTACATCCAATTGGTTAGCTTCTTGCATATGCATATCAAAAACTTGCATTGCTAATGGTACTAATCCTGGATGTGCTACCCATGTTCCATCATGACCATTCTTTACTTCACGCTCTTTATCAGCTTTTACCTTCGCGAAAGCTTGCTTATTTCGTTCCTCATCATTTTTAATTGGGATTTGAGCTGCCATACCACCAATAGCAAGGATATTTCTTTTATGACATCTTTGGATCACTCTTTTACTGTAGGCATCCATAAATGGGCTGGTCATAGTAACCTGAGCTCTATCTGGTACTACAAAACCTTTATGGTTTCTTAGTTTTTTAATATAACTAAATATATAATCCCATCTACCACAGTTAAGCCCTACAATATGTTCTTTTAAGGCATAGATGATTTCATCTAATTGAAAACTAGCAGTAATAGTTTCTACTAACACTGTTACCTTAATGGTTGCGTGCTCTAGTCCTAAGTATTCTTCTGTAAAATCAATCACATCATTCCACCAAATTGCTTCTGTAAAATGCTCCAATTTCGGAATGTAATAATATGGTGCGGTTCCATTTTCTTTTAATTGTTCGTTATTGTGGAATGCATATAATGCGAAATCAAAAATAGATCCACTAATTTCTTTACCTTCAATTAATAAGTGCTTTTCATTAAGATGTAAACCTCTAGGGCGTACAATTAATGTAGCAACTTCTTCATTAAGTTGATAGGTTTTGTCCTTTTTAGGATTGTAAAACGAAATAGTTTTATTGACGGCGTCCATAAGGTTTTTTTGACCTTGCAAACAGTTCTCCCATAATGGAGCATTACTATCTTCAAAATCTGCCATGAATGTTTTGGCACCAGAATTTAAAGCATTAATGACCATTTTTCTATCCACTGGACCAGTAATTTCGACCCTACGATCCAGAAGATCTGCGGGAATAGGAGCAGCACACCACTCACTATTACGAATCTCTTTCGTGTTTTCCGGAAAAGCTGGATAGGTTTCCAAATCAAACAACTGTTGTTGCTGTTCTCTGTTTCTTAAAAGTTCTAATCGTCTTTCGTCAAAACGATTGTGCAAAGCTTCTAGAAAAGCTAAAGCTCCATCCGTAAGAATCTCTGGATGATAATTTTTTACCTCTTTCGTAAAGCTTATTTTCTGACTTAGGTTTGTTTGAGTTTCCATACTATATCGTTTGAGTGAACAATATTAAAAAAAAGTTTTTTATAAAACAAGCGAACGTTCGCTAAATGTGAATTTTTTGTTTTTGAAAATTTTCGCAGAAATCCCTACTTTTGAATTTATGGCAATAGCAGAAGAATACATCAGACTTATTTTTGGTCTGAAAATCAAGCAGATACGAACTGATAAAGACTTATCTCTTTTTGGGTTATCTAAACTAAGTGGATTATCTAAGTCGTATTTGAATGAAATTGAAAAAGGAAAAAAATATCCAAAAACGGATAAAATCATTAAGTTGGCAGAAACCTTAGAGGTTCCTTATGATAGTTTGGTTTCTCTTAAATTAGATAAAAATCTTGCGCCTATTGGTGAAATTTTACAATCAGGAATTCTGGATGAGATTCCATTAGAGTTATTTGGAATTCAGCAAAGTGACCTGATTGATATTATAGCAAATGCACCTTCTAAAGTAAATGCATTTATCAGTACCATTATAGAAATAGCGCAGCACTATAACATGAGTAGAGAAGGTTTTTATTTGGCTTCTCTACGCTCTTATCAAGAAGCGCATAATAACTTTTTCAAAGATCTCGAAGATTCGGCAGTACGTTTTGCAAACTCTTATCAATTAGATTTATCYGGTAAAATTAGCGCAGCAGAATTGGAAGAGATATTGATAGAAGAATATGGATATACTATCAATACCAAAGGAATACCAAAGCAAGAAGAGTTGGATAACTTGCGATCTGTGTTTGTTCCTTCTACAAAAACCTTGTTGTTATCAGATAGAGTAGATGAGCCTCAAAAAACATTTATCTATGCAAAAGAATTAGGCTATCAGTATATGAATATTACTGAAAGACCTTATACATTTTCATGGATACGGTATGATAATTTTGAAGAGGTATTACATAATTTTTATGCATCATATTTTGCAGGAGCTCTTATTATTCCTAGAAATCATTTAAAAGATCATTTAAAAGAATTGTTTAGTAAAAAGCAATTTTCTGAAAAGGCTTTTCATAAAATAATGAAGTTGTATAATGCTTCTCCAGAATCTTTTTATCAACGTTTAACCAATGTTTTGCCAAAGGATTTTGGGATGCAAAACGTGTTCTTTTTAAGATTTACGCATAAAAAAGGTGTCGAACGATTTAATTTGGTAAAAGAACTACATATTACCCATCAACAGCAACCACACGCTAATGAGATTAATGAGCATTATTGTCGGAGATGGATGGCAATTAAAACACTACAACGAACTGCTACTAATGATTTAGCATATTCTTTTGATATACAAATCTCGGATTATGCTGATACAGATCAACAATACTTAGTGTTTACTTCGGCTACCAAAGATCCGTTTAGACAAGACTACTATCGTAGTATAGGAATAGGATTTTTAATCTCTAATGCTTTAGAAAAGAAGATCAGTTTTGTAAATGATTCTAAAATACCAAAAGTAAAAGTAGGAGTTACTTGCGAATCCTGTTCTATTGCCGATTGTGAAGTAAGAAAAGCACCTCCAAAACGCTTGTTGTCAAAAGAAAGATTTAGAAGAACTTCTCAATTAGTAGCGGATATTGTTAAAGAGTATTCTTAATCTTATCATTAACAGAATATGAGTAATTCTCTCTTTGAACAACATAAGAAACAAGGTAGATACATACAACTATCCGATACAAAAGCTTTTGTTTTTGACAAAGGAGAAGGTGTTCCCATTGTTTTCTTTCATGGAGTTCCTGCTTCATCTTTTTTGTATAGAAAAATTATCAATACTATCTCGACAAGAGGAGTAAGAGGCATTTGTTTTGATCTAATAGGAATGGGTTTGTCTGAAAGACCAACTGATTATGATTACAGTTGGACCGGTCTCGGTAATTGGTCGGTAGAAGTTATTGAAAAGCTAGATTTAAAGAAATTTCATGTAGTGCTTCATGATATTGGTGGTCCTGTTGGCTGCGAAGTGATCTCTAAAATGCAAGACCGAATTTTATCAGTAACTATCTTGAATACACTTCTGGTGAACTTACCTCAATTTAGGAAGCCTTTCCCAATGGGATTCTTTCCCTTACGAGGGATTGGTGAGTTATTTGTTGCAACAACAACTCCTTTCTTATTACAAAAGTTGATGCATCTTAGAGGGATTCATGAAAAAGAAGTTTTTGGAATTGAAGTAGCTAAAGCATACCTACAATTTTTAAAAGGGAAAGATAAAGCTAGATCTTTTCTAAAAATAATGAGAGGTTTTGAACCTACTGCGGAAAAGGAGAACTTGTATATATCATCCTTAAAAAATCTTGATGTTCCTAAACAACTCATTTGGGGGATGAATGATAAAGGACTTACCTACGAAAAATATGGTGTTCCGATTAAAGATGCTCTTGGGATTGAAAAAGTCACACAAACTAAGGGATCTCATTTTTTACAAGAAGATTGCTCTGAAACCATAGTTGAGAAACTACAGGAGTTTGTTAAACAGTAGGTTTTTAATGTATTATTTGATAAATACGTTATTTAATTTGTCCAAATATTGAGCAGTAGTTTCTTTCAAATAAATACCCATTGCAATTGCAGCTTTATCTACTATATTCATTTTGAAAAATGTATAATCAAAATTATGAGATGTTCCGCTAGTTAAATTCTCACGTTTTTGAGCTAATATTTCGCATTCAGAACGTGAAATATTGTTGATTCCTCCAGCATCAATATAATTACGTAGTCTTTTTTCCGTAGCGATTAAAGCGTCTTCTAGTATAGATAAACTGGTGGCAGCATCGGCAAGAATTTTTCGTTGCGTATTTATCTGATCAATTGCAATTTCTTTATCAGATTTTACCTGTTTATCTGTTTTTTCTACCGAATAATAATCCTTGTCTATATCGCTGTTAAATTGTTTGATTGTTTCTAAGTGAATACTTGCTAATTCTCGCATGGGAACAATTACTGCTTCAAATTTTGATTGAAGAAGTGCATAATATTTTCGTTCTCTAGCTAAACTTCCTTGATCATATGGATCTTTTGCTACTAAGAAAAAGTCCAATACTCCTTTCTCAACTTCATGATCTATTGCTCTTGTTTTGGTAAGTAATTGAGAAAAGGGTTCTGCTTTAAGATTAAATCGTTTGGTTAATGCCAAAATTTCATCCAGAGATTCTGTGGTAGATGCCTGGAAACGATCATCGTCTAAATAAGAAGGTTTAGGACTTTTAGGTTTGGGTTTGTTGTCCTTTCCGTCTTCTTCAAACAAATCATCATATAAGCTCGACATATAGTTTTGAAAGTTACTATTGGTTAATTACTGTTGTAAATACCCAAAGATACTGTTTTATAAAAAACAATCCCTGTTTCAAATACTTTTGAAACAGGGATTGTATATTTTTTAGTAACTGGTAATTTATATACCAAAATCACTAAATTATTTTCGCTATCGTTGTGCCAATTCACAAGCTAACTAAATTTAGCCTGCGGTGGCTCGCCGCTACATCATTCCTGGCATACCACCACCCATTGGAGGCATTCCTCCAGCAGCAGGAGCATCTTCTTTAATGTCTGTTAATGCACATTCAGTAGTAAGGATCATTCCAGAAACAGAAGCTGCATTTTCTAAAGCAACACGAGTTACTTTTTTAGGATCGATAATTCCAGCTTTTAGCATGTCTACATATTCCTCAGATTTCGCATCGTATCCGAAATCATCTTTTCCTTCAAGAACTTTAGAAATCACAACAGAACCTTCTCCACCAGCATTTTCTACGATTGTTCTTAATGGCGCTTCGATAGCACGGTTTACGATTTGTACTCCGGTTGCTTCGTCAGCGTTTTCAGTTTTTACACCATCAAGAACTGATTTAGCTCTTACTAATGCAACACCACCACCAGCAACAATACCTTCTTCTACAGCTGCACGAGTAGCGTGAAGTGCATCGTCTACACGATCTTTCTTCTCTTTCATTTCTACTTCAGAAGCAGCACCAACATATAATACAGCAACACCACCAGCTAATTTAGCTAGACGTTCCTGTAATTTTTCTCTATCATAATCAGAAGTAGTAGTTTCGATCTGTGATTTGATCTGATTTACTCTGTTCTTAATTAAATCTTCTGCACCAGCACCATTTACAACAGTAGTGTTATCTTTATCAATTGCTACTTTTTCAGCAGTACCTAAATGCTCAATTGTAGTATTTTCCAAAGTAAATCCACGCTCTTCAGAAATCACAGTTCCTCCTGTTAAGATTGCAATATCTTCTAGCATTGCTTTACGTCTATCTCCAAATCCTGGAGCTTTTACAGCAGCAATTTTTAAAGCACCACGAAGTTTGTTTACAACTAATGTAGCAAGCGCTTCTCCGTCTACATCTTCAGCAATAATTAAAAGAGGCTTACCTGTTTGAGCTACTGGCTCAAGAATTGGTAATAAATCTTTCATTGCAGAAATTTTCTTATCAAATAATAAGATATATGGGCTTTCTAACTCAGTAGTCATTTTTTCGCTATTAGTAACGAAATATGGAGAAAGATATCCTCTATCAAACTGCATTCCTTCCACTACATCAACATATGTATCAGTACCTTTAGCTTCTTCTACGGTAATTACTCCTTCTTTTCCAACTTTACCAAAAGCTTGAGCGATAAGATCACCTATTGTTTCGTCATTATTAGCAGATATAGCAGCAACTTGCTTGATTTTATCAGAAGAGCTTCCTACTTCTTTCATCTGCTTTTCAAGATCTTTAGTGATCGCTTCTACAGCTTTGTCAATTCCTCTTTTAAGATCCATTGGATTTGCACCTGCAGCTACATTTTTCAATCCTTCTTTTACGATTGCTTGTGCTAAAACAGTTGCAGTAGTAGTACCGTCACCAGCAAGATCGTTTGTTTTAGAAGCAACTTCTTTTACCATTTGTGCTCCCATATTTTCAAGAGCATCTTCTAACTCTACTTCTTTTGCTACAGAAACACCATCTTTAGTTACCGTTGGTGCTCCAAAAGATTTGCTGATAATTACATTACGACCTTTAGGTCCTAAAGTTACTTTTACTGCATTGGCTAATGCATCCACACCACGTTTAATACCGTCACGTGCTTCTATGTCAAATTTTATGTCTTTTGCCATAATATTTTAAATTTTAAACTTCATCTTATCCAAAGTATTTGGATAAGGATATTGAAAGTTTGATTTGTGTTTTGATTGATTTGTTAAACGATTGCAAGGATATCGTCCTCACGCATAATTAAATAGTCTTTACCATCTAATTTTAATTCAGTACCTGAATACTTTCCATAAAGTACAGTATCACCAACTTTCACAGTCATTTCGTGATCTTTTTTACCGCTACCCACAGCAGCTACTTTACCTTTTTGTTGCTTTTCTTGTGCTGAATCAGGGATGTATAATCCTGATGCCGTTTGCGTTTCCGCTGGAAGTGGCTCAATTACCACACGATCTGAAAGAGGTTTAATATTTACTCCCATTATGATTAGTTTTATATTTTAAAATTAAAACGAAATTATTCGATGCTATTTATTTCAGAAATTATGCCAGCAGCTTGATACTGACAAATTGAAACAAAAAATGCCGACTGTCTGACAAGTCGGCATTTTATTGTAAGTTCATTGACTATATTAGTCTTCTGGTGTGTCATCTATCACTGGTGTGTCAGGTGTATCCTGAATCACTTCTACATCATTAGTGTCAACCGTTGGATCTTGACCAACATTACCACCCATTAAATCTACGTTAGATAATAGAATAAGTGCTAATAATAAAGTGGCTAATGCCCAAGTACTTTTGTCTAAGAAGTCTGTGGTTTTCTTTACTCCACCTAACTGTTGAGTTCCACCACCTCCAAAAGAAGAAGAAAGACCTCCTCCTTTAGGGTTTTGTACCATAATTACTACCACCAATAAAAAAGATACGATGATGATAAGTATTAAAAATATTGAAAACGTTGTCATTATATATTGTTATTTATTTTCTTGTAATTTTTTGATCGCTCGAATTTGGTCTGCAAAGAAACCACTTTTTTCGGGATTTTTCAAAATTAATATTTTATACGCCTGAATTGCCTTTTTGTACTTTTTCTGAGCTAAATATACACGAGCCAAAGTTTCTGTCATTAACTCATCTGGCGCAACCATATGTTCGTTTGCTAAATTGCGAGATGGAGCATTTTTTTCTGCAGGTTTGATCTTTGGATTGTTAGCTATAAACTCATCGATTAAATGAAATTTATGTTCCTGACCAGATGATTTTTCATTTTCTGTTGGTTGATCTTCCTCCTTTGTTTCAGGATTTGATGCTCTATCTATTGGGTGCGTAGCGGTAAGTTTCAACCATTCTGCAAAAGAGTGTGATTCTTTTTTGTTAAAGTCAAGAGGTTTATTGATTTCGAGAGGTGTTTCAGAAGGAGTTTCGACTTCTCCTGATTTTTCTTTTGTCAATTCTTCTTGAGTGTCATTTTTTTCCGATTGCTCTATAATTGTTTCTACAATCGAGATGTTTTTAGAAGTTGGTTCTTCTTTCGAAGAAAATAAAGAAGGGTCTAAAACCTCTTCTGCTTCCTCCATATTCATAGCAACAGCATCATCCATAGAAATTCTAGATAATACTTTAATTTCTTGAGGATCTACTACATCTATTTCTTTATTGTCTTTCTTTTCAAGAGCTTCGGTAGTTGTACTATCAAAAAGGTTTGAAGTAATAAAATCAAATAATACTTCTCTATCACTAGTATAAGCTGCGGTAGTTTTTAACTCTTGATTGTATCTAAAATCTTCAGTTTGTTTTAAGCCTTTTAATACCAATGCTCTTACAGATTGAAAATAAGGGAATTCTCGAAGAATTTTTTCCAGATTCTCGTTTTGTTCTTTATTGATTAAAGAAGGGTTTTGGAATAAATATGTAAGCTCTTTGGTATTCAAAAATTATAGTTTATCAGGTTACCATTTAGCTAAGGTAGCATTCAATATGTCTTGGGTAATTCTTTCATAAATAACTTGTATAGCTTCATCTCTAACTGCAGTTTCTGCTTGCGAAGCTGGATAATCGAAAAAGAAAGAAAAACGTTGTTCTAAGTCTTCTTTTGGGTTTTTGATATCATAAAAACGAACATTTACTGCAATTGTTAATCTGTTTTGCGCAGCAGTATTTGCAGAGGTAGCATTAGTAGGTGCTACATAATACTGTACAATTTCACCTTCATATGCCACATCACCATTGGAAGTAACCAAATCTAAATTGGTTTGATTTAAGATTAGATCTTGTAATTGATTCGTAAAAGTTTGATCAATACCTGGGATAATAATTGATGCCTGATTTTGGAAAAAATCTACCTGAAATGAGTTTGCTGTTGTGTTAATTCCACTAAAAGAATAAGCTCCACATCCTTGAATTATAAAAATTCCGATGAGGGCTATGATTGCGTATTTAATTTTTTGTATCAAGGTGTGTTATTTTAATTGCTAATGAGCGTAAAGTATTTATATAGATGTTATTAGAGGTCGTACTGTTTTATTTTTCTATACAAAGTTCTTTCGCTGATCCCTAATTCTTCTGCAGCCGCTTTTCGTTTTCCACGATGACGCTCTAATGATTTTTTAATTAGTTCCAGTTCTTTATCATGTAGCGAAAGTGTTTCTTCTTCTTCAATTTCTTCCGCAAAATGATATTTATCCTCTTCCTTTATTGGTGCTACGGGTGTTTCAGTAGGAGTTATCTGTAATACCTCTGTTGTATGAGTCGTAATTGGCTCTTCAAAAGGTATGTCGGTTTCCTCTTTTTCATCCCTATAAATTTTTCTAATCAGCCCTTCGTGCTCTTTCTGTACTTGTTGAGAGTTGCCACTCTGCATTAATTCCATTGTTAACTTTTTGAGATCATTTAGATCGTTCTTCATATCAAAAAGTACCTTATATAGAATTTCTCTTTCATTGCTAAAATCACTCTCTTTTTTGTCAGAAGTTACAATCGCAGGCAAATTACTTCCGATATCAGGTAAATATCCTCTTAGTGTATTTGCCGATATTGTTCTGTTTTGTTCAAGGACTGATATTTGTTCAGCTATGTTGCGTAATTGTCTGATATTTCCACTCCAGTGGTATTTCTCCAAAAGTTGAACGGCCGATTCTTCTAATCGTATGGTGGGCATTTTATATTTGGTAGCAAAATCTGAGGCAAACTTTCTAAAAAGTAAATGGATGTCATACTCACGATCTCGTAAAGGTGGAAGTAGGATTTCTACTGTACTTAAACGATAATATAAATCCTCACGAAATTTTTCTTTCTTAATGGCTTCAAACATATTTACATTGGTGGCAGCTACAATACGAACATCTGTTTTTTGAACTTTTGAAGATCCTACTTTAATAAATTCACCATTCTCTAGAACTCTAAGCAATCTAACTTGGGTGGTTAATGGCAGTTCCCCAACTTCATCTAAGAAGATTGTTCCTCCATCTGCTACTTCAAAATACCCACTTCTTGTAGAAGTAGCACCTGTAAAAGCTCCTTTTTCATGGCCAAAGAGTTCACTATCTATAGTGCCTTCTGGAATAGCACCGCAGTTCACAGCTATATATTTACCATGTTTTCTATGTGATAAGGAATGTATAATTTTTGGAATGCTTTCTTTTCCAACACCACTTTCTCCGGTAACCAAAACCGAGATATCCGTAGGAGCTACCTGAATAGCTTTTTCTATAGAGCGGTTTAGTTTAGGATCATTTCCTATGATTCCGAATCGTTGTTTTGTGGCTTGAACAGATTCCATTAATAAACTTGTATTAGTCGGTTTGTATAATTTTTAGTTATTGTCAGAATATCCTACAGCTTCTCCTATTAGGGTTGCACTAGTGCATTCATCTACTCGTACCATTACAAAATCTCCAACTTTATAGTCTCCTTTCGGGAAAACAGCAACTGTATTTTGTGTGGTTCTTCCACTCCAATGAGCATCAGATTTTTTTGAAGCTTTTTCGATAAGTACTTCAACCGTTTGCCCAATAAAAGCTTGATGTCGATATTCGCTATGAGTTCTCTGTAATTCGATAATTTCTGCCAATCTTCTTTTCTTTACATCATTTGGTACGTCATCTTCCATTTTTCTGGCAGCTAGCGTTCCTGGGCGTTCAGAATAAGCAAACATAAAACCGTAATCATATTTTACATACTCCATTAAAGATAATGTGTCTTTATGATCTTCTTCAGTTTCTGTTGGGAAACCTGTAATAATATCTTGAGAAATAGCACAATCCGGAATTAAACGTTTGATATTGTCAATTAGATTGAAATATTCCTCACGTGTATGTAAACGATTCATTTCTTTAAGAATACGGTCACTTCCACTTTGTATAGGTAAATGGATATACTTACAAATATTTTTATGTTTTGCCATTACTTCAATCACATCCATCGTCATATCCTGAGGGTTCGAAGTTGTAAAGCGAAGTCTTATTTTTGGATGCTTTTCTGCTACCATATCTAACAACTTGGCAAAATTAACAGCGGTAGCTTTCTGGAAATCACTGGCTTTTTCAAAATCTTTTTYCAATCCACCGCCATACCATAAATAACTATCTACATTTTGGCCAAGTAAAGTAATTTCTTTAAAGTTTTTAGCAACAAGATCATCTATTTCTTCCATGATACTTTGCGGATCACGACTACGTTCTCGTCCTCTAGTAAAAGGAACTACACAAAAAGTACACATGTTATCACATCCTCTAGTAATAGATACAAATGCTGATACACCATTACTCTGTAGACGTACCGGAGAAATATCACCATACGTTTCTTCTTTAGAGAGAATTACATTTACAGCATTTCGTCCTGCATCAACTTCTTCAATAAGATTAGGAAGATCTTTGTAAGCATCTGGTCCAACAACCAAATCCACTATTTTCTCCTCTTCCAAGAATTTGCTTTTAAGTCTCTCTGCCATACAACCCAAAACTCCAACTTTCATTCCTGGGTTGATTCTTTTAACGGCGTTATATTTTTCTAGACGTTTTCGAACAGTTAGCTCCGCTTTTTCACGGATAGAACAGGTGTTTACCAATACCAAATCTGCATCTTCAAGATTTTGTGTGGTGTTAAATCCTTCTTTAGCTAAAATTGAGGCTACAATCTCACTATCACTAAAATTCATTTGGCATCCATAACTTTCGATAAAAAGCTTTCTAGTGTTTCCTTCCTTTTTATCAAGTGATAATGCTTGTCCTTGAATATTTTCGTCGATAATCTTCTCCATGTGTTATAAAATCCTTGCTGATTCAATTCAAATAGTGTGCAAAGATACTTTTTAAAACAATATATGACAAAGTGGCAGAGTAATATTTGTTTAAATATTTATATTTGAGAGAACTAATAAACTAAATCCATCATTATATATGAATTCCAATCAACTCTTCGAAAGAATAGAAAATTCTAAAAAACCAGAATTCGGTGATATTATCTCCAAAAGTTTTGAATTGTATAAAAAAGTATTTTCTGTCGGAATGGTGCATGCATTGGTTATTTTTGCATTAGCTATTCCTTTTGTGTTGGCAACATACCTTCCTCTTTTGCCATTTTATATAGATATGATTCAAAATTCTGGGGATCCTTATTACGAACCTTCATTTTTAGAAGGTTATTCTGTTATAATGATAATCGTTTGGGTAATAGTAATATTTGCCTTGTCTTTTGTTATGCAGGTTTTAAATGTATCTGTTTACGGGCATTTTTTAAAGATTCTCAAGAATGTGGATTTAGGTTTAAACGAGGAAACAGGTGGGTATTTTACAATAGCTAAAAAGTACTTTGGTAAAATGATTTTGATTTCTCTAGCCAATATGGGGATTGGGATTGTAGCAATGTTGGCTTGTTATTTTCCTCTTTTCTATGTTATGGTTCCTCTTCAGTTAGTAATTCTTATTTTTATTTTTAATCCAGAACTGAGTGTTGAGAACATTATTAAAGCAGCTTTTAAATTAGGAAATAAATATTGGTTTACCTTTTTTGGGTTAATCTTTGTTTCTGGTATTTTTTCGGCACTTGGTATAATAGCATGTTATATAGGAATTATAGCAACCCTGTTTTTTTCTTATATAGTGATGTATTATATGTATAAAGATACTATAGGTTTTGAAAATGAAAGTGAATCAGAAAGCTGGGATGCAATCGTTGATTCATAAAAAATAAAACCTGCAGCTTTGCAGGTTTTTTTAATATAATTTTCTGTGAAAAAATTTTGATCTCAAAAAATTCATATACTTTTGTTCTCAGAAAAGCCCTTTATAATAAGGTAACCACCAACTAAAATGTTTATTAGAAGTTCATCTGTCAACTAATAAATATCAATGATAACAGATGAAAAAAAAGGATTATGGCTAAGAATTTAGTGATTGTAGAGTCACCTGCTAAGGCAAAGACTATAGAGAAATTTCTAGGAAAAGATTATACCGTAGCTTCTAGTTTTGGACACATAGCAGATTTGCCTGCAAAAGAACTTGGAGTTGATGTAGAAGAAGGTTTTAAACCAAAATATATTGTTTCTAAGGATAAGAAAGATGTAGTAAAAAAATTAAAAGATCTTTCTAAAAAAGCAGAAATGGTTTGGTTAGCAAGTGATGAAGACCGAGAAGGAGAAGCTATAGCTTGGCACTTAGCTGAAGAATTAAAACTAGATAAGGAGAGAACTCGTAGAATTGTTTTTCATGAGATTACGAAAAAAGCAATTTTAAAAGCAATTGAGAATCCAAGGAGTATAGATTATAATCTGGTAAATGCGCAACAAGCCAGAAGAGTTTTAGATAGGTTAGTTGGTTATGAATTGTCTCCTGTTTTATGGAGAAAGGTAAAAGGAGGGTTGTCTGCAGGTAGAGTGCAGTCTGTATCTGTTCGATTGATAGTGGAAAGAGAACGTGAAATACTAGATTTTAAGCCAACACCTTCTTATCGTATAGATGCAGAGTTTGCGAATGAAAAAGGAAAGTCTTTTAAAGCGAAACTTCCTAAGAATTTTACGACGAAAGCTGAAGCTGAAGCTTTCCTTAAGAAAAACTTAGGAGCAGGATTTAAAGTAGCAGATTTAACTACGAAACCTGCCAAAAAATCTCCAGCACCACCATTTACTACATCTACATTACAACAAGAAGCCTCAAGGAAATTATATTTTTCGGTAAGTAAAACCATGACCATGGCACAGCGATTATATGAAGCTGGGCTTATTACTTATATGAGAACCGATAGTGTAAATCTATCAACTGAAGCTCAAAATAGTGCGAAAGCAGAAATAATTTCTGCTTATGGGAATGAGTATAGTAATCCAAAACAATATAAAGGAAAGTCTAAAGGAGCTCAGGAAGCGCACGAAGCAATTAGACCAACAGACTTTTCAAGACATACGGTTCCAGTCGACTCAGATCAGCAACGATTATATGAGCTTATTTGGAAAAGAGCTATAGCCTCTCAGATGAGTGATGCTAAGTTAGAAAGAACGAATGTAAAAATAGGAACAAGCGCTCATGGAGAACAATTTACTGCAAATGGAGAGGTGATCAAGTTTGAAGGTTTCCTAAAAGTGTATTTAGAAGGAAATGATGATGAAGATGAAGAACAAAGCGGAATCCTTCCGGCAATGAATGTTGGGGAGAGTTTGTATAATAATTACATTACAGCAACCGAAAGATTTACAAGACCGCCAAGTAGGTATTCTGAAGCTGCATTGGTGAAAAAATTGGAAGAATTAGGAATTGGACGTCCTTCTACATATGCGCCTACAATTTCTACAATACAGAATAGAAAATATATTGAGAAAGGATCTAAAGATGGTGAAGAAAGAGGATATGTCCAGATTACTCTTTCTGGAGATGATATAAAAGAGAAAAACCTTAAAGAAAAAGTAGGAAGTGATAAAGGGAAACTAATCCCAACAGATGTAGGGATGGTAGTGAACGACTTTTTGGTAAATCATTTTTCGTCGATTTTGGATTATAACTTTACAGCAAAAGTAGAGCAAGATTTTGATGAAATTGCTGAGGGACAGGAAGACTGGACTCATGTGATGAAGGAATTTTATGAAGAGTTTCATCCAAGAGTAGAAGATGTGGCTCAAAATGCAGAGCGAGAAGTAGGAGAAAGAATTCTTGGTGAAGATCCTGAATCCGGAAAACCAGTGAGCGTGCGTTTAGGAAAATTTGGTCCTATGGTACAGATCGGCACAGCCGAGGATGAAGATAAACCAAGATTTGCAAGTCTGGCGCCTGGGCAAACCCTAAGTAATATTACTTTTGAAGAGGCAATGAACTTGTTTCAGTTGCCAAAAGAACTCGGTAACTATAAAGGAGAAGTAGTGACGGTTAATAATGGACGTTTTGGGCCTTACGTGAAATTTGGTACTAAATTCGTCTCATTAGAAAAAGGGGAGGATCCATTAAGTACATCTTTAGAAAGAGCAATAGAACTTATTGATGCTAAAGAAAAAGCTGACGCTCCTATATATACCTATGAAAATTTACCAGTACAAAAAGGAACTGGTAGATTTGGACCATTCATAAAATGGAATGGTATGTTCATTAATGTGAATAAAAAATATGACTTTGATAA
Organism: Aquimarina litoralis; assembly: GCF_019295435.1. Classification (GTDB taxonomy): domain Bacteria; phylum Bacteroidota; class Bacteroidia; order Flavobacteriales; family Flavobacteriaceae; genus Aquimarina; species Aquimarina litoralis_A. The sequence goes on from NZ_WEKL01000011.1 coordinate 123,111, forward strand.
CCTTTCTGATCAAGATATTATTCAGCTGATTGAGGAGAAAAAGCAAAAAGAAATTGATAAAGTAATCCATAATTGGGAAGAGGAAGGAATCAGAGTTGAAAAAGCAAGATGGGGACGTAGTAATATAATAAAAGGTAAGACTAAGATTGAATTGCCTAAAACTGTAGATGCTACTAAACTTACTTTGGAAAAGGTGAAAGATCTTATTGAAAAAAATGCGCCTAAGAAAAAGACTGCAAAGAAAAAAACAACTAAAAAGACTACAAAAAAGAAATAAGTATATCCTATGTCTTTAGAATTTCTTACGCCAGTAAGTGATATTGTTGCGGCACATGTGGCATTATTGCCAGATCAATCTTTAGGTAAACAAATTGCTATTCATACTTCAGAAAATGGAGTTCCTGAATTGGATAAAGTTGATATTGCAATTATAGGTGTTCGAGAAAACAGAAATGATATAGACTTTCTTGGAGAAGGTTTGCATTTCGATACCATAAGAACTTCTTTTTATGAACTTTTTCCTGGTAATTGGGATACTACAATCGTAGATCTCGGTGATATTACTCCAGGAGAAGAGGTTAGTGATACGTATTTCTTAATGAAAGATATTCTGGGAATGCTTCTTCAGAAAAATGTAATACCCTTAATTATTGGAGGAAGTCAGGATTTGGTGTATGGTCAATATCGGGCTTTTGATATTCTGGAGAGAATGGTCAATCTTGTTAATGTAGATAGTAGGTTTGATTTAGGGAACACTTCTCAGCCGATAAAAAATAATTCTTTTGTTGGAAAAATAATTGTAGAACAACCATACAATCTTTTTAACTATAGTAATATAGGGTATCAAACATATTTTAATTCTCAAGAGGAAATAGACCTGATCGAAAAATTATACTTTGATGCATATAGGTTGGGCGAAGTGATATCAGATGTTACCATTGTTGAACCTATAATGAGGGATGCAGATATTGTTGCTATTGATTTAGGCGTAATGAGTTCTACATGTCTTGATTATAAGTATGCATCTCCCAACGGTTTTAATGGGAGAGAGATTTGTGCTATCGCACGATATGCAGGTATAAGTGATAAGGTAAAAAGTTTTGGAGTGTATGAATTTAAAAATTTTAAACACGAAGAAACAACAGCATTATTAATTGCACAAATATTATGGTATTTTGTAGAAGGGGTTAATTATAGGTCCAATGAGCTGAATATCAAGAATAAAACAAGTACGCTGCATTATAATGTGCCTATAGAGGATGAAGTTTTGTCATTTTATAAGAGCCCAAAAACTGAAAGATGGTGGATAGAAATACCATTTATTTCATCTGGGAATAATAAATTAAAAAGACATACGTTATTACCTTGCACATACAACGATTATGAGCGTGCTTGTAATCAAGAAATACCTGAAAGATGGTATAAGGCAAAACGAAAAAACGAAGTTTAACATTTTTATTAGGGAGAATTAAGGTTTTTTTTAGAAAAAAATTGTTTTTCTGGAAATAAATAAATAGGTTTACCACCTTAAATCTCGAAGATCTTAACCTAAAACACGTTATGAAGAAATTTGTATCACTCTTTGCTATTGTAGCAATGCTATACAGTTGTGGTGGAGGAAACCGCGGAGAACTAGTTGGAGTAAAGGGTAAAAAATGGCATCCAGAGAAACCTTATGGAATGGCCCTCATCCCCGGAGGATCATTTATAATGGGTAAATCTGATGATGATAAGGCGGCACTTGCAAACGCGCCGACAAAGACAGTTACCGTTCGATCTTTCTACATGGACGAAACTGAAGTTACTAACAGTGAGTATAGACAATTCGTACGTTGGGTACGTGATTCTACGGTTAGAATGAAGCTAGCAATCATGGCAGATGAAATGGGAAAAACCCCTGGTGATGATGGTATTGGGGAATATGCATTTCTTGATGCTAATACCGAAGATATGTCTGTTTATGAAAAGTATGTCTATGATAACTATAGTGGTACTGGAGAAACAGGCTATGAAGGTCGTAAGCTTAATAAAGATATAGATATCGAGTGGGATACGGAAGATTATCCAGATGAATTTTACACAGAGGTGATGGATTCATTATATATACCATTAGAGGAATCTTATAATGGTAGACGTACTTTCGATGTTCAAAACTTTAAATTTAGATTTACTTGGATGGATATCCAGGCTGCTGCTCGTGCTAAGAAAGGAAGAAGAAAGGATTTCGTAAAAGAAACGGTAATAGAAGTATATCCTGACACTACAGTTTGGATTAAGGATTTCAATTACTCTTATAACGAACCAATGCACAATGATTACTTCTGGCACAGTTCATATGATGACTATCCAGTTGTGGGAGTTTCTTGGGAGCAGGCGAAAGCGTTTTGTACTTGGAGAACTATTGAGAAAAACTCATACCAAAAGAAAAGAAATAAGGAATTTGTAAACTATTTTAGATTACCAACTGAAGCTGAATGGGAATATGCTGCTAGAGGTGGTCTGGAATCAGGTACATATCCTTGGGGTGGTCCTTATGCCCTAAATGATAGAGGTTGTTTCTTAGCTAACTTTAAGCCTTTAAGAGGTAATTATGCAGCAGATAACTTCTTATATACAGTAGAAGCAAAAACATTTGAGCCAAATGATTATAACTTATATAATATGGCAGGAAATGTTTCTGAGTGGGTGCAGTCTTCTTATGATCCTGCAGCCTATGAATATGTATCATCAATGAACCCAAATGTTAATGATGATCAGAACAAACGGAAAGTTGTACGTGGAGGATCTTGGAAAGATGTTGCTTATTTCCTACAGGTAAGTACTCGAGATTACGAATACGCGGATTCAGCTAGAAGTTATATCGGTTTCAGAACGGTACAGGATTATATGGGTACTGACGTTACTGGAGAAGATAATACCCGAAATTAGAATAAGTCCCAAAATTTATCTATCAACCCTAATTACTAACCCTTTTTTAATTTAATATTTAAAAAATTTAAAAAACTAAACACATTTATTATGGCAAATTCAAAATCAAGCAAGAAATTAATGAACATGGTATACGGTCTAGGAGCGGCCGTTGTAATCCTTGGAGCTTTATTTAAAATTATGCACTGGCCTTTTGGTAACGAAATGCTTATCATAGGTCTTATTACAGAAGCATTAGTATTTACAGTTTCTGCATTTGAACCAGTAGATGACGAATTAGATTGGTCTTTAGTATATCCAGAATTAGCTGGTGGTTYTAAAAGAGACAAAAAAGAAAAAGAAACTCCAGAAGGATTATTATCTAAGAAATTAGACGAGATGTTAAAAGAAGCTAGATTAGATACTAGTTTAATGAACAGTCTTGGAGAAAGCATCCGTAATTTCGAAGGTGCAGCTAAAGGTATTGCACCAAGCGTTGATGCTATTCAAGGAACTAAGAAATATAGTGAAGAAATGGCAACTGCTGCTTCTCATCTTGAATCTTTAAATAGCTTGTATAAAGTTCAATTAGAATCTTCTGCTAAACAAGCTGAAGCAAATCAGGCAATTGCGGATAATGCAAAAGCTTTGGAAGAGCAAATGAAGAGTTTATCAAGCAATCTGTCTTCTCTTAATGGAGTATATGGTGGTATGTTAAGTGCTATGAATAGAAACTAGTATTTAACTTAATATAATTTTAAAAATATAACTACCAAAATATAGAAATATGGCAGGAGGAAAATTATCACCAAGGCAGAAGATGATTAATCTTATGTACTTGGTATTCATTGCGATGATGGCATTAAATATGTCGAAGGAAGTATTATCTGCTTTCGGTTTAATGAATGAGAAATTGACAGCATCTAATACAATTGCTACTGAGCGTAATACAGCTTTTATGGCTGGTCTAGCCGATAAGGTATCAGAACAACCTGAAAAGTATACTCCACTTAAAGAAAAAGCAGATCAAATTAGTGCTTTGTCAAATGAATTTAACACTTATTTGGATAAAGTTAAAGGTGAGCTTTTAGGATCAGCCGATGATCCTACTGACTATGAGACTATGGATAAAGGAGACTTTTTAGATGAAAAATTCTTTAAAGGAGGAGTGTTAAGTGGTGATGCTAATGAGTTTCTTGAAAATGTAAAGAAGTATAGAGACGGAGTATCTAGTGCTATTAGATCCGTAAAGGAAGTAGAACCTGTAGTAGCTGATGATGTGGAAAAAACTTTTTCTACAGAAGATGTAAAAGATGGAGATGGAGTTAAGAAAAATTGGCTGCAATATAATTTCGAAGGATTCCCATTGGTTGCATCTTTGACGAAAATTACTCAAATGCAAGCTGATGTTAAAACTACAGAAAGTAAAGTTTTATCTGCTTTATTAGCTGGTCAGCAAGCTTCAGAACTTTCATTTAGTAATTATGAAGCAATAGTTGTTCCAGACAAGACTGCATTCTTTAGTGGAGAGAAGTTTAAAGGGCGTATCGTTTTAGGACGTTTTGATGCTACTTTAAAACCAACTAAAGTAATGGTTAACGGTAAAGAGCAAACTGAAGTTCAGAACGGACAAATTATGCTAGATTTCCCAGCAGGTAATGTTGGAGAGAGAAAAATTGATGGTGTATTAGAGTTTAAAGAAGGAGATTCTATTATTCCTATCAAAATTGCTAGTACATATGCTGTAATTCCTAAACCAAATTCTGCGGTTATTTCTGCTGATAAAATGAATGTGGTATATAGAGGAGTGCAAAATCCAATGACAATCTCTATACCAGGAGTTCCTTCAGTAAATGCAACTGCACCTGGTCTTAAGAAAGTTGGTGGAGCAGGTAAATATGTAATGAACGTTACTTCTATAAAATCAAGAGAAGTTGCTATCAAGGTAAGTGGAAAGCTTCCAAATGGTAGTTCTGTAAGTGATAGTAAGAAATTTAGAATAAAAGATATTCCTAGACCAGTTGGAACTGTTAGAGGAGAAGACGGTAGTATTAAAATGTCTAAGAGTGGAATGCAAAAAGCATCTATCGGAGCGATACTTCCAGACTTTGACTTCGACATTAAGTTAGACGTTACTAGTTTTAAGTTTAAAGTAAGTGGACAACCAACAATTAATGTTAGAGGTCGTAGATTAGATTCTAGAGCGAAATCAGCATTGAAGAAAGCGAAAAGAGGATCTACAGTTCAGGTAATGGATATCAAAGCTCAGTTAAAAACGAATAAAGGATATAAATTAAAGAAAATATCTCCTGTGATTATTGAGCTAACGAACTAAAAATAAATTTATAATTATGAATTTGAAAAATTTGTTATTAACCGTTTTTAGCCTATWCGTGACGGTACTCTCGTTTGGTCAGGCTAACATTTTGAATGCTGATAGTCCCGAAGATATAGGGAAGAAAACGATCGAGCAAATTCAGTTGGATAATGACCTTCCATTAGAGTATGGTTATGTTGATGAGCGTGATGTGTTATGGGCAAAGACTACTTGGGAAACTATAGATCTTGATGAGCGTATCAATTTCCCATTATATTACCCAATTGATACTGTAAATATTGGTTCAGATAGACGTGCATTGTACGATATCTTATTGGCCAATGTAAAAAACGGAACAATTAAAAAGATTTACGCAGATTCATATTTTACAGAAACACGTACATTAAGTGATTTAGATGGTACGCTATCTAAAATTGATACACTTGATTTAGGATATGAGCAATATAATGCTGGAGAACCAGTAGATCCTCAGTATATAGAGGTAACTACTATTGGTGCTGCCGATATCTCAGAATATAAAATCAGAGGTTATTGGTACTTTGATAAGCGTCAAGGAGAATTAAGATACCGTTTATTAGGAATCGCCCCAGTTGCTCCGGATGTGAATTTCTTGAATGATGATGAGCCGGACATGGTTCCATTGTTCTGGGTTTGGTATCCAGATGTAAGAGAAATATTGCATAAAGCAAAAGCATTTAATAGGAAAAATACTTCGATGCCTTTTACATACGATCATATTCTAAATGCAAGAAGATTTAGTTCTGTCATATATAAAGAAGATAACATTCAAGGTGACCGAGAGGTTAATGAGTATATCATTGATAATGCTTTGATGCAGTTATTGGAAAGTGAACGAATTAAAGAAAGTATCAGAAATTTCGAAATGGATATGTGGAGTTACTAAACTCTAATGTTTCTAATATAATACTGGAACGCCCAACTTATTGTTGGGCGTTTTGTTATTTTTACTTATGGTAGATTTTATAATAGTTGGTTTTGGATTAGCGGGACTCTCTTTTGCTGAGATATTAGATAGAAAGCAAAAATCGTATGTCGTTTWTGAAAACAACACCGAACAATCTTCTAGAGTTGCTGGAGGTTTATATAATCCTATAATTCTTAARAGATTTACACCTGCATGGTTGGCAGCTGAACAATTAGAACTAGCAATTTCGGTATATGAAAATATCCAAAAAAAACTTAATGATTCATTTATTACTGAGCTTCCGATACTCAGAAGATTCAATACTATCGAGGAGCAAAACCTCTGGTTTACAGCTTGTGATAAACCTATTTTGAATAAATTCCTTTCTTCAGATTTAGTTAGAAATGAAAATAAGGCATTGGATATTCCATTTCATTATGGAAAAGTAAGACATACCGGAAAAATTCAGGTTAAAAAAATGCTGTCTTCTTATCTTAATTATATTGATAATATGGATAGATTACAACATGAATCTTTCTTGTACGATGAATTGGATATTCAAGAAGATTATGTTCAATATAATGAGATAAAGGCTAAAAATATTATCTTTTGTGAAGGCTATGGAGTAAGAAATAACCCTTTCTTTAATTATTTGCCATTGCAAGGGAATAAAGGAGAATATATTATTATTAAATCCAAAGATTTAAATCTAAAAGAGGCAGTAAAGTCATCCGTTTTTATTATTCCTTTAGGAGATGATGTATATAAAGTAGGCGCTACTTATAATAGAGAAGATAAAACTCCCAATACTACAGCGCACGCAAAGGAAGAATTGAAGGACAAATTAAATCGTTTTCTTAAAGTGGGATATGAAGTAATTGATCAAGTAGCAGGAATAAGACCGACTACAAGAGATAGAAGACCATTTGTTGGAACGCATCATGATTATAAAAATCTACATATACTTAACGGGTTTGGTAGTAGAGGTATATTAATTGGGCCTTACGTAGCACAAGAATTATATAATCATATCGTTAATAATATTCCTCTGAAAAACGAGATCGATCTAAAAAGATACGATTAAGATGTAGTTTTCTTTTTTCCATAATGCATAAAGAGATTGATCCAAATGTTTCGGGATAATCTTAGAATAACTGGAAAAAATACGATTAGTGTGCCGACTATGATGAAAAAACTTTGCAATAAATTAAATTTTAGCAAAAGATTTCCAATTACAAAAGCTGCAACGGCAAATGCAATACCAACACCATAACTCACATACATAGCACCATAAAAAAAAGAAGGCTCAATCTTATATTTGGTGTTACAATGACTACATCGCTCATGCATCTGAAATATCTTTCCTAATTTATAAGGATTTTGTTCCTTATACATACTTTCGTTTTGACATACAGGACAAGTACCTGTAAAGATGCTGTATATTTTGGTTCCTTTTAAGAAGCTCATAGTACTTTTATTCTATTACAAAATTAGTCATCTTTGCACAAAATATTCTAAAGCTGATGTTAAACATACACAACCTTTCTATTTCGTTTGGAGGAGAATATCTTTTCGAAGAAATAGCATTTAGATTAAACGCAGGAGACCGAGTTGGACTTGTTGGGAAAAATGGAGCAGGAAAATCAACAATGCTTAAAATTCTCTCTAAAGAGCAAGAGCCCGATTCGGGTCAAATTGCTATGGATAAAGAGGTTAAAATAGGTTTTTTAAAGCAAGATATCGACTTTGTACTAGGTAGAACTGTTTTAGAAGAATCCTACGAGGCTTTTACTGAAATAAAAAAAATAGAAAGAGATATTGATAGAATCAATGCTCAGCTTGCAGAGCGTACAGATTATGAAAGTGAAAGCTATAATCAGTTAATAACCGATTTAAGCGATTTTACACATCAATACGAGATTCTTGGAGGGTATAATTATCAAGGAGAAACAGAAAGAGTTTTACAAGGTTTAGGATTTGTTAGAGAGGATTTTGATAAACTTACTGATACTTTTTCAGGAGGTTGGCGTATGAGGATCGAATTGGCAAAATTATTACTTCAAAATAATGACATTCTATTACTGGATGAGCCTACGAACCATTTAGATATTGAATCTATTATTTGGTTAGAAAACTTTTTAAAGAATTATGCTGGAGTTGTGGTAATCGTTTCACATGATAAAATGTTTTTGGATAATGTTACTAACAGAACCATTGAGATCTCATTGGGACGTATCTATGATTATAATAAACCATATTCTAAATATCTTGTATTAAGAAAAGAAATCAGAGAACAGCAACTTGCAGCTCAGAAAAATCAATCCAAACAGATTGAGCAAACTGAAAAATTAATTGAAAAGTTTAGGGCAAAAGCTACAAAAGCTTCCATGGCACAATCTTTAATTAAAAAATTAGATAAAGTAGAGCGTATTGAAGTAGATGAAGATGATAATGCAGTTATGAATATTAGTTTTCCAGTAAGTGTTCAACCTGGTAAAGTAGTAATAGAAGCTGAAAATGTAGGCAAAAATTATGGAGAAAAGGAAATTTTAAAAGATATAGACTTATTGGTTGAACGTGGATCAAAAACTGCTTTTGTTGGACAGAATGGACAAGGAAAATCTACCTTAGCCAAAATTATCATCAATGAAATATCACATTCAGGTCATCTAAAACTAGGTCATAATGTACAAATAGGATATTTTGCACAAAATCAATCCGAATATCTTGATGGAGAGTTAACCATACATGATACGATGATCAATGCAGCAAATGAAAAAACACGTAGTAAAGTACGAGATATGCTGGGAGCATTTTTGTTTAGAGGTGATGAAGTAGAAAAGAAGGTAAAAGTACTTTCTGGTGGTGAACGAAATCGATTAGCATTATGCAAAATGTTATTAGAGCCTTTTAATGTGTTGGTAATGGATGAGCCAACGAATCATTTAGATATCAAATCCAAAAATATTTTAAAGGAAGCACTAAAAAGTTTTGAAGGAACTTTGATTTTAGTATCTCACGATAGAGACTTCTTACAAGGATTGACGAATACCGTATATGAGTTTAGAAACAAACAGATTAAAGAATATTTAGGAGATATTGATTATTATCTAGAACAAAGAAGAGTAGATGACCTTAGAGATATCGAAAAGAAAGAGAAACAATCAAAAACTGTTTCGGATTCTAAAGAAACCGCTAAGCAGTCCTATGAAAATCAGAAAAAACTAAAGTCTCTTAATAATAGGTTGAGTAATATTGAATCTAAGATTAATAAGATTGAAAAAGAGATCAAAGAAATAGACCTAGAGTTAGCGATTAACTATGATCAAACAATTGCAGAACCAGGCTTTTTTGATAAATATCAAGCAAAAAAAGAAGAATTAGCTTCTTTGATGGACAATTGGGAGATATTACAAGAAGAAATTGATTCTTTAGCATAGAATTAACTTTGTAGATAAATTTCAAAAAATAGTAAGAAATAGAACCTTAATTTATCATTCTTATATTGGAATTATTCTTTTTTTGAACATACTTGAATTTGAGTGTGTTACCTTAATGTTAAGGCTAAAAACAGCATATACTTCCGAACGAATTTTATCGTTAGTATCGGGTACAAGTGAATATTTATAGATATTTTTGTACCGTAAATTAAATTATACAATGTATGAATGATACCAAAGCAATCGATTTAAATGCACACGCGTTATCATGGATTGGAAAAATTCATTATGATTTTGGATTTTTAGTTCAGAAAGCATTTAGTGAAAATGGATTGGATTTATCAAAGGAACAGTGGAGTGTTTTGAAACGTTTGAAAGTAAATGATGGGCAATCACAAAATGATTTGGCTTTTATTACTCATCGTGATAAGACATCCATGACTAGATTGGTAAATACTATGGAAAGTAAGGATCTTGTGATAAGAAAGAGTGATGAAAATGATAGACGAGTAAATCGAATTTTTCTTACTGCTCATGGCAAGGACGTAATAGAAAAAGTAACCCCTATTATGTACGATCTGATTCCAGCTGTTCAAGAGAGTCTTAGCGAAGAAGAAATTGAAAACTTGATTAAAACACTTAAAAAAGTGAAAGCCAAAATAGCTGAAATAGCAGATTAAGAAAAAATTATCATAAAAAAATATAAAAAAAGGCATCTAAAATATAGATGCCTTTTTTGATTCCGTATAGGAAATTTATTTTATGAGTTTTTTAACTGGAACCCAAGTTTGTTGTTGATAGTTTTGTGCAGCTTTCTGTATCGAAAGCATAAACAATTTAGTGTGTATGAGGAATATAATACTTTCTATCATCGGATTGCTTCTAATTGCTATTGCTGTATTTGCTGCAATAAAGATTGTTGATAGTAAAACCAAAATAAAACCTAGAGCTGCTAAAGTGGTGAAAACCGTTTTTGTGGATACTGTAAAAAATGGAACTGTACCCATAACGATAGCTGCTAATGGTAATCTAACTGCAAAGAGAAGATTAGAGCTTTTTTCTGAAGTGCAAGGAGTTTTTAGAGGAGGATCTAAGCTTTTCAAAACAGGGCAACCTTATCAGAAAGGGCAGAGATTAATCAGAATAGATGCTTCAGAGTATTATGCATCGGTGCAGTCTGCTAAAAGTAATCTTTATAATTTGATTACTTCTATAATGCCAGACTTGCGTTTGGATTATCCAGAAATATATGAAAAGTGGCAAAATTATCTCACAAATTTTGATATCAATAAAGTAACACCAGAACTTCCTGAGGCTACTTCGGATAAAGAAAAGTATTTCATCACAGGACGTAATATTTATAGTACCTATTATAACGTAAAAAATTTAGAACAACGTTTGTCTAAATATACAATTTCGGCGCCGTTTTCTGGTGTGTTAACCGAAGCATTAGTTACAGAAGGAACGCTCATTAGACAAGGACAAAAACTTGGAGAGTTTGTAGATACTAGTGTGTATGAAATAGAAGTAGCAATAGGTATTGAGTACTCAGATCTATTAAAAATTGGAGAAACTGTTGAACTTTCCAACCTTGATAAATCAAAAAACTACAAAGGTATAGTTACCCGAATTAACGGTAGTGTGGATCAAGCAACTCAGACCATCACAACATTTATCGAAGTAAAAGATCCTTCTCTAAAAGAAGGCATGTATCTAGAAGCAAACCTAAATGCAAGAAAAGCTGAAAATGTTATTGAAATAGATCGAAACTTATTACAACAAGATAATAGAGTATTTGTGGTAAGAGATAGTATTTTAGATGTAATAGATGTACAACCTATATATTTTTCTGATAAAAAAGTTATTCTTAAAGGAGTTCCAGATGGTGATATTATATTGAATAAACCGGTTCCGGGAGCATATGCAGGAATGTTGGTAAAGGTATATAAAGACAAAAAAAATACATCAGCAACAAAAGGTAATAAGATCATTAGTGCCAATTCAAATCAGTAATTATGCGTAAGATTATTTCTTATTTTATTCGTTATCACGTTGCAGTAGATGTGATAGTGATTGCTTTTATAGTATTTGGAATTTTTGGTGCACTTTCCCTTAAATCATCCTTCTTTCCACTTACGGATTCTAAAAATGTTAGTATTAGCGTAGTATATCCAGGTGCATCTCCATTAGAGGTTGAAGAAGGAATTATTCTTAAGATAGAAGATAACCTCAAAGGATTAGCAGGAGTAGAACGAGTAACTTCTACCTCAAGAGAAAATAGCGGTAGTATCAATGTAGAAATCGAAAAAGGAAAAGATATCGATTTTATGCTACTGGAAGTTAAAAATGCTGTAGATAGAGTGCCAACGTTCCCCACAGGAATGGAACCTATTGTTGTTTCTAAGCAAGAAGCAATAAGACAAACTATAAATTTTGCAGTTAGTGGTAATGAAATACCATTAAGTACTTTAAAGCAGATTGCACGACAAATTGAGAATGACCTTAGAGCTATTGAAGGAATCTCTCAGATCGATATTAGTGGATATCCTGATGAAGAAATTGAAATCGCTGTTAATGAAACGAATCTTTTAGCATATCAATTGAGCTTTAATCAAGTAGCCCAAGCAGTAAGTCAAGCTAATATTTTAACTACTGGAGGTACTATTAAAACCAATGCAGAGGAATATCTTATCAGAGCAAATAATAGATCCTACTATGCGAATGAACTTGCAAATTTGGTCATAAGAGCGGAAGCTTCAGGAAGAACAATCAGACTTAAAGATGTAGCTGAAATTAGAGATCGTTTTTCAGAGTCACCAAATGCATCCTATTTCAATGGAGATTTATCTGTTAATATTCAAATCACAAGTACTAACACAGAAGATTTAATTTCCTCAGCAGAAAAAACAAAGGAATATATAGCAGAATTTAATGAAAAGTATAATAATGTTCAGCTAAATGTAATCAGTGATCGTTCTATAACATTAGTTCAGCGTACCAAATTACTTACTGAAAATGCTATCATAGGAATGATTCTGGTGCTTATATTTTTATCACTATTTCTCAATACCCGTTTGGCATTTTGGGTTGCTTTTGGATTACCAATTGCATTTTTAGGAATGTTTGTGTTTGCAGGGTATTTTGATGTAACCATCAATGTGTTGTCTCTTTTCGGGATGATTATTGTAATTGGTATTTTGGTGGATGATGGAATTGTTATTGCAGAAAATATATACCAACATTATGAAAAAGGAAAATCACCAATTCAAGCGGCAATCGATGGAACTATGGAGGTGATACCTCCAATTGTATCTGCGATTATTACCACAATATTAGCATTTGGGATCTTTCTGTTTTTAGATGGACGTATTGGTGACTTTTTCGGAGAAGTATCTGTAATTGTAGTATTAACATTAACCGTTTCTTTGGTAGAAGCATTGATTATTTTGCCAGCGCACTTAGCTCATTCTAAAGCATTGAAGCGAGAACAAAATAAATCAAAGAAAGGAATAGCAAACTTATTCGCTAAGTTGAGAGACATAAATAAATTTGGAGACAGAATTATGAGATGGCTCAGAGATAATATTTATACGCCTGCACTTGCCTTTTCTTTGAAGAATAAAATTTTTACATTTTCTCTCTTTTTAGTGATACTCATCCTTACTGGAGGAAGCATTGGAGGAGGAATTGTAAGAACATCATTCTTTCCTCGTATTGCAAGTGATGTAATCTCTGTAGACTTGGGAATGCCGAATGGAACCAATGAAAAAATTACCGATTCGATTATTTCTATGATCGAAGAGAAAGCCTGGATTGTCAATAAAGAATTAAGTGAAGAGTTTCTGAAAGGTGAAGAATATGAAGGCAAACAATTATTCGAAAATATTATAAGAAGTATTAATTCGTCTTCTAATGCGGCACTTAGAATTAATATGTTACCAGGCGAAGAGCGACCTAATATTTTAAATTCAGGATTGGTGGCCAATCGCATTCGGGAAAAAGTGGGTCCTGTTTTTGGAACCGAACGATTGATTTTTGGATCTGGAGGTAATTTTGGAGGTAGTCCAGTTTCAGTATCACTTTTAGGAAGTAATATCAAAGAACTAAAAGCTGCTAAACAAGAGTTTAAAACAATACTAGAAAACGATTCAAGACTTAAAGATGTTGCAGACAATGATCCTGCTGGAATTAAAGAAATAAAGCTGGAATTAAAAGAAAATGCATATGCATTAGGACTAAACCTTAGAGATGTAATGGCTCAAGTAAGAGGTGGTTTTTTTGGAGTACAAGCACAACGTTTTCAGAGAGGTCAGGACGAAATACGAGTTTGGGTACGTTATGATAGAGAAAACAGATCTTCCATCTTAGATCTGGATAATATGCGAATTTCTACACCTTCGGGAGAAAGAGTGCCTGTGAATGAAATTGTAAATTATTCAATCGAAAGAGGAGATGTTGCCGTAAATCATTTAGATGGAAGACGTGAAGTGCAGATTTCTGCGGATATAAAAGATCCTGAAACTACCAGTGCTACTGATGTGTTAGAAGAAATTCGATCCGAAATTATGCCAGAAATTATTGCAAAATATCCAACAGTTACACCATCTTATGAAGGACAGAATAGAGAAGCTGGTAAGTTTTTAGGATCATTAGGACCCGTTGGCTTAACTGCATTGGCATTGATCTATATCACTATTGCCTTTACGTTTAGAAGTTATAGTCAGCCACTATTATTGCTATTATTGATCCCATTAAGTCTTCCTGCTGTGGCTTTTGGTCATTGGATACATGGATTTCCAATCAATATATTATCCTTACTAGGAATCATTGCACTTATTGGAATTATGGTCAATGATGGATTGGTTCTTATTGGTAAGTTTAATAGTAATCTTAGATCAGGAATGACCTTTGATCATGCAATCTTCGAAGCCGGGAAATCCCGTTTTAGAGCGATCTTTTTAACTTCACTAACCACCATAGCAGGATTAGCACCATTAATTTTTGAAGAAAGTAGACAAGCTAAATTTTTAATACCAATGGCAATTTCAATCGCATACGGAATTGGATTCGCCACAGTACTTACACTATTAGTATTGCCATTATTTTTATCATTTAGTAATACCATTAAAGTAAGCACAAAATGGTTAGCAACAGGTAATAAAATAACCAAAGAAGAAGTAGAACGAGCTATCAAAGAACAAAAAGAGGAACATGAAGAGCAATATGAATTACAAGCATAGATCCCTAATTACATTCATCTTGTTGTTATTTATAGTTAATGGTACTGTTGTTGGTCAAAAACTAACAAAACAAGAAGCTATACGATTAACCTTAGAAAATAATTACGGAATTCTTATAGCTACAAATAATATTGAAACAGCTAAAAATAATAAGGGAATTTTAAATTCGGGATACCTGCCATCACTTACAGGAAATACTGGAGCAACATATCAAGAAGCAAGTTCGAATACTTCGTTTCAAGGAGCTGTAGATCCAAACACAGGTTTGCCAAGACCAGATATCGAGATTGAAGGCGCGGAAACACAACGTTATAATGCTTCTCTAAATCTTAATTATACCTTGTTTGATGGGTTAGGAAGATACTACAACTATAAAAGATTAAAGGAACAATACAATCTTACCGAATTACAAGCTCGAGAAACGATCGAAAATACCTTGCTGCAATTATTTACCGTGTATTACGAAGTGGCTAGATTAACCGAAAACACCCAAATTCTGGAAGAAACATTACGTATATCTAAAGAACGGGTCACTAGATCTAACTACCAATTCGAGTATGGACAAAACACCAAACTAAATGTGTTAAATGCTGAAGTAGATGTAGCAAATGATAGTATTAATTTGATTAATACTAGACAGCAATTGATCAATACTAAACGTGATCTGAATGTGATTGTGGATAATGAATTAGAAAAACAGTTTACAGTAGACACTATTATTAACTTTATTTCTAGATTAGAAATTGATAGTTATATAGAGAAATCTTCTGATAATAATGTTACTTTATTACAAAATGAAAGTAACATACGTATTAGTGATTATGACATAAAGGTCAGTAAATCTGGTTATTTACCAACTGTAGGGCTTAACGGATCATATGGATGGAATGAAAATCGGAATCCTCCATCTGCATTCTTTCCAGGAAATGTTGCCGATACGTATACATTATCCGGAGGTGTTACTCTAAGTTGGAATTTATTTGATGGCGGAGGAACAATCACCAGAGTAAAAAATGCAAAAATAGCATTGGATAATCAGGAGTTAGCCAAGTTGCAAGTAGAACAACAAGTTAAAAGAGATATCGCAAATGCTTTAGGGAATTATGAAAACCGTTTAAAAGTATACGAAATACAACAACAAAATGTGGTGACCAATCAAAACAATTTTGAACGTTCTAAAGAACGGTTTAAGCTCGGTCAGATCACCTCGATAGAGTTTCGTCAAGCGCAAATTAATTTGATTCAAGCTCAAACTAATAAAACACTAGCTAAGTACGATGCAAAGCTGGCAGAATTACAATTGCTCCAGCTTACAGGACAACTACTTAATATTGAATTTTAAAAATAGAACAAGTTTGGAATCAAAAAATCAAACAGATATAGTAAAGTATGTTTGAACATTTTTTTCAATGTCCCTACTGCTGGGAAGAAATATCTATGTTATTAGACCCTTCCATATCCTATCAGGTATATGTGG
>NZ_WEKL01000085.1 GCF_019295435.1 Aquimarina litoralis
CCGCCATAGCCACCATCTTGTAAACTGGAAGTATAATCAAGTTCGTAAATAGTAGATCCACTATCAATTCTTACCGATTGAGGGCTTAGATTTGTTACAAAACTATCTTCATCCTGTATATCAACTCTTAATTCTGGATTAGAAGTTCCTGAAACTTTAATGTAGACCTTAATACTGCTTGATATATTGATGGAAGTTTCGGTGCCTGAATTATGCAAGGTGTACACAATTGGGTCAAAACCTCCAGCAGTGCCATCTCCTTCAATAATTAAATTTCCTCCAGATAAAGAGGAAGAATAGGAATTAGAGGATTCTACTGTTAAAATACCTTGGTCAAAATTATCACTATAAATGACCTGACTTTTAACAAATGAAACTACCAACAATACAAATAGGGTAGTAAGCAAATTTCTTTTTTTCATTGGGACAATTTTTTAATTTTTTTTTAAGCAATGATTTAATTAATCATATAGCGCATCTTAATACTATTGTAATGAGCGAAAATTAAATTATTATCAAATCGTCCTAAAATTTAAGCTTAAAAAATCACTAAAAAATTACTTAAATTTTAAGTAATTTTTTTTCGTAATAATTATTTCAGATTGACGATTAATTTACCTTCTAAATTAGGCTCATCTCTATGTTTACGTAGAACTCAAAGTTAAAGAAGAGGGATATTATTACCTTTATATTGATATCTTAACATTTTATGTACATCTGTATTTACCAAATGATTTTGGGCTAAAAACCCCTTGAAGAGCTAATTTACGTATGGTTTGTAATAAAATGTTTTTGATAATAAAATGAATTTTTTAAAGATATTTTATATAAGTAAAGACTATACGATCAAGGAATAAAATAGGTAGGATGCATTTTTATTCTAAACAAATACCTTATAAAATCATTTCTTCATAAGGAATAATTGTATGATATCCTTTGTTTTTGAAATATTGTATATCATCTATGCTTCCAGTAACTAATATAAAATCACCTCCCCAACCTCCAAGGCTTTTTATACTTCCTGAATAATTAGAAAACAAAGTAGATTTCACTGTTGGTGTCTTAATGATTTTTGATATTGTTGTCTCGTGTAGATCTATTAATTCATTAAATCGGTTTAATGAGTTGCAGCTAATTATCTTATCCGTAATTTCTGTTATGATTGATGCGGCTTTGTCAAAATCTTTAAGAGGCAAGGATTGATAATGTTTAATAGATTCTTTGCTGTTTTGTTTTTTATTTAGGTATATGAAAAATAAAGAATCCTTAAATACTGGATTAAAATCTATTTCTTTGACGAAAGGATTTACCTCCTTTCGAGTGTATAAAATAGGAGAGGAGTGTTTTGCACTAGCGATATCATATCCACTACCACCAAAACTTTTCTGTAATAAAACAAATGCATCTATAGCTGCCCATTGAGCTATGTTATTAATAAGGGTTGAAGAAGACCCTAAACCCCATGCTCGATCAAATTCTAGTTTGGTTTCAATGGAATACCCCTGACTATCTGATAAAAAATTTGGATTTATTTCCTTCGCGGTTTTTAAAATTTTTAGAAGGGTTTCGGAAATGCCGAATCCTTCTTTATCTATTACCATTGAATTAGAAGTGCTAGTACTGGTATTTGCATCTTGAAGAGGAAGTTCAAAAGTAGTTTCAAACCAAATATTATTGTTTACATCGATACTTTTCCATATGATACTACTAGAATTATTTTCTTTTACTTCTAGCCATTGTCCTTTTTTTGTAGGTAGTGCTAAAGCAGTGACTCCGTCCAGAACCAGATATTCTGAGGTTAGAAGAAGCTTGCCGTGGCTATAAAATGATTTTTTTWACATCTGCAGCTAAATTGGTCATTGGCAAATGTACTTTTTTAAGGAGTTTTATGAAATCACAATGAAATAAATATAGTATCTATTTATAAATTTTGATATTTACTGTAGATGACTTAAATATCCATAGTCAATGAGTTGATTTGGATCTTTTATAAGAATAGAAGTATTGTTTTTAAATAAATATAGATCATCCGAAACATCAAGGATATGATGATACATATGATCTGTGATCAAAATAATTTTATTTTCCTTTTCTTTTTGTATGAGTTTTGTAAATAATTCTACATACAATGGCGTAATGTTAGAAAAAGGCTCATCTAATAATACAATTTCTCCTGGACTCATAAGCATAAGGTAGGTTTCTATGATTCTTTTTTCACCACCAGAAAGATCATATATTTGAGGATTTTGATATTTCTGAAACGTTTCAAAAGTCCTCACGAAATCTTTCCAGGAAAGATCAAATAAAGTAAATACCCTTTTAAGAGGTATGTCTTTGGGAATGGTGTCTACCTGTGATAAGTACTTAACTTTTTTTGATAGATATAACGGTTTGCTTTGATGTTTGCCATTGATTCTAACTAATTTGTTTTGCGGTTTAAGATGTCCGAAAACTATTTTTAACAGACTACTTTTTCCTGACCCATTTCTTCCTAATATTCCGGTAACTTTTCCTTTTTCTGCTTTAATATAAATTCCATTGAGAATAAACTTGTCTCCATAGGATAATTCTATGTTGTCAATTTCTAGAACCATGAAATAAAATATTGAAATGTATAAAAAGTGATGATGGAAATCACGCAATCAGCTAGAAATCCGAATATAAAAAGATGTATATTATGTAACCCTAAATTTTCGTAAAACAAAAACCGATCCGTATACGAAACCTCTATATTGGTGTAGGACACAAATTTATGCCAAACTTTTAGTCCTAAGAAGTATAAGAATTTAATTAATAGAATGAATGATAGTGCTGTATTGTTATTTTTAAATAATATCAATAGTGTTGCTAGGGTTAGCACTATGAATTGTTTTCTATAGAAAAATAATAAGAGATATAGTTTGGTTGGCATAACTGAAATTCCAAAATCTAACCATTTAAATAGTAGCTATAAATGTTTGTATCATCACTTGATAACATTAATACTTATTATAAGGACGATCGTTTTTTTATGTTATGACAATTTTTAAGTTTTCTTATTTAACTTCTAAGTCTTTCAATTTGTTCCACTACTTCACTATGAGTTACCGTATTGGTTTTGAAATACTCAACCAATTGCTCTTTTTCATCCGTAGTTGCATTAAACTGATTTAGGATATTCATTAAATGCATTTTCATATGACCTTGCTGAATTCCAGTGGTTATTAATGAGTTGATAGCTCCAAAGTTTTGGGCTAATCCTGCTACTGCAGTGATCATCATTAATTGTTTAGCATTTGGTTTTCCAAGTAAATTTAATGCTAATTTTACTAAAGGATGTAGCGAAGTTAATCCACCAACAGTGCCCAATGCTAATGGGATTTGTATTGAAAAATGAAAAATATCATCTTCAATTTTGGCGTCGGTAAGACTGGTATATTTACCATTCCTTGAGGCATAAGCATGTGCTCCAGCTTCAATAGCTCTAAAATCATTTCCAGTAGCTAAAACCACCGCATCAATTCCATTCATGATACCTTTATTATGGGTAACAGCTCGATAGGGTTCTATTTTAGCAATTTCTACAGCTCTAACAAATTTATGAGCATAGTCTTTCGGAGATAATCCTTCAACATTTGGTAAATTTTCAATTGAGCAAGAAACAGAAGCTTTTACGATACATTCTGGAACATAATTAGAAAGGATACTCATAATAATTTCAATATCCTTTTCATTTTCTGAAAACCCTTCGTATGAGGTAGCTCTTTTTGTTAGAAAATCTGCAAATTGTTCTAAACAAGAATTGATAAAATTGGCACCCATTGCATCCGCTGTTCCAAAAGTACAATGTAATTGGTAATAATTTTCTATTTCAGAAGTCTTGTCTCTTAGTTCAATATCAATAATTCCTCCACCACGTTTTTCCATATTTTTAGTAATATGGGAAGCTGATGCTATAAGATCCGATTTAATGGTTTTGAAAAACTGCTGTAATTTTGAATTTTGCCCAGAAAAGGAAAAATGTACTTGTCCAACCTTAGTTGTGGATAATACTTCAGCATGAAATCCACCTTTATTTTGCCAAAACTTAGCAGCTTTACTTGCGGCAGCAACAACTGAACTTTCTTCAATTGCCATAGGAATGGTAAAACGTTCACCATTGATTAAAAAATTGGGAGCTACCGAAAATGGTAAATAGTAATTCGAAATTGTATTCTCAGTAAATTCATCATGCAATTGCTGAAGTTTTTCATCAGAATTCCAATACGTTTTGAGTATTTCAATCGTCTTTTGGTCATTGTTAAAATGATGTTCAACTAACCAATTTATTTTATCCGATTTGGAAAGCTTTGAAAAGCCAGAAACCACAGGAGCCATATTGTATTTTTATGATCAGGCTGCAAAGATACTATTCTGTTTGGTATCAATCGATCTTTAAGAATCCTTATAATGTTTTTTATAACTGTTCTAAGCTAAAATATGTTTTCAATTCTTGAGAATTAATTGATGATCTGCTAATAAATATTCTATTATCGAACATGAATTTATTGTATTTAACGTCAATTGTTGTATTTTTCACGGATTTTTTAGTATTCTTGACGTTAACAATTTTTACAAAATATAGTATGAAGATTACCCAATTGTTTTTTGGAATAATATTTATAAGTCTTACTACAGTTGCACAGGATAAGGCTTTTACACTTGAAGAAATATGGGGAGGAGCTTTTAGAACAGAACGATTACAATCTTTGCACTCCATGAATAATGGTAAAGAATATTCTGTTTTAGAAAGTGATAGAACGAATGGTACTACATCTATTGAAGTATACGATTACGCCACAGGAGAGAAAGCAAATACAATTATCAAATCTTCTAATATAGATGATCTTCAGTTTTTCCAGAGCTATGAATTTAGTAAAGATGAAAAAAGAATATTGTTAGCAAGTGAGTTAGAACAGATTTATCGTCGATCTTCAAGAGGGATCTATCATATTTTTGATGTTCCTTCCAATAGTAGTTTTAAAATTAGCAATAACAAGATTCAATCACCAGCTTTATCACCTGATGGGAATAAGTTGGCATATGTGATGGATAACAATATTTATGTTTTAAATTTTGTTTCAGGAGAGGAAATTCAACTTACAGATGATGGAAAGAAAAATGAGATCATCAATGGAATTACTGATTGGGTATATGAAGAAGAATTTGCTTTCGTAAGAGCTTTTGATTGGAGTGCAGATAGTAATAAGGTAGCCTTTATTCGATTCGATGAAAAAGAAGTTCCCGAATTTTCAATGGATGTATACGGCTCAGCTTTATATCAAAAGCAAGATGTGTTTAAATATCCAAAAGCTGGAGAAAAAAATGCCAAAGTGTCCTTACACATTGCTGATTTAGGAAGTATGTCCCTAGACAAAATTAACCTTGGAGATTATAAAGATTTCTACATTCCAAGAATTAAATGGTCCACAAATCCGGATATTTTGAGTGTTCAAGTATTAAATAGACATCAAAATAATCTGGATTTAATTTTTGTAGATGCCAAAACCAAAACTCCCAAAATAGTTTTAAATGAAAAAGATGAAGCTTATGTGGATATCACGGATAACCTTACTTTTTTAGAGGATAATAGTTTTATCTGGACAAGTGAGAAAGATGGTTTTAATCATATTTACCATTATAAAGAAACTGGAGAACTAATTAATCAAGTTACTAAAGGTTCATGGGAGGTTACTGATTACTATGGATATGATTCTAAGAATAAAACTATTTTCTATCAAAGTGTGGAGAATAATAATATTAATAGAGATATCTATTCCATTGGATTAGATGGTAACAACAAAACAAGATTAAGCAAGAAAGAGGGAACTAATGATGCTGATTTTAGTGCAGATTACAGTCAGTACATCAATTATTTTTCAAATGCGGAAACTCCCTTTGAATTTACCTTGAATAATGCTTCTAATGGAGATGTTATAAGAGAAATTAAAAATAACCAGGGTGTAAAAGATAAATTAGCAGAGTATGACGTAAGGCCAAAGGAATTTTCTACAATAGAAATTAATGGTGAGACTTTGAACATGTGGACGATTAAGCCTAAGGATTTTGATTCCAAAAAGAAATATCCTGTACTCATGTATCAATATTCTGGACCAGGATCACAATCTGTAAGTAATTCTTGGAATAGAAGTAATGATTATTGGTATATGATGTTGGCACAGCAAGGGTATATGATTGTTTGCGTGGATGGAAGAGGAACAGGATTTAAAGGAGCTAAGTTTAAAAAGGTTACTCAAAATGATTTAGGAAATTTAGAAGTTCAAGACCAAATTGCGGTTGCTAAACAATTAGGAACATTGCCATATGTAGATGCATCTAGGATAGGAATTTGGGGATGGAGTTATGGAGGTTTTATGTCCAGTAATTGTTTATTCAAAGCTCCAGATACATTTAAAATGGCGATTGCTGTTGCACCAGTGACCAGTTGGAGATTTTATGATACCATTTATACGGAACGATATTTGATGACTCCACAGGAGAATGCAAAAGGATATGATGATAACTCTCCAATTAATTTTGTGGATGGTTTAAAAGGTAAATTTTTATTAGTGCACGGAAGTGCAGATGATAATGTTCATGTTCAAAATACGATGCGTTTGATCGAAGCATTGGTGCAGAAAAATAAAGATTTTGAATGGGCCATTTATCCAGATAAGAATCACGGTATTTATGGAGGTAATACGAGATTACACTTGTATAACAAGATGACCAATTTTATTAAAGCGAACTTATAATAACTAAACAACTTATAAATTTTACTAACTTAATAATACAATATGGAATTTAAATTTGGAGGTTCAGAGATAAACCAAAGAACCGTTTTAGGACATCCTTCAGGGCTTTTTGTACTCTTCTTTACTGAGATGTGGGAGCGTTTTTCTTATTATGGAATGCGAGCTTTACTTGTTTTATTTCTTGTAGCTTCTATCGTAGATGGAGGTTGGGGATGGGAGCGAGATAGTGCTCTATTGCTTTACGGATGGTATACGGGATTGGTTTACATCACTCCAATTTTAGGAGGTTTGATTGCTGATAAAATTACAGGTTATAGAAATGCTGTTATTTTAGGAGCTTTACTAATGACTTTAGGGCATGCCTCTATGGCACTAGAAGTTACAGCAGATGCATTCTTTTATGCAGGATTAGGACTTTTAATCATTGGTAATGGGCTTTTTAAACCGAATATTTCTTCTATGGTTGGTCAGTTGTATAAAACACAAGGAAAAGAAAAAGATGCAGGATATACTATCTTTTATATGGGGATTAATGCTGGAGCATTTTTAGGAATATTATTATGTGGATACATTGGTGAGAAAGTTGGATGGCATTATGGCTTTGGTCTTGCTGGAATCTTTATGTTGGTTGGGATGTTGCAGTTTTATTTTGCACAAGGGATATTTGCAAATATTGGTATTTCTCCTAAGAAAAGAGAAGAGTTAGATGATGTTATTGAAGATTCAATAGAAGATGCGCAAGATGCAATTGAAGATGTTATTGAGGAATCTAAAGAGTCAAAGGTAACAAGAGATCGATTAATTGTGATCGGAGTTTTTTCTTTCTTTGTTATATTTTTCTGGTGGGCTTTTGAGCAAGCTGGGGGCTCAATGACCATATTTGCTTCAGACTACACAGATAGAGTATTGGAAGGTAATGGTGCTATGATCTTTAAAATATCTAATGCAGTATTAACAGTAGTTCCTATGTTAATTATTACTTGGGTATTAATGCTGTTATTTAAACAGACATTTGGAAAATATTCATTGTCTAATATTTTATTAGGAGTTGGATTTGCAATCATTTGGGGTATCGTAATTTGGATGTTACAGAGAGAGTTTGTAGCGGATTCTGCTGATGTTCCTGCTTCTTGGTTTGGTATTTTAAATTCATTCTTTATTATAGCATTTGCGCCTCTATTTTCTAAAATTTGGCAGAGTAAATATAACCCTACTGGACCTGTAAAGTTTGCAATTGGGTTGATACTTTTAGGATTAGGTTTTGGAATATTGGCATTTGGTTCTATGGGAATTCCACTAGGAGCTAAAACAGCTTCTGTAAGTATGGTTTTCCTAATATTGGCATATTTATTTCATACTTTAGGAGAATTATGTATTTCTCCTGTAGGATTATCATATGTAAGTAAGTTAGCTCCTGTGAAGTTTGTTGGTTTGATGTTTGGTATATGGTTCGTAGCTAATTTTATTGCTAACACTATGGCTGGTGTAACAGGAAGTTTTATAGATCCGATTGTTGAAGAATATGGGATGAGTGTATTCTTCTTAATGTTTACAGTAATTCCTGCTGGAGCGGGAGTTATTATGTTGATTCTTAATAAGACATTATTGAGAATGATGCACGGTATTCGTTAATACTAAAATACAGCTTTACCCGTTTACCCAAAACGGGTGAAGTTTTAATAAGGAATAGTTTTTGTTCCGACTAATATGTAAAACAAATTTTGAACGTATGAAAAACCTACTTTTTCTAATTGGATGTATGTTCATTTTATCTACCCAAGCACAGGAGATTAAATGGATGTCGATGAATGAAGCTTTGGAAGCCCAGAAAAAAACTCCGAAGAAAATCTTTATGGATGTATATACAGATTGGTGTGGGCCATGTAAATTGCTGGATAAGAAAACCTTTCATAATAAAGATGTGGTAGACTATGTAAATGCTAATTATTATGCTGTAAAGTTCAATGGAGAAGGAACAGAGGAGATACGATATAATGATTTTACATATACCAATCCTAATCACAATCCTGATAGAAAAGGAAGAAATAGTCAACACTTTTTTGCAAATGCGTTGAAGATTAGTGGATATCCAAGTATTGTATTCTTTGATGAAACCGGGAAATTAATAGCACCTGTTGTTGGGTATAAAACACCAAAACAATTAGAGATCTATTTAAAAATGATCTATAATGATGATTATAAAAAACTAACTAGTGCAGATGCTTGGCAAAAATATGAGCAATCATTCGTGAGTACCTTCAGTAACTAAGTTAGATGTTTAGATATAGAAATGCCCATTTGCCTATTTGGTAAATGGGCATTTTTTATGAAAAAAAGGCATATCCTTCAAAATTTAAAGGCAAAACGATTATTGGAATTATTCCAAATTTTGTATCTTTGTTATGGAATAATTCCAAATTATATAGATTCGTTAAACTTCATTAAAAGAATCTTAAATACACAATTTATGGAGTGTATTTTGTTAGTATAAACATATACTCTAAAATTCAAATATGCATAACATCAATACCTATTAATAATAAAGGTACTATATGAGTGGTATTAAGTATGAAATACAAAACAGAAAGCTTAGGTCCTATAAGCATACATTTGATTATAACTTTTGTAAACAAAAGTATAATGAATATGCACATATGGATTTAGACAAGTTTAAGGCATGCTTGAAGAAACCAGAAAAAATTGGTGAAATTGGGCATTTGTGTAGCTTTATTTTGTGGGTAAAAAATAAAGACCAGGATGAGTATCGTGATTGTCTGGGTGATTATGGATTAATTCACTTACTTTTTCATTGTCTCGAGAATGAACATAATATTGAAATCCATGCAGAATATATTCACATGCTTTTTAAAGAAGATATTAAATTAGTATAGTTAAGAATTTGTGTTTTTTTTAAAAAGAAAGTATTCTCTTACAAATAGGTTGGTAAAAATTGTCTGTTAACGCTAAAAAGTGTTAAAATTGACAAAAAAGTGTATTTCAGCGATGATATTTGCATATAATCGTTATATTTGGGCGAAATTAAAATATTTAATAAACCAAATCGTTACTAGAATTAGTAGAAATCATTCCCCATTTTTTTGATTTTTATTATTCTAAATTAGAGCTTAACCTATTATGAAAAAACGTTTCTTCATTGCCCCCTCAATGTTGTTGTTAATCGCATTGCTTTTTCCACTTGTTTCTGCTAATAAAATTGAAACATCAAAACTACCAATACAACCCAAACCTAAGCAAGCATCATTAGATTTTTTTAAAAATCCAATTTCTGATAAACAAAGAGATTTATTAGCTAAGGCTGTGCAACAATATTTTAAAAAAGCATTAAAGCAAAATAAAATAGTGGGTGCAGCTGTAGGGATTGTAAAGTGTGATTCGGTTATTTATTTAGAAGGTTTTGGGAATAAAAATGCTTCTTTAAATGATAAGATCGACAAAGAAACTATTTTTAGAATTGGTTCTGTTTCTAA
>NZ_WEKL01000086.1 GCF_019295435.1 Aquimarina litoralis
CCCATAGCTCAATGCTTTGACCGTTAGCCCCTCCACTTCCTCCATCAATAGTATAACCTGAAGCATTGCGTTTGATCAATTTATAAGCTCCATTTCCCATTGAGACTTTCTTCCATTGTTGATTTTGATTTGTATCACTGCAGCTCCATAGATATACGTTTTGATTAGTAGCACCACCATGATTACCATCGATGCAATAATTTGTTCCTAATTTTTGATAAGAATAATACCCATTTCCTCTATCTATTTCAATCCACTGTTGGTTGATGTTCTTTTCATCTGCTGTCCATAGATAGACATCCTGACCATCTTTCCCATCATTTCCACCATCTATGGCAAAACTAGTGGCATTACGTTTTCTGATGTGTACAATTCGATTTGTTTCTACTGGAGTAATTGTAAAAGATTCCCAGGAACCAGCTGCTGCTGCTGATACCATATTCACATTTCCATTTGGATCTATTTGTAATCTTCTATAATTAGAGGGACCATCTGGTAAGGTTAAAAAATAGGATTCATTTGATGTTCCTTCGGTAATTTCATAATAAGTGTAAACTCCATTCCAAGCAGTTGGTTGCATATCCGCAGCAGAAGAATTATCGGTTCTTAATCTTGGTTTTGTGCCTCCAGCAGCTCGTTGCAAATGCCAATAACCATTTCCTTTGGCCACAAATTGCCATTCTACATCAGCACCTGTAGTATTTGTAGAAGTGGTATACGGAGCTTCACTCTCACCAGTGGCAGCTAATCGGACATTATGTTTTAAGACATCTAAATAATATTTCTTTTTAGGATCTGGAACAAAATTAACTACGCTAACACAATTATCAGATTGCGAAATGGTATTATTAGATCCATTATCAGTAACTGGACCACAAGATGTTACATTAATACTTGAACTTTTATTGGATAAGACAACTGGAAAGTTTGATAAATTGGTTAGCTCAAAATCTTTTCCTTCAAAATCATTTTGATGTGGAAGATTACCATTTAAAAGTCGAATATTATTTTTATCACCTCCAACTTTTATAGATAAACCAGCTTCCACAGCTTCCTCTGATCCTCTTAGTGTAATTTTATGTTGACTCCCACCAATATAAGCTATACTTCCAGAACCATTATAGTAAGGAACACTACTGGGTAAGATAGTGATATCCGCATGATAGTTTCGGTCGTTTTCATAAGTCGTGGAATACACAGGACCATACGAACAATCCGCATAACAATCTATTACATCTCCTGAGCCAAGAGAGAAACCATTTTCACATCCAATAGCTGTGCAACCTTCAACGTATTTTGTTCCTGTTGCATGAGAAATAGTAACTCCAGTACGCATATTTTTAATCGTACAATTAAGTATTGTAGGGTTAGAGGTGCCACGATTGTATTCTACTCCATCTATAGTTGTTGTTCCGGCATTGTAGGCACGAATACCACCTTCACCTAAGCTTAGCATATATCCAGCAGGTAATCGATAACCCCAAACCGTCATAAAATCTACATTATCTGCAGGAGATCCTGTTCCTTCTTCGGCTAACATATCATCGGTAGAACGCATTTCGCCCTCAATATAGCATCCTTCAATAATTGGATTGCTAGCAGCCTGCATGAAAATGGCATGTCCATAAGATCTATGAATAAGMGTACAATTTTTTACATGATTGGATTCTCCACGTACCAACAAAGCCGAGTGTTTACGATGACTAATTACAGGCCCTCCTCCTTTACCAAAAGCATCTCCATAACCATAAGGATAAGAACCTCTGATAGTCATATGAAATCCTTCTAAAAGATTATCTGCTCCATCCATCACGATCGTTTGTGCTCTTTTCCTAGGAGCATTATTTCCTATGTTTACTAAAGTCAAATTCTTTAGAATATTATTGTTACCTAAAATTTGAAGTAGATTAACATCCACGTTTCCAAAACTACTTAAGACTTCAGTATCAATATTTATGGTTACACCTGTAAAATCATATATGCTATTATTGCCTTCAAATGGTAATAATGGATTACCAAATTTTCCAGACGCAACATCATTTGCTGTTATATTATAAATTCCTGGAGCTAATTTGACCTGTACGTTATTATCATTTAGATAAGGCTGTAGTTGTTGTAAAGAAGTAACGGTAGTTTGGGAAATCAAATTCCCAATGGAAAAGGTTAATAAGAGAAATAATATTTTTTTCATGACTTGTTGATTTAATGACAATCATGGTTGGTTGTTTCAATGATTTTTAAGCTTTTCAGAAAGCTTATGGCGTTGATTGTCATCGTTTTGTTTCTTGTTAGTTTAAATTGGTTGACCAATTTAGAGTCTAAAGTAGGCTTATTAATTTTTTAGATGATGATCAAATGATTTTTTGACATTAATAAAGTAGAATTCGTAGAGAACCAAAAATAATTCGCATTAGTAGCTTATTGATGAATTGAAATTTAATGACTTAAGCGAAGTAATCTTGGATAAGTACTTCCTTTGCTATTAAAAAAATAAGAGATTGTTTTTAGTTAAAGAATAGGTATTCAATATTAAATAGAATGAAAATGATAAAGCTGCTATTAATTTTAACGAAAAGTTCAAGATTTAGGTAATACTTACTTTTCGATACAATATGTGTTGAACCCTTATAAATAAAAAATGGAGATTAATAGGATATTTATAATGGGAGACTTTATTTATTTTGTTAAATATCCATATTTAATAAGGTTATTAAAACCATTTAACTTCCTACTAACCTTTCAGGTTAATCTTAAATATTTTCAGTTGTCCATAAATATTGTTCCAATTAGTATTTTGAGATTTCATCCAAGAGTCCAGTTTCTTTTGAGGTTATTTAACTCTTGACGTACCCTCAATTAGCCTTTGACTCTTTACAGAGATATCCAGAAGCTCCGATATTTTTTGTTTTTCAATATCTTCTAAAGGTTTAAATTTGAGGAAGTTATAGCCTAAGCGTCTCAATACCAGAAAAGGCAAAATATTATTATTTAGAACATTTTTTAACTCCTTTGTTTCCTCAAGAGGAAATTCTTTGTTATAATCGAATTTATTAGCGATAGTAATTAATTTAATAATGTTGTTTTCATTATATTTTGATTTAACATTATCGAAAGTGTTTTTTAAATCTCTAGATGATATAGATGATGAAACCTTTTTTATTGTTGAATATGATATCATGTAAAGCATATTAAACATTATTTTCTTTGCGAGCATTTCTTTTTCACTTTCTGTTATTGTGGTATCTTCTCCAATTAATTCTATTATTTCGTTTTTGATGTCTTCTTCACCTTCAAGTAATACATTAAACATTGAAGATAATGTTCTTATAGCTAAAAAATATGCATTCTCAATTATGTATACTTTGTCTTCTTTCCTTAAAGAAGCATATCTATTTTTAACTATATGTCCTAAAATCTCTATTGACTTATAGGATGTATTAATTTGTGATATGTAGTCAATTTCGTTGTAACTTTTTGATCCAATATGAAAATCTTCATTTTTAGAGGAGTTTTCCACCTTATCTCTATTACTTAATTCTTGTTCCTTATTTTTTACATGATCTGTACTGTCTAGTGTTAGGTTTTCTGATCTTTCTTTTATCAAGCTATTAATCTCCTTTATATCCTCACTAAAATTTAAAATATTAGAATCAGTAAATAATTTGCTAGTAACATTAATTATTTCATCGGTTATCAATTTAGACTTAGAATGATGAGATAAAAACATGTATATATTGGCTGAGTAAGATTGATATAATTTGCTTGATAAATCCTCTATATGTTTCATAACATCATGGTTATCGATATTATCTGCCAAATATTTCGCTATAAAGTAAAAATAGATGTACGTATATTTAAATTTGTAAATTTCATCTGCTTTTCTTAGTATTTCAGTCTGTATTAAAATTTGTTCAGTTTTAACAAAACTAATTTCCACATCGTATTTATCTTTAAATTTATGATGAAAATCCATAAAACCTTTCTCATTAATATGATTACTTTTATTTAAAAATAGATCATAAGCTAATTCAGATAAATAAGAATACAGTTTTTCAATTTCCTTATTTTCTTTAACTTTTTGACCAATAGCAGACTTGATTAATACATCATAATAATATCCAAACGTGCTTTGCTCTAAATTAGTGGATGTGGTAAGCTCATTAGATTGAAGTATAATTAGAATATATATAGGGAGAGAGGGTACCAAATTTTTTCCAATAATTGAATCGATTATTTTTTCAGCAGCATAGTAATTATCTACCTTGTCTTTCTCATCAACAAAATCATCATTATAAGTTAAATCTTTCCATTTTTTAATTAGTTCGAATCTTTTAGATGCACCAAAGGGGAGTAATTCAAAGATGTTCACATCTAGATTCTTAACATCAAGTAATTCATTAAGAGTTACAAATTCATCCCATACAATTAATGTTTTAAATTCTGAATCAATGATAGAATTAATAAGTTTCTTTTTATGATCAAAAGACAATTTAGAGTCATTAAAATTATCAAAAATTAAATACACTCTATCAATATTTTCTTTTGTAAAATTGTCATATTGAGAATTTGCTTCTTTCAGAATTAACTTTCTAACTCTCGCTATATTTGTTTCTTTTAATAATTCGCCAGATATATATAAAGGAAATAAGTCACTCTCCTTTAGAATTTTTTCAAAGGTTATTTTACAAAATGCTGTTTTACCTGAATTCTCTTCACCAAATAAAATAATATTCTTAAAGTGATTACTTATTATATTCTTATGTATAAAATTAAGTGTTACATTATTGCTTTTGTCTTCCTGTTCTACTACATCATATCTTTCGAAAAAAGGCGATACGTAAATATCTTTTAACTTTATATTTTTTGATGAACGATTGGTGAATTTTGCTCCAGCATCAAGAACAAAGGAATTTTCGAAATCTTGATTTAAAACTGGAAGTGTTTCAATTGGAGTTATGTGGACCGGAGTTTCATTTAATATATTTAATTCTAATTCTCCATTAATTACATTGTTATCTAAGGAGGGGATAAATTTCGAAGAATCATCATCATACTTTCTGAAATAACATTTTACTTTCTCGTGATGTGAATAGTTTATTATTGTATAACCATTTTTATAAGCGTGTAATTTTGAATTTTCTGCGGTTAATGATTTTCCTATTGATAAAAGATACTTTCCATACAGACCAGTAACATAATTCGTTTGTTGTTCATGAGTGTGTCCAATTAGAATTATATCGTAATTTTTATAAATTGTCTTTTCAATCTCTGTTTGCTCAATTTCACGAGATAAAAAAGATAATGGATGATGAATAATACATATTTTGATTTTTGAATCATCAATAAATTCTAAAGAATGCTCTATTTGTTTTATACCTACCGCAATATTTCCTTCATCATTATCATCATAACATAACCAACTTGAATTCAAGCAAGAAATACCGATTGAAGTGTCATCTAATTTCAATAAAAAAGAATTATCAATTCCCGTTATTTGTGCTTGTTCATATCCTGAATAAAATTCCTTTGCAAATTCATTATAAGTTTCCAGCCCTTTTATTTTACGTTCTGGATTTGAGTCATAGAAATCTTTTAAAAAGCTATTTAATAGAGTAGAAGACCTTTTGTCTTTATCTTTATTCTTATCTAGTAGATTATCTTTTAGTGAAAAATCTGTGTATTTGTCTAATTTGGATCTATCTATTTCATGATTTCCAGGAATAAAAAAAATTCTATTTTTCAGAAAATTGAATTTGTCAATGAATTTATTTAAAAATTCTAATATAGTTTTGTAATGTTCTTTAGAAGTAAAGTTTCTTCCACCTTGATTTAAAAAATCCCCGCTAAAAACTAGTATTGAGTTTTCATTGATATAGTTAGAAATGTCTTCTAAAAGTGCATCAATTAGTTTTTTATGATTATATCCAAAATTATCATCATTTATATGTATATCGCTTAAGTGTATTATGTTTATCATTTATGGATTTTTAATCCCTAAAGTTAAGTGCTTTTAATTTCTTTTCTACCAAACAACTAATCACATTATCAACAGGTTTTTAACTTTTTTTAACTTTTTTTAACAACTGAATTCCCCTAGAAAAAGTAGAGCTTAAAGTTTTTTACAATATTTCCTTGAAATTATGAATAAGTACTGCAGCAAAACCGATAATATAACATGTAGTTTCTAAAATACTTAACAAGACTGCTAAATAAACATGCTTAATGAATAAATCATCTTGTTAAATGGGTTCTGATATAAAAGGTTTAAAACATAAGTATATTAGTAAAGAAGTTAACCAAGCAAATAGAACAATAAATGATCTAGCTACTTTTTCTAAATGTAATATTTTTGACTTCTTTATTTTTATTATTACTTCCCAATACAGAAATTAGCAAAGATATTACCAAGCAAATCATCGGAAGTAATTTCACCAGTGATTTCACCAAAATGATATAATGCTTGGCGAATGTCGATAGCCATTAGATCTCCAGAAAGTCCAGTATCTAATCCGTACTGTACTTTTTGGATTTCTTCTAGTGCCTTTAATAGTGCATCATAATGTCTGGTATTCGTAACAATAGTTTCATTATTGCGAAGTGCTCCCGTATTTACAAAATCTAATAATTGGTTTTGTAAGTCTTCAACTCCTGTTCCAGATTTAGCAGATATTAATTGTAAACTTATGCCTTCTACTTGAAATAGTTCATTGGTTAATGTTTCAAGAGAGGTTTTATCAACCTTATCAATTTTATTAGCAACAATGATTAATGGTTTTTGCGGGTATTTATTCTTAATTTTTTCAATTTCAACGATAAATGTTTTACCAGAAACCAAAAACTTATCGGCTTCTAATAAATAGATAACTACCTGAGCCTGTTCTATTTTTTCAAATGTTTTCTGGATACCAATACTTTCAACTACATCTTCCGTTTCTCTAATTCCAGCAGTATCTATAAAACGAAAACTTACTCCACCAATAGTAATTTCATCTTCAATAGTATCTCTGGTAGTACCAGCAATATCAGATACGATAGCTCTTTCCTCATTAAGTAAAGCATTTAACAAAGTAGATTTTCCAACATTAGGTTCGCCAACGATCGCGGTTGGTATTCCATTTTTGATCACGTTACCAACAGCAAATGAATCAATTAACCTTTTCAAAACGTTAGTGATTCTTGATATCAGATCCTTAAATTGTGTACGATCAGCAAACTCAACATCTTCTTCGGAAAAGTCAAGCTCTAATTCAATAAGCGAAGCAAAATTCATTAATTCTTCACGGAGTTTTTTTATTTCATTAGAAAATCCTCCTCTCATTTGTTGCATAGCGATTTGATGAGAAGCTTCAGAATCTGAGGCAATTAGATCAGCTACAGCTTCAGCTTGTGATAAGTCTAGTTTTCCATTTAAAAATGCTCGTAACGTAAATTCTCCAGCATCTGCCATTCTACAACCTTTACGTAGTAATAATTGAATAATTTCTTGCTGGATATAGGTAGAACCGTGACAAGAAATTTCTACTGTAGGTTCTCCTGTATATGAATTGGTGTTTTTGAATAAAGATACCAACACTTCGTCCAATATACGGTCCTCGTCTACAATATGTCCCAAATGAATCGTATGAGTTTTTTGAGAAGCCAGTTCTTTACCTTTGATAGATTTAAATATAGGATTGCAAATGGTAATGGCATCTTTTCCAGAAACTCTTACAACAGCTATAGCACCTGCTCCTGAAGGTGTAGCTAACGCAACAATAGTGTCTTGTGTAATCATACAATTCAAAAATGAAAGTACAAAAATAGACATATTATAGTCGTAGCTTTCTATTTTTAAGTTGAAACTTTTTTGTAGACAGCTTTTTGTTCCTTACATTTAACCCTTAGGGGTTAGAAATTCACGTAATTTCAATAAATAAAAATAAGAGGAAATAATAGGAATATTGTTAAAGGTCTAACTAACCTTTTGGCATAAGATTTAGTAACTAAATTTAATTTCTATATACTAAACTTTTATTTTTATGAATTTTCACAGCACAAACTCAATTAGCAGAAGCAAGCTGCTAATAAAACACAAATTATCTACTGTCATATGCGCAGTAATTATGCTAATTCCTTTCGTCAATTTTTCACAAACGCAGAATTTAGCTAGACATGAAACACCATRCAATCTGACACTGAAATCAGATGGTATTGTGGGTAAAAGTGGATCTAATACAATTACAGAAGAAATTTCTGAAAAAGGAGCAACCTGGCTTCGTTTATTCTTTAAAGATGTAAATCTTGGAGATAATAGTACCATTACGATTACTTCAAAATTAGATGGTGCAACTCAAGTTTTAAACTCGCAAACAATTAGGGAATGGAAAAATTCGAGTGCTTATTTTAATGGTGATGCCGTAAAGGTAACACTATCTATAGCACCTAATGACACTTCGGCAAAAATTAATATTTACGAGTTAAGTGTTGGGGAATTGGATCCGACTATAAAATCTCAATGCGGATCTGCTGATGATCGTATTGATTCAACAGATGATGCAATTGGAAGAATTGTGCCTATTGGTTGTACAGGATGGATAATAACCAACGGACGATTTGTAACTGCTGGACATTGTTTGACTAGTAGATCTGAAATTATTGAGTTTAACGTTCCTAAATCTAATCCGGATAGAACCATCGTGCATCCTGGACCAGAAGATCAATATCCTATAGGAAATTTTGTTTCTCCATATATTAATAGTCCTAGTCAAGCTAATGACTGGGGTGTTTTTGAAGCAAGTGCGAATACTCAAACAGGTTTGACTCCTTTACAAGCACAAGGAAAGTCATTTAATGTAGTACAATCTGCTCCTGGAAACACAATTAGAATTACTGGGTTTGGAACAGATACAGGAATAGACAACCAAACACAGCAAACACATTCAGGGCCACTTGCTGATGTGAACAATACGTTTGTTAGATATAGAGCTGATACTACTGGAGGTAATTCTGGAAGTCCAATTATTGACGAAGCTACTGGAAATGCTGTAGGGGTTCACGCTTATGGTGGTTGTACGGGTTCTGG
>NZ_WEKL01000087.1 GCF_019295435.1 Aquimarina litoralis
ACCGCTTGGGCTCCTGCTGCGAAAGCTGAAGCGAAAAAATTTGGAGTTACTAGCTTTAAATAATTGTAAAATATCCTTTCTTAAAAAGATAATACCTATTTTAGAAGCTGTTCTGGACAAACCAGAGCAGCTTTTTAATTTTCGCACATGGGAAATAATTTACCAAAAGGACATAAAAAATTACTAAATGCCTGGGCTTTTTATGATTGGGCAAATTCAGTGTATAATTTAACCATTTCATCTGCTGTATTTCCAATTTTTTGGGGAGCGTTAACAATTGTAAGAGATAGTGATGATAATATAGTAAGTGATACGGTTAATTTTTTAGGTGTTGATTTTAACAATGACTCTTTAATTAGTTATGTTACTGCATTAGCTTTTTTAATCGTTTCATTTATAAGTCCATTTCTTTCTGGTATCGCAGATTATGTAGGAAATAAAAAGAACTTTTTGAAATTCTTTTGTTATTTAGGAGCTCTTTCCTGTATTGGATTATATTGGTTTTCTTTAGAAAACTTGTTTTTTGGATTACTTTCTTATTTGTTAGCATTAATAGGTTTTTGGGGAAGCATTGTTTTTTATAATTCTTATTTACCGGATATAGCATTTCCAGAACAACAAGATGCTATTAGTGCCAAAGGGTATTCTTTAGGGTATATTGGAAGTGTAATTCTTTTAATAATCAACCTCATAATGATCTTAAAATATGATTGGTTTGGTTTCGAGAATGAAGGTTTGCCAACTAGATTATCGTTTTTAATGGTTGGAGTATGGTGGATTGGTTTTAGTCAATATACCTATTATTATTTACCTAAAGGAAATAAAAAGGAGAAGTTATCTAAAAATATATTATTTAATGGTTTCAAAGAGTTGAAGTCTATATGGAATGCGTTAAAACATAATATAAAATTAAAGAGATATTTGTTTGCCTTTTTTGTGTATAGTATGGCAGTACAAACAATAATGTTGATAGCAACATATTTTGGAATTGAAGAATTAGATTGGGGAGAACAAGATGCTACTACAGGTCTTATCATCAGTATACTTTTGATTCAATTGGTAGCTATAGCAGGTGCCTTCTTAACTTCAAAAGCTTCAGGGAAATATGGTAATATCAAAACACTTATTGTCATCAATATTATCTGGATCGTCATATGTATTTATGCATATACCATAACTACGCCAGGACAGTTTTATGTGGCCGCTGCAATAGTTGGATTAATTATGGGTGGAATTCAGGCTTTGTCAAGATCGACATATTCTAAGTTATTACCAGAAAATGCAGTTGATACTGCATCCTATTTCAGCTTCTACGATGTTTCCGAGAAAATTGGGATTGTTATAGGAATGTTTTCTTATGGTGTAGTCGCTCAAATGACTGGAAGCGTTCGATATTCAATTTTATTTTTCATAATATTCTTTGTTATTGGTGTTTTTCTTTTATTCAGAGTCCCAAGAAATGAGGAAAAATAGTTTCTGTTTGAGTTTTAAGTAATTAACTTTTATTAGTGTTAAATTCTATTAACATTCTTTAGTTAATATATGATAATGTACTTTATTTCGTTTGATAAAGTATGTACATTACTATCTAAACTTTTAATACCAACGGACTAGATACTCATGAAAAAAATTCAGAAAATAACTTTTGTCTAAAAACTTTGTATTTCATCTAAAAAGCGAAAATCTATTCTTTTTTAAACATTCAAAAATCTCATTATTTAATGATCTTTGAATCTAAATTTTGATAACCAAACTTTACTTTTAAATTAAAACCTATGAAAAAACTATTAATGTTGCTATCAGTAACCTTACTTGTTTCATGTTCTGCAAGTCAAAAGACCATAATTGCAGCTAAAAAAACATTAAAAGGGGAGTGGTCATTAGATAAAATATCTTATGATCGTCCTGGAGTTTTTGAAGTTACTTTATACAATGACGCTTCTGCAGAGTGTTTAACAGGAGGTGTTTGGAAATTCATTCCAAATAATAATACTGGTAAATACACGGTAAACGAAAATCAATGTACATCAACTGGAGCTCGTAATTTTAGATTTACGATTCCGAAGCCTTCAGAAAATGGTGAATATAGCTTTCTATTCAAACCTATTAATGAAAAGAAAAAAAGTACGAACAATAATAAAGGATATCGGATGACTCTGAAGCATTTGGATGATACAACGATGACTTGGACACAAACGGTAAGTCTTGAAGGAAAACCATTTGTTATAACGATGAACTTTAACAAACTACAATAACTCAAATCATAAGGCAATGATAAAATCTAATTTAAAAATAACTGCAATCGCATTAACAACACTAATAGTTCTTGGTAGTTGTGATGCTGTACAAAATGCTAATAACACTCAAAAAGGAGCTGTGATCGGTACCACTGCGGGTGCTGTTCTTGGAGGTGTTATAGGTAATAATGTTGGTAATAAAGAGAACTCTGTACTCGGTGCTATCATTGGTGGTGTCGTTGGAGGTGTTGCTGGTGGTGTTATCGGTAAACAAATGGATAAGCAAGCGCAAAAAATTGAAGAAGAAATTCCTGGGGCAGAAGTAACTAGAGTTGGAGAAGGAATTGATATTATATTTGATGAGAATAGTGGTGTTTATTTTGATACTAATAAATCTAACATCAACGCAAAATCAAAAGAAAACCTAAATAAATTAATAGGTATTTTTAAAGAATATCCAGATACTAATATTATCGTTGATGGCCATACTGATAGTTCTGGTGATGATGCATACAACTTAGAATTATCTAAAAAACGTGCATATTCAGTAACAAACTATCTAATTTCACAAGGAATCAGCGAAACGAGATTAACTACGTACTATCATGGAGAAACCTTGCCAAAATATGATAACGCTACCGCAGAAGGAAGAGCTAAAAATCGAAGAGTAGAGTTTGGAATATTAGCAAATGATAAAATGATACGTGATGCTAAACAGAAGGTAGACTAGTATACTTTACAATTGATAAATTAAATTCCCAGCAATGATTTTGCTGGGAATTTTTCTTTATAAACCTTTTCTTACACTGAATTCCGTGATGTGATTTTCACTATTTATGATGTAGTTTAAAGAGCTAAATAGAGGCATCTTTGTCTTGTAACTAATTCATATTAACTCTTTAAACCATTACTCTTGAAAATACTTCGTTTTATATTATTATTAGCAATAGTATCAAGTTGCGGAACAGCAAATAAATTTACCAGAGCTGCAAAGATTTCTATGAATGGAGTCTGGATATTAAAAGATATCACCTACGAAACTAATAGTAGAGCTACTTATAATATTACCATTCTTGATAACATTTCTCTTTCTTGTTTAGAAGATACTATTTGGGAATTCATTGCTAATAACAATACAGGTAGTTATTCATTATCAGGATCTACTTGTTCCAATAAAGGGGTGTTTAACTTTATTTGGTCTATTCCTAAAGAATTATATGGATATACTCATAGTGTTTTGTTAAAACCAGTAGATAACAAAATGAAAAGTACCATTAATAATAAAGGGTATAGAATGCAATTATATGATTTGGATAGTATCAATATGATTTGGAGCTACGATATGATTGTTGATGGGCAAAAATTTACCATTAAAATGAATTTTGAAAAACAATAAAAAGAAATAATCACCGACAAAAATAAAACTCACATTATGAAA
Source organism: Aquimarina litoralis (assembly GCF_019295435.1). Lineage (GTDB taxonomy): Bacteria > Bacteroidota > Bacteroidia > Flavobacteriales > Flavobacteriaceae > Aquimarina > Aquimarina litoralis_A. Next base: position 3,676 of record NZ_WEKL01000087.1, read on the forward strand.
TCACACATTATGAAAAATTTAAAGAAAGTATCTTATGTATTACTAATAGTATTAGTGTTTGGAAGCTGTAAGACAATGAAGAAAGCCGAAATAGGAGGTTTAATCGGAGCCGCTAGTGGTGCTGTAATTGGAGGGATAGTTGGAGATCAAGTTGATGATACTGAGCTTGGTGCTGTTATCGGTGGTATGGTCGGAGCTACTGTAGGAGGTATCATTGGAAACCAAATGGATAAGCAAGCTAAAAAAATTGAAGAAGAAATGCCAAGTGTAGTTGTGCAAAGAGTAGAAGAAGATATCAATATAGTTTTTGATGAACAAAGTGGTGTGTATTTTGAAACTAACCAACACGATTTGAATACACCATCAAAAGAGACTATTCATAAACTGGCTACTGTGCTTAAAGAATATCCTAATTCTAATATATTAATTGAAGGGCATACAGACAATGTAGGTAAAGAAGAATCTAATTTTTTACTATCTAAATATAGAGCACATTCAGTTAAAGAATATCTTGTAGAACAAGGGGTTGACGAACAGAGATTTACAGTTAGATATTATGGAGAATCACAACCTAAATATGATAATAATACTATAGAAGGTAAATCTAAAAATAGAAGAGTAGAAGTTACTATTTCACCAAATGAAGAGCTACGTAGACAAGCAGTCGCTCAAATAAGAGAGTAAGATGTTGTAATTTGGAATGATAAATCCCGACCTAATAGTCGGGATTTTTTTATGCTCAAATTTTATGTATCTTCAATAAATGAATCATAGCACACATATACTTATTATAGGAGGCGGCTTAGCGGGTTTAACAAGTGCTATTCATCTAGCACAGCAACAAATACCCGTTACGCTTATCGAAAAAAACACCTATCCTGTACACAAAGTATGTGGTGAATATATATCTAACGAAGTAGTACCATATTTAGAGTATCTAGGGATAGATATACATGACTTAGATGTTGTAGGTATTTCTGAATTGCATATCACAACAAAAAAAGGAAAAGTAATTAAAAGTAAACTCCCATTAGGTGGTTTTGGAATTAGTAGATATAAACTAGATCATCATTTATGGAATCTCGCTAAAGAATTAGGAGTTAGACTTTTAAATGATCAAGTTACGAACGTAGGATTTCAAGGAGATAAATTTTTCGTCGATACTACCAAAAATGGAGTATTTAGTTCTGATTATGTAATTGGTGCCTATGGAAAACGTTCTATCATTGACAAAAATTTAGAACGTGATTTTAGCCAGAAAAAATCTCCGTGGTTGGCGGTAAAAGCGCACTATACATCCAAGTTTGATTCTAAGACTGTAGCATTACACAATTTTGAAGGTGGTTATTGTGGTTTGTCCGTCGTGGAAAATGACATAGTGAATGCCTGTTATTTGGTCAATTATAAAAGTTTTAAGAAATATAAAGACATTAAAGATTTTGAGTCAAATGTACTTTATAAGAATCCATATTTAAAAGATTTTTTTGAAAATGCAGAATTACAGTTCAAGAAACATATTACCATTAGTCAAATAAATTTTGACCCAAAAAAACCTGTAGAAAAAGGTGTTTTTATGATTGGGGATGCAGCAGGATTGATCCATCCTTTATGTGGTAACGGAATGGCTATGGCAATTCAAAGTGCTAAAATTCTATGTGATGTACTTAGTGATAATTACTTTTCGAAAAAATATACTACTAAAGAGATTGAAGAGTTATATACCAAACAATGGAATTTAGCCTTCTCTAGGAGATTATATGCAGGAAGAGTTCTCCAGAAAGTATTGTTAAATCATGGATTTCAAGTATTAGCTCAAAAAATTGCCAATACGATACCTGCAATTGTACCAGAAATTATAAAACAAACTCATGGAAAACCATTAGTATGCTAGTGAATCTTACAAAAAGAAGTAATGAAGCCGAGCTTATGGATAATCCAGATGTCAATGAAAAAGATCTTTCGATTGCCTTAGAAGATATAGGTAAGGTCAATAGAATGCTAGGAGGAAATAATATTACTATTGATGCTGTTGTGGAAATCATCAAAAATGATGATATCGCTAAAGAATACACAATTATGGATTTTGGCTGTGGTGATGGTGAAATGTTGAGACAATTGGCTAAGGTTTTACAAAAACATCATATCAAAGCAAAACTAATTGGTATTGATAATCATGATAAATGTTTGTCACAAGCAATAAATCTAAGTGGAGCATTTCCAGATATAAAATATTATCAGGAGAATATATTACAACTTGATAAAGAAAAGTTTTCCTGTGATATTATTATTTGTACGCTAACATTACATCATTTTAGAGATGAAGAAATTAAAAAATTGCTTACAAAAGGGCTTGAGTTAGCTTCACAAGGTATTATTATTAATGACATACACAGAACTAGATTATCATATTATTTATTTAAGTTATTTAGCTTTTTCTTTATCAAAGGATATATTGCCAAAAATGATGGTTTAGTATCTATTAAAAGAGGTTTTAAAAGAAATGAATTGCTTCGTTTTGCTAAAGATTTAAAGCTAACTAATCATCGATTACAATGGAAATGGGCATTTAGATATCGATGGATTATTAATCAGTAAAAAAAGGGAAAATATTGAATGTAAAAATAACATCGGTTGCTAAGCAATTACCGAAATACGTAAGGGAAACTAAAGAAATTTTACCTTTTGTGTCTCAGTGGCTGACAGGACAAGAAGATCGATTTAGACGGAAAGTACTTAAAATCTTCGAAAATGCTGCGGTAGATAAACGTTATGGAATAATGAGCATAGAAGAAGTGTTTACTGCTACTTCTTTTGAAGATAAAAATGACATATACATTCGAGAAGTAAAAAAACTCGGAGAATCGGTGCTAAAAAAAGCATTAAACAAAGCAAATTGGGATCCTAAATCATTGGATTATATAATCACTGTGAGTTGTACAGGTATCATGATTCCATCTTTGGATGCTTATTTGATCAATACTTTAGGTTTACGGCAAGATATAATAAGACTTCCGGTAACAGAAATGGGTTGTGCTGCAGGAGTTTCGGGAATAATATATGCTAGAAATTTTTTAAAAGCGAATCCAAACAAAAGAGCTGCAGTAATCGCAGTAGAATCACCAACAGCTACATTTCAACACAATGATTTTAGCATGGTAAATATCGTAAGTTCAGCTATTTTTGGTGATGGTGCGGCATGTGTATTGTTATCATCAGAAGAGGATGCAGAAGGGCCTAAAATTATAGCTGATGAAATGTATCATTTCTATGAGGCAACTTCTATGATGGGTTTTAAATTAACGAATAGTGGTTTGCAAATGGTATTGGATAAAGAAGTTCCTGATAAAATAGCAAAGCATTTCCCAGATATTATACATCCTTTTCTTGAAAAATATGAAAAGTCAATTGGAGATATTGATCATTTGATATTTCATCCTGGTGGAAAGAAAATAGTACAAACTGTTGAAGCTCTTTTTGGTGATTTAGGAAAGAACATAGATGATACTAAAGCAGTATTAAAAGAATATGGAAATATGAGTAGTGCCACCGTTTTGTATGTATTAGAACGATTTATGGACAGAAATCCTTCGCAAGGAGAAACTGGTTTGATGTTAAGTTTTGGACCTGGATTTTCTGCTCAAAGAGTGTTGCTGGAGTGGTAGTTCATTAATTAAATAAGTATGTTGAATCTTAAAGCAATTGCCTAATGAAAAATATATGTTTTTACCTTTTGTTAATTACATTCTCCGCATCAGCCTGTTCTGATAGTGATAATGAGACATCCAATTCAGAAGAACCGATACCAACTCAAGAAAATGCAGATATTACGAATGTTTCAGTAGCTGGAGAAGAAGGGAATTATACTTTTAGTGTTGAAATTGAAAGTCCAGATCTAGGATGTAATCAATATGCAGATTGGTGGGAAGTTATCTCTGAAGACGGTACGCTGATATATAGAAGGATTTTAGCGCATAGTCATGTAAACGAACAACCATTTACCAGATCTGGAGGTTCCGTAAACATTACTGAAAACCAAATTGTATATGTAAGAGCTCATATGAATAATAAAGGATACGGAACAGTGGTCTTTAAAGGAAGTATTGCTAATGGTTTTAGTAAAGATATCCTAGAAATTTCATTTGCAAGTGAGTTAGCGTCTCAAGAACCTTTACCTGGCAATTGCGCATTTTAAAAGGTATTATTTTGACGGAAGAACAAATCATAAAAAAACTACCATACCAATCTCCTTTTTTATTTGTAGATCAAATAAATGAAATCAATGAAAATGGGGTAAAAGGAAATTATACGCTTAAAAAGGATGAATATTTTTATCAAGGTCATTTTAAAGAATATCCAGTAACACCAGGAGTTATTCTAACGGAGATTATGGCACAAATTGGTGTTGTTTGTCTAGGAATATTTCTTTTTAAAGAAGCTGTAGAAGAAAGTTCTTTGGGAGTCGCTATGAGTGGCAATAGCATTGATTTTTATAAACCAGTACTTCCGGGAGAAAAGGTTACTGTGGTGTCTGAGAAAGAATATTTTAGATTTAATAAGTTGAAATGTAAAGTAAGAATGTATAATTCTGAAGATAAACTTGTGGCAAAAGGAAGTATATCCGGAATGATGAAACCTTTACAAGATGAATAGTAGGAGAGTAGTTATAACAGGAATGGGAGTTGTTGCTCCAAATGGAACGAACGTTTCAGATTTTAAAAACGCTATTAAGAATGGTACATCTGGAATACGGTTAATTGATAGATTAACGGAGCTAAATTTTTCATGTCAAATTGCTGGAAAACCATTATATAAAGATAGTTATTTAAATAATTACTTTAATTCAATTCAATTAAGAGGATTAAATGCTTCTGGTTTGGAGTATGGAGTAATAGCAGGTATAGATGCATGGAAAGATGCAGGATTGACACTTAGAGATAAGGATGAAATTCCTTTGTGGGATGCAGGTGTCATCTTTGGAACTGGAATATTAGGAGTGGATAAATTTAGAGATGCTATTTATAAAGTTGATGAAGGCAAGGTAAGACGATTAGGAAGCACGACAGTCATACAAACGATGGCTAGTGGTATCAGTGCTTTTTTAGGAGGAATGATAGGTTGCGGTAATATTACTACAACAAATTCTTCTGCCTGTAGCACAGGCACTGAAGCTATTTTAATGGCTTATGAGCGGATTACCACTGGAAAGGCGGAAATCATATTAGCAGGTAGTACCAGTGATAGTGGTCCTTATGTTTGGGGTGGTTTTGATGCTATGAGAATTCTTCCTCATAAATATAACCAAAACCCAACTGCTGCTT
>NZ_WEKL01000088.1 GCF_019295435.1 Aquimarina litoralis
AATATCAGTATAACCAATATTAATACGCGCTGTCAATCAATATATCAATGAACTCTTTTATACAACCTAACACAATCTCCATCGCTGGCTGTAATTCGTTAATCAATAAGGAATCGAACCCTATAAGCAACCTAAATCACCCTACTCCAGTATAACTATTTCTGTTTATGAACTCAGCTTGTTTCTCAAAGCGGGTGCAAATATAAAACGCTTTTTTATTCCCCGCAAAACTTTTTTGAACTTTTTTTTGAAAAAATTTTATCTCAATAAAATTAACCTCTTTCCAAACTCCAAAAAAACCAAATCCTCTCAATGAACTAACAAAACTTATCCCGTTTTGCGGGTGCAAACATACAACCCTTTTTCTTTTCAACAACAAAAAAAAACAACTTTTTTTTAACCTTTTTGTAAAACACCTGATTTCTAAAAAGTTGGAAAGCGAAGATACTAAAATTAATCAAAATAGAGCCTAAAAGTTTTAAACAATCTCTTTTAAAAACAACCTACTTAATTAAGATATTCTTTTTAATGAAGAAAAAACGAAATATTATCCTAATAAAGAAAAAAATATTTTGAAACTTAATTATAAATCAAATATAAATATAGATAACGAAAATATTTAATTTTTAACTGCAGTAGTTTTAACAGTATCTGTCCATTTATTTCTTAAATCATAAAAACTAAAATCTAAAGCAGTCTTTTGTTCTTCAAGAATATTTGACTGAAAACTTCTTTGCAAAATATCCTCAATCCAATAATCTTCTTCTACATTAATTGGATCATATTTTTCTTTAAGTGAAATATTAAAAAGATTTGCTGTACTGTTATACCAAAATGCTTTCCATCCACTCCTATATTCCTTCACAAGATCGAACATAGTACGTCCTGTTTGTCGATGTATCAACTTAACCAAAATTTGACCTTCGGTTCGTGTCATTTTTTTGAGCTCCGCAGTAAATTCTTCTTCCATATATTTCTGCAGTATTTTTATATATTTTTTCTTAGCTCTTTTTGATTTAATATTTTCTAATCTTTCATTTAGCGTAGTCAATCTATCGGATGCTAACTTCGCATAAGGATATACTTTTCTAGTTTTACGCCTAAGAATAAGATATTTTCTTCTAGCAAGTCTATCTTTAAATTTCAGCTTACCTAAAATAACCACCTCATCTAGGTCTATTGCATCATGAGGAATGGTATCTCCTTCTATTATATAGTACTGTACATAACCGGTAGAATCGACTTTTACCGAATCAATATCCTTCTGACCAAAACCAATCAGAGGAAAAAATATTATTAATATGTACAAATAGTCCCTATACATTCTATATACTAAGATGCTAAAATCGTTCCAAAATTAACAATAAACATATTGTAAAGTGTAAAATCTTTGTGAATATTATTAACTTCGTACAAAACAAAAATATATAAATGGCTAAAAAAAGTATACTAAATAAAAAGTCCTTAACTTTTCTTGAGAAGTATTTAAATAATCCTGCACCAACTGGATATGAATGGGAAGGACAAAAGATTTGGATGGATTATCTTAGTCCTTATGTGGATGAGTTCATCACTGACACTTATGGGACTGCCGTTGGGGTCATCAATCCAAAAGCCACCTATAAGGTTGTTATTGAAGGACATGCAGATGAAATATCTTGGTATGTAAATTACATTACTGACAATGGACTTATTTATGTAATTAGGAACGGAGGAAGTGATCACCAAATTGCTACATCAAAACGGGTAAATATCCACACTAAAAAAGGAATCGTACAAGGTGTTTTTGGTTGGCCTGCAATTCACACAAGAAACAGAGCGAAAGAAGAACCACCAAAATTGAATAATATTTGCATAGATGTTGGTTGCAGCACTAAAGAAGAAGTTCTAAAACTCGGAGTACATGTTGGTTGCGTAATTACGTATCCTGATGAATTTTTTATCTTAAACAAAGACAAGTTTGTATGTCGCGCATTAGATAATAGAATGGGTGGTTTTATGATCGCTGAAGTAGCTAGATTATTAAAAGAAAATAAAGATAAATTAGACTTTGGACTTTACATTACCAATTCTGTACAAGAAGAAATAGGTCTTAGAGGAGCTGAAATGATTACYCATACCATACAACCTGATGTTGCGATTGTTACGGATGTTTGTCACGACACAACAACACCTATGATTGAAAAGAAAACTCAAGGTGAGACTAAAATTGGTGATGGACCAGTTATTTCCTATGCTCCTGCAGTACAAAATAGATTGCGAGAACTTTTAATTGATACTGCAGAAAAGAAAAAGATTCCATTCCAACGAATGGCTTCTAGCAGAATGACAGGAACTGACACCGATGCTTTTGCCTATAGTAATGGTGGTGTAGCTTCTGCTTTGATTTCTTTACCACTTCGTTATATGCACACAACTGTAGAGATGGTTCATAGAGATGATGTAGAAAATGTAATTCGCTTAATTTATGAAAGTCTATTAAATATAAAAGCTGGAGAAACTTTTAGTTATTTTGCAAAACCTGCAGTTCCCAAAGCTAAAACCAAGTCAAAGAAATAGCTTATATAAAAAAAGCCTCCATGTGAGGCTTTTTTTTATATAAAGTTAATTCATTTATAATGCTTTATCCATGATCTCCTCAACTACTTCTGGATTTAAAAGCGTACTAGTATCACCAAGATTAGATGTGTCTTTGGATGCTATCTTTCTCAAAATTCGTCTCATAATCTTTCCACTTCTTGTTTTTGGCAATCCAGGAACAAATTGAATTTTATCCAATTTAGCGATTGGCCCTATACGCTCTGTAATTTGTTGATTTACTTCTTTACTCAAGTTATCTCGATCTCTACCTTCTCCTACTTCTTTTAGAATAATAAAACCATACAGCGCATTTCCTTTTATATCATGTGGAAAACCTACAATCGCAGATTCCGCCACAGCAGGATGTTCATTAATTGCATCTTCTATAGGCGCTGTTCCCAAATTATGACCGGATACAATAATCACATCGTCTACTCTACCAGTTATTCTATAATACCCCACTTCATCTCTTAGAGCTCCATCTCCTGTAAAGTATTTATTTTCGAAAGCAGAAAAATATGTATCTCTATAGCGCTTATGATTCCCCCATATAGTTCTTGCCATTGATGGCCAAGGAAATTTAATACATAGCCTACCTTCTACTTGATTACCTATAATTTCATTACCATTTTCATCCATTAATGCTGGTTGTACTCCAGGCATTGGTAAAGTTGCATAAGTTGGTTTAGTTGGAGTTGCAAAAGGAATTGGAGATATCAAAATACCTCCCGTTTCTGTTTGCCACCAGGTATCTACTATAGGGCATTTTTTTTCTCCTACATGATCATTATACCAGTGCCACGCTTCTTCATTTATAGGCTCTCCAACGGTACCTAAAACCTTCAGACTTGACAAATCATACTTTGTCACATAGTCCAAATTTTCTTTTGCCAAAGCTCTTATTGCTGTTGGAGCGGTATAAAATTGCGTAATCTTATGTTTTTGTACAATCTCCCAAAATCTTCCAAAATTAGGATATGATGGGACTCCTTCAAACATCACAGTGGTTGCTCCATTTGCTAAGGGGCCATATACTATATAAGAATGCCCCGTAATCCATCCTATATCAGCAGTACACCAGTAGATATCTTCTTCTCTATATTGAAAAACATTTTTAAAACTATATGCTGTATAAACCATATAACCAGCAGTGGTATGCATCATTCCCTTTGGTTTGCCAGTAGATCCCGAAGTATATAAAATAAATAATGGGTCTTCGGCATCCATTATTTCCGGAATACATTTTGTCTCAGCTTGATCTAACAACGGTTGCAACCATTCATCTCTTCCTTTTTTCATCATAATATCCGAATTGATTCTTTTTACGACCAATACGGATTCAATTCCAGGACACTGTTCCAAAGCTTCATCAACAATACCTTTTAGATCAATTGTTTTTGCTCCTCGATAAGATCCATCAGAGGTAATAACCATTTTTGCTTCGCAATCATTAATTCTTGTTGCCAAAGCAGTAGAAGAAAAACCAGCGAAAACTACAGAATGCACAGCTCCAATTCTAGCACATGCTAAAACAGCTATAGCTAATTCAGGAATCATAGGAAGGTAAATACACACTCTATCTCCTTTTTTGATCCCTTTTGCTTTTAAAACATTTGCAAATTTGCAGACACGCTCATGTAACTGATTATAGGTAATATGTTCTGCTTCATCTTCTGGGTTATTAGGTTCAAACAATATGGCTGTTTTATTCCCTCTAACATATAAATGTCGATCGATACAGTTTTCTGTGATATTTAATTTAGCACCATCAAACCATTTTACTTCTGGTTTACTAAAATCCCATTCTAAAATAGTATCCCATTTCTTTTTCCACAAAAAATGTTCTTCCGCTACTTCACTCCAGAAAAGTTCGGGATTCCTAACTGATTTTCGATATACTTGAAAATATTCTTCTAGATGCTTTATGTGATAATTACTCATTCTTATTTAGATAATTTGTATATGTTTTAATGATTAATTGGTTTATTTGCGTTGTTGGGTATTCTAATATTCTCTACTATCTCCTGCACCTCTCTTGGTGGTCTTGATGTAAAGTGACATACGGTTAACGATATTACAAAGTTTAATACCATAGCCACAGCACCGAAACCTTCTGGAGAAATAYCAAACCACCATTCTTCCATAGAAGGCAAGGTTTCATCAAACCAACCTAATTTAAATTTTATCATATATAACAGCATTGATAAGATTCCAACAACCATTCCTACTATCGCTCCTTCTTTATTCATTCGCTTATAAAAAATCCCTAAAACTATAGCAGGAAAAAAAGAAGCTGCAGCCAAGCCAAACGCTAACGCAACTACAGCGGCAACAAAACCAGGTGGATGAATCCCGAAATAACCAGCAACACAAACTGCTATTACTGCAGAAACTCTAGCCGCAACCAACTCTCCTTTTTCTGAAATAGAGGGTTTAATAATTTTTTTAATCAAATCATGAGATACAGATGAAGAAATTACCAATAACAATCCAGCCGCAGTCGACAAAGCAGCAGCTAATCCTCCTGCAGCAACTAATGCAATTACCCAATTTGGCAATCTAGCAATTTCTGGGTTTGCTAATACCATAATATCTCTATCAACAAATAATTCGTTTTCAGTACTTGGATTTATATTTGTTATAACTCTTTCTCCATAAACACCTCTTTGATCTCCTTTAAAAATAGGCTTGTTTTTGTTTCCTAACACTGCATGACCAGTAGTGTACTGTATTTTACCATCATTATTCTTGTCTATCCAACCTAATAATCCAGTATCTTCCCAATTTGTAAACCACTTTGGTAACTCTTCATACTTCTTATTATGTACAGATTCAATTAGATTCGTTTTAGCAAAAACTGCCACCGCAGGCGCAGTGGTATAAAGTATTGCGATAAGTAATAAGGCGTATCCAGCGGATTTACGGGCATCTTTTACTCTTTTAACCGTAAAAAAACGAACAATAACATGTGGTAAACCAGCTGTTCCAACCATCAACGCTAAGGTGATAGTAAAAATATCTAAGATAGATTTAGTTCCATCTGTATAAGAATTAAATCCTAGTTCTTCACTTAGCCCATCTAATTTATCTAATAAATAAATTTCTGACCCATCATTTATCGTACTTCCAAATCCTAACTGCGGAATTGGATTACCTGTCATTTGGATGGAAATAAATATAGCCGGAACCATAAAAGCAAATATTAAAACACAGTATTGTGCTACCTGCGTATAAGTAATACCTTTCATACCACCTAATACCGCATAAAAAAGAACAATGATCATTCCTATAATGACTCCTGTATTAATATCAACTTCAAGGAATCTGGAAAAAACGATACCTACTCCTCGCATTTGACCGGCTACATATGTAAATGAAACTAGTAATGCACAAAAAACTGCGACGGACCTTGCAGTTTTCGAATAATAACGATCTCCTATAAAATCTGGAACTGTGAATTTACCAAACTTGCGTAAATAAGGAGCTAACAACAGCGCTAACAATACATATCCACCTGTCCATCCCATAAGATATACTGCACCATCATAACCATCAAAAGCAATAATTCCTGCCATGGATATAAATGAAGCTGCACTCATCCAATCCGCAGCGGTAGCCATTCCGTTTGCCAAGGGCGATACACCACCTCCAGCTACATAAAACTCTTTTGTAGAACTTGCTTTAGACCAAATAGCAATACCTATATATAGTGCGAACGTTACCCCTACCAAAATATAAGTCCAAATTTGTACGCTCATTCTTATAATGATTTTAAGATTATTTTAGTCTTCATCATAACCATATTTCTTATCCAATCTATTCATTAAACGAACATAAACGAAGATTAAAATCACAAACACATATATTGAACCTTGCTGTGCAAACCAAAATCCCAGCTTAAAACCTCCCAATTTAATAGTATCTAGAGTATCTTTAAAAAGAATTCCAGCTCCATAGGATACAGCAAACCATATACTTAACAAAATCAACAAATATTTCAGATTTTTTTTCCAATAAGAATTGATCTTTTTACTTTTATCTATCTCCATTATTATTAGTATTATGGCTTTTAGAGGCCAAACTATTTCTTTTAAATTATCATAAATATATTACTTTAAGAATTAAAAAAAATAATCCTCAATGAATAATTGGATTCCATTAACCAATTATAAATTTTAATAAGTATTTTTAAAAATAACCATTAGACATATAGCATGCCAGATGAACTAATTGATATTGTAACAGAGGAAGGTTTTTTTACAGGAGATACACGAATGAAATCTGAAGCGCATCGTTTGGGGTTGTATCATAATAGTGTTCATATTTGGCTATACGACCAGCGTGGTAATATATTAATACAAAAGCGTGCTCATAATAAAGATACCTACCCTAATCTTTGGGATGTATCTGTTGCTGGTCATATTGGTGCTGGAGAATCTCCGAAGAATGCTGCTTTACGTGAAGTACAAGAAGAAATAGGACTTTGTTTACAAGCTTCTAACCTAGAATTTATCGGCAAATATCTTGCTAAAAAAGAACCAAGTGTTAACATCATTGACAATGAATTTCATTATATCTATATTGCTATACTAACAAAACCTATTGCTGATCTTAAAGTACAAAAAGAAGAAGTAAGTGCAATCAAATTAATCTCTACAGAAAGTCTACAAGAAGATATCGAACATGAAATAAGAAAAAAAGAGTATGTACCTCATGACCCGGATTATTATGAGTTAATTCTTAAGGAAATTAAAAATCGATTTAGTTAATAGTCTTATTAGTACTAACAATAATAGCGTTGTTAAAAACAAATCAATCAATAGTATTTTTGTATAGAATTTAAATAATCAATAAATAAAAACTATGATAAATACTAATAAAGAAACCATTGAACTATTGAATGTTTTATTAGCCGATTACCATATGTATTATCAAAAGCTAAGAAATTTCCATTGGAATGTTAAAGGTCGAAATTTTTTCGAATTACATCTTAAGTTTGAAGAATTATATGAGGATGCTAAACTAAAAATTGACGAAATTGCAGAAAGAATTTTAACGCTAAGAGCTAAACCAATTAGTAATTACAGTTCTTTTATTGAGAAATCATCCATAAAAGAAGCTAGCACAGATTTAATTGATAATGAAATGGTAACTTCCATTTTAGAAGATCATGATATTATCTTAAAACAACTAAAATTAGTTACAAAAGAAGCTGAAAAAGCTGAGGATGATGGTACTTTAGACATCACTGGCACATATATTGCTGATCTAGAAAAAACAAGTTGGATGCTAGATGCGTGGAATCAAAAACCTTAATATTTGTTTATGCTAAAAACTAAAATCTCCTTTTTACTAATTGGTATTACATTATCAGTAAGTTGCCAAAAGAAAAATGATACAGATCTAATTGTCATCGATCATCTATCAAGTTCTTTGCATGAAATATCGGGGATTACCTATTTACATGGTAATTCTGGATTATATGCAATTAATGACTCTGGAAATGACAATGTAGTTTTTAGTCTGAACAAAAAGGGAAAAATCCAAAATGAACTAAAAATCCCTGATAGTAAAAATGTTGATTGGGAGGATTTGGCTTATGATCTTAAAGGAAATCTATATATAGGCGATTTTGGTAATAACAATAATGACCGAAAAGATCTTGCTATTTATAAAGTATCTGGTATTCATACAAATACACTACATACTTCAACTTTGAAATTCTCTTTAGAGGATCAAAAAAAGTTTCCTCCATCTAAAAAGAAAAGAAATTTTGACATTGAAGCTTTCATTTATAAAAATGGAAGCTTCTATTTATTTACTAAAAATAGGAGTAGTAAATTTAATGGTGAAACCAAATTATATAAATTAAAAGATAAGATTGGTGAGCAAAAAGCCAAATTAATTGGTAAGTATACACTTTGTGAAGATGCTAACGATTGTTTTATCAGTGCCGCTGCAATAAATTTTAAAGGTGATAAGATAGCTCTTCTGACGTATAACAAAATATTCATACTATCCGATTTTTCGGAAGATGACTTATTTGGAGGAAAGATTAAAAAGATTAAACTAAATCATTATTCTCAGAAAGAAGGTATTTGTTTCGAAAATGACTCTACACTTTTTATCGTGGATGAAAAAAGAAAAAAAACTAAAGGAGCGCTGTATAAATATCACTTAAAATAAAGATTACAAATTATTCCAATCTTTTTCTAAAATTCCATATTCATAACTATCGGACCAACCTGTTTTTAAAGGAAGTATTT
>NZ_WEKL01000089.1 GCF_019295435.1 Aquimarina litoralis
GTGTGGCAGGTACCTTATCGAAATTAGCAATGGATGTTTGCTTGTATATGAGTCAGAATTTTGACTTTATGAGTATTCCTTCAGAATTTACAACAGGCTCTAGTATTATGCCACATAAAAAGAATCCTGATGTATTCGAACTCATTAGAGGGAAATGTAATAAGATTCAGGCCTTACCATATGAGTTGAGTCTGCTTATGAATAATTTACCAAGTGGATATCATAGAGATTTACAGTTATTGAAAGAAGGAATTGTTCCGGCAATTCAGGATCTAAAAGCGTCTTTAGAAATGGCAATTTATGCACTAAAGAATGTGAAAGTAAACGAAAGTATTTTGGAAGATACTAAATATGATTATTTGTTTAGTGTAGATACCTTGAATGAGCTGGTCATGGAAGGAATGTCCTTTAGAGATGCCTACGTGAAAATTGGACAGGATATCGAAAAAGGGAATTACAAACCTGAAAAGAATACAAAACATACACATATAGGAAGTATTAATAACCCTTGTATTGATAAGATTAAAGAGAAATTAAATTCAGTATAAAAACAATAGTATTTTGTCATTCCAGCCTAGGCTAGAATTCATTTTAAATAAAAAATTATAAATTATTGAAGAGAAGTTGGAGCTGTTAATTGAGTGTAAGTTGAATGAAACCTCTTTTTAAAGGCGATAGCGCATTAAAAAGAGATAGTTGAATTCAATCCCGAACTTGTTTCGGGATCTCATTAATTGTAAATAAAAATATGAAGAGAAGTTGGAGCTGTTAATTGAGTGTAAGTTGAGTTAGTTTAATTTTTTCGCTCCGACCTAGACCCTCAGAGGAGTAGTTAACCGCTGAGGGTTGTTTTTTGTATAAAAAGTTTAATTATTAATATCTTAGTGTATACTTTGTAATTATTGAATAATATTAAAACCTAAACGTGTGAAAATAAGTTGTTTCGGAGAAGTACTTTGGGATATATTTCCTATTCATAAAAAAATTGGTGGAGCACCGCTTAATGTCGCTTTACGCCTAAAAACTATGGGTATAGATACCACAATTATTACCAGAGTGGGTATTGACGAATTAGGAAACGATATTTCTTCTTATATCCAGGGAAAAGGACTTCCTATTGGCACTATCCAGAAAGATCAAGTCCATAAAACAGGAGAAGTTTTAGTAACACTAGATGAAGAAGGTACAGCCTCATATGAGATCAGCAGACCAGTAGCTTGGGATTTTATCGAGAATACTGAAGTAGCCACAAAAGAAGTAGCAACTTCTGATGCATTTATTTATGGTAGTTTGGTGGCTAGAAATGATGTTTCTAGAAAGACGTTATTAGAATTGTTAGAACTTGCAAAGTTTAAAATTTTAGATGTTAATCTTCGTCCACCACATTATGATGCAGCTTTACTTTTAGAACTAATGCAAAAAGCTGATTTTATAAAGCTTAACGATGAAGAATTAGATGAAATCTGTACCTATTTTAACATACAAGAAAATACGATTGAAAATCAAGTAAAAGCCATAGCTAAACATACAGAAACTTCCCAAATTTGTATTACCAAAGGAGGAAAAGGCGCAACCTTATTTTATAACAATAGTTTTTACAACAATACCGGATATACCATAAAAGTAGTAGATACAGTAGGAGCAGGTGATTCCTTTTTAGGTACTTTGATTTCAAAACTAATCCAACAAATTGACCCGCAAACTGCTATAGATTATGCATGTGCTATTGGTGCTATGGTAGCAGGTAGCGAAGGAGCTAATCCAGTTTTTACAGATGAAGAGATTAAAGCATTTATAAGTGCACAATAACTATTTTATGTAAATTCGGGATAAAGCATAGTTTACAGTGTTTTTAATTCTCTTAAAATGAATATTTTAATAGTTTCAATTTAATACATCTCCCTAGATCCCTCTTCAAAAGAGGGACTTTTAGCTCCTCTCCTTCAAAAGGAGAGGTTGGGTGAGGATGTTTTCAAAACGAAAACTGTAAATATTTTAAAAATAAGTGTTTTATAGTTTTGTTACGTAGAACTCACACTACTTCAGTTCTCGAATCCATATGTTGCGATAATGGACTGGATTGCTATGATCTTGTAATTTTATAGGACCTTCTCCATGAGGACTATTCTTCGGTGGACCGATATATTCTGTTGTTCCTAAAATCTCAACATGATCCTGAACCAACACACCATTATGAATCACCGTAAAAGATCCTGATGTTTTCTTTTTACCATTTTCAAATTCAGGTTGATGAAATATGATATCATAGGTCTGCCACTGATCATTAGGTTTCGTTGCATTTACAAGAGGAATGTGTTGTTTGTAAATAGAAGTAGCTTGTCCATTAGCATACGTACGATTTTGATAACTATCTAGAATCTGTACTTCATATCTATTTTGAAAAAACACACCGCTATTTCCTCTTCCTTGTCCATCACCCACTAAAACATCTGGTGCTTTCCATTCTAAGTGTAATTGAACACTACCAAAATTTCTTTTTGTCTGAATATCTCCTGTACCTGGTTTTACAGTCATGGTTTTATCAGGATTAATGGTCCAACCTGCCTGTGTTGAATCTTTAGTAGCAATCCATTGCTCTAAATCTTCTCCATTAAAAAGTACAATAGCGTCCGAAGGAACATTCATCGTGTCAAATGAAATGGCTTTTGGTTCTGGATCCCAAACTTCTGTTTCTTTAGGGTCAGTAATTTCTTTTTGACTTTTAGTAACGATGGTATCTGTTTCAATTCTATCTTCCGGAACAGAAATGGATGTGTTTTCACGACATGAAAAAAGAACTAAAGCAATTATGGATAATGAAAAAATATTCTTCAATTTTAAATAGTATTTATTAGTTAATAGTATAAGTATTGGTAATCTCTAAAGTGATTTCAGACAAAAGCAATATAAAATAAGCGTGTTTATCTGGATTTCGAATACTTTGAGCAAATGACATCGCATTAAAGACATTCCAATTAGTAATATATATATCATTAGAGTGACTATGAACATTAGGATTTCGAAAAGATCTTGGGTTAGTGAAACCTAATATGTTATGACATAATTCATGAATGATAATACGTAGTCTATTACTATAAGAAGTGGAAAAAAATGGATCGTACAAAATAATGTACGGCCTGTTTTCTACAGGTATTCTTCTATGACTATGAACACCTACAGATTCAGCGTATATTTCTATACTGGCACCTTCTCCTCGGATAAAATCATCACCATCTAATGCACTGGCAAGCCTATGAACCTCAAAATGAGAAGCATGCCTATGCAATCTCTGAAGATTTAAATGTATTAATCTAAACTGCATATCATAATTAGAAATATGAGTATGCGCTCTTATATTACTAGAATTAGAAAGAAAACTTGCAAACAAAGAATTTTCTACCAATTGTCTTTGACGTGATGATAATATACGCCCTGGAGTTATAAAATCGTGTAACATATAATAAGCCCTTCGAATTAATCGTATAGCTCCATGATGTGCTTCTCTAACCTGCATCAATTCCGTTCTGGAAAAATCTGAAATTGTAATATTCATGCTAAGTTTTGAGTTTTAAGTTTTTGCGATACAGCGGTTTAAGCGACAATACGATTAAAGATATGAAATTCGAATAACATTAGGAGTCGTCCAAACCTAAAATTCTTCGAAGCTGTTCTTTATCAATATCAGCACCTGCAAAGTCATCAAATGCTTTTTGGGTAGCTTCAATAATATGGCTTTGAATAAATGGAGCACCTTCTCGAGCTCCTTGTTCTGGAGATTTGATACAACATTCCCATTCCATCACTGCCCAAACATCACATCCGTATTGGGTAAGCTTAGAGAAAATAGTTTTAAAATCGATTTGTCCATCTCCTGGAGAACGATATCTTCCTGCCCGATCTATCCAATCACTATATCCTCCAAACGCACCTTTTTTTCCGGTTGGATTAAATTCAGAATCCTTAACATGAAAAGCCTTGATAAACTCGTGATAGTGATCAATATATTCAATATAATCGAGTTGTTGTAGCACAAAATGACTTGGATCATATAGTATGTTCACTCGCTTGTGATTTCCTGTAGCTTCTAAGAAACGTTCAAAAGTAACACCATCATGCAAATCTTCTCCTGGATGAATTTCATAGCAAACATCCACGCCTTGCTCGTCAAAATGATTCAGAATTGGCAGCCATCTTTTAGCTAATTCTTGGAATCCCATTTCTACCAGTCCAGCAGGACGTTGTGGCCAAGGATGCATCGTATGCCATAAAAGAGACCCAGAAAATGTACCATGCCCACTAATTCCTAATCGGTTACTTGCTGTAGCGGCATTTTTTACTTGAGTTATTGCCCATTCTGTGCGTTTTTTAGGATTGTTTTTGCAATCGTCAGGAGCAAAATTGTCAAACATCAAATCATAAGCAGGATGTACTGCCACTAATTGTCCTTGCAGATGTGTAGATAATTCGGTGATTTCTAGTCCGTAATCAGCAATCTTACCTTTGAGTTCATCGCAATAGGTTTGACTTTCTGCTGCAGTGTCTAGATCAATTAGTCTGGTTTCCCAAGTAGGGATTTGAATACCTTTATATCCTAAATCAGATGCCCATTTGCATAATCCATCAAGTGAGTTAAAAGGAGCTTTATCATCCATAAATTGTGCAAGAAATACTGCAGGCCCTTTTATTGTCTTCATTTTCATAAGTTTTTAGTGGTGGTGTATATGTGTTATTGGTTAATTAAAAGTTTTACTGCGATCATAATGTCACCCAAGCAGCATTATGCTTACTACTTTCTACAGCAGCATAGATAAATTTCATTCCTCGAACTCCATCTTTTACAGTTGGAAAATCTGGTTTGTCTGAAATTGAGTTTCCTCTTTTAAAAGTTAGAACTTCTTTCGCAAAACTTCTATAAATAGTAGCAAACCCTTCTAAATATCCTTCAGGATGTCCTGCAGGGATTCTCACATAGGCAGAAGATTCTGGATACGTTCCGTTTCCGCCAGGAGTATAGATTTGTTTAGGTTGCTCTAACCATTTAACAATAAGTTGGTTTGGATTCTCCTGATACCATTCTACACTTCCTTTCGTACCATAAATCTTGACACCCAAATTATTTTCTTCTCCTGTCGCTATTTGCGAAAAAGAGATGATTCCTTTGGCTCCATTCTCGAAACGTACTAATATGTTACCATCATCATCTAGACTACGTCCTTCACCGAAAGCAGTTAAGTCTGCAGCCAGTGCTTCAATTTTGATATCAGTAATATATTCAATCAAGTTTTCAGCATGCGTACCGATATCACCCAAAGCACCTCCAATTCCTGATCTTTTAGGATCTACTCGCCATGCTGCCTGTTTTTGTCCGGTTTTTTCTACAGAAGTAGAAAGCCATCCTTGCAAGTAGTGAGCGTTTATTTTCCTGATAGTTCCTAAATCTCCTTTGGCAATCATAGCTCTTGCCTGTTTTACCATAGGATATCCCGTATAGTTATGAGTTAGTGCAAATATTTTTCCAGTGGATGCGACTACTTTTTCTAATTCAACAGCTTCTTCCAAAGTCAAGGAAAGTGGTTTATCACAAATCACATGAAACCCATGTTCGAGAGCCATTTTTGCTGGAGGAAAGTGCATATGATTGGGAGTAACGATAGATACAAAATCCATTCGTTCCTCTTCAGGAAGTTTTGCTTCTTCTAAGATCATTTCTTCAAAACTGCCATACACACGTTCATCAGGGATCCCTAATTCCTTTCCAGAAGTAAGACTTTTTTCTTTACTAGAAGAAAACGCACCACAAACTAAATTAACCATTCCATCAATACTCGCAGCCTTGCGATGCACATCTCCAATAAAAGATCCTGTGCCGCCGCCGACCATTCCCATTTTAAGTTTAGTCATAGTTAACTTTCTTTATATTCTATTTTTTCATTTTTGAAGAAGATAGCAAACAATAGCATTACTACAGCAGCAAAAATCGCAGGGAATATCCAAATACTATTCCAGTTATGTTCTCCTTCCGTTAGTATGTTTGCATCCGTGATTTTTCCGGCAATATAAAAACCTATAAGCATTCCAAATCCATAGGTTGCTAGTGTAATTAAACCTTGTGCAGCACTTTTGAACTTTTCTCCTGCTTTGGAGTCGGTATAAATTTGACCAGAAACGAAAAAGAAATCATAGCAAATTCCATGTAATACAATTCCAGTGATAATCATAAAAAATAAATCACCAGTATTACCATAAGCAAACAACAAATATCTAATTGCCCAGGCAATCATTCCAACTAATATTGTTTTTTTAAAACCATACTTTTTAAAGAAAAAAGGTAATAGGAGCATAAATACCACCTCTGAAACTTGCCCTATCGAAGCTAGTGCTGTAGAGTCTTCTACACCAGATTCTGTTAAGAATGGACTCAAATTCTGATAATAAAATGCTAATGGAATACATATTAGTACAGAAGAAATAAAAAATATCAAGAAATTTCTGTCTTTTAAAAGTTTGATCGCATCTAA
>NZ_WEKL01000090.1 GCF_019295435.1 Aquimarina litoralis
AACGTACTGAAAAACTCCTCAAAAGATTGATTTCCGTAGATACCTGGTTCACGTTTCCCTAAAAGATTTAAATTAGGACCGTTTAATATTAATATTTTCATTCGTATGCTTCTCTGATAACTCTTCGGTTATTTTTAGTTTTAAATAGATATCCAACAGATAATTGGGCAACAGAATTTCTATTCGTTACATCCAAAATTCCTGGATCATTTACATTCGTTAAGCCTAAATTATATCGTAACTGGAAAAACAATCCGCTTTCTAACTTATAAGATGCTCCAAAAGCCCAACTAACATCGAGATCACGAAAGGAATCAAAAAAAGGATCATTATCCTCCACATCATCGTTTCCTACGGTTGTTAGTAATGAAAATTGTGGTCCCGTTTCCAAACTGAATTTTGGCGTCATATAAAATTTGGCTAAAATCGGCAAGGCCATATAATTTAAACTTACCTCTTGTTCCTGACCTAAGATATCCGCTTTATAACCTTGCGCAGAATACAACAGTTCTCCTTGAACATAAAATTTGCTTGAAACCGGATACTCTACAACAACCCCAAGATGTACTCGCACTCTTCCACTAACATCATCAGCATCTCCAAGAATACTGCTATAATTAACTCCTCCTTTAAAACCTGCTCGAGCATATAAAGGATCTTCATCAGATATTTTTTGAGCTTTTACAGTTATAAAACTCAAAACCATAATTACAAGAGCAAATATTTTTCTTTTCATCATACCAGAATAAGTTTATACTCAAAAGTAACTTTATTTTTTGTAATCGGATAGAAAACTATACCGAATATACACTCCTAATTCGAGAAAAGACACAACAATACTAAAATAGTAAAATCATAAATGTTAAAAATAAATTATGATTCCCTGATAATAAACAGGTTAAAAATACAAGTGAAAAACAATAAAAAATTTTAGTAAAAACAGAGTAACAAAAATGGTGGTAATGTCACTAATGGGTATAAACAAATAAACAAACATTATGAAAAAATTGATTTTAACTGCAATTGCAGTGTTCACATTAACTTTTGTTAACGCACAAGACGGAGGATTTGCAAAAGGTGATATTTTCCTTTCTGGATCTTTTGGATACAACTCTACTTCTACCGGAGATATTAAAGACAACTCCTTTGAATTTACTCCTAGAGCAGGATTCTTTGTTTCAGATAATATCGCAGTTGGGGCAAGATTAGGGTTTACAACTAGTAAGCAAGAAACGCCAATAACCGAAGATTTAAAAACAAACACTTTTAACGCTGGAGCTTTTGGACGTTACTACTTCACCCCATCTAACAAATTTTCAATCTTTGGGGAATTAGGTTTAGAATATGCTAGTTCTAAAACGGAACAAGGTCCAGGTGAACTTAAAATAAATGGATTTGGAGTAAATGTTGGTCCTGGAGTTAGCTATTTCTTAAGTGATCATTTCGCTCTTGAAGCATTTTGGGGAGCTCTTGGTTATGCTACTGCAAAACCAGATGTTGATAATGCGGAGTCTACAAATGCATTTACTTTTGGTTTAGATTTAGATGATATCAATTTAGGATTAGTCTACAAATTCTAAAACACATCAAACATATACAAACCCCATCATACGATTCATTATGATGGGGTTTGTTTTTTTAGTAATACCTTATACTTTTTTCGTATCCCCTAGTTTCAGGGGAATAATTGTTTAAAATCTACCTGAAAACAGTGATTATTTTCTGTTTCCTCTCTTATAGTTTTGTTCTCAACATTTAAACAAACAATTATCATGAAAAAATTTATCTTAACTGCCATTGCAGTATTTACATTCACTTTTATCAATGCTCAAGACGGAGAACAAACTTCTAAAGGAAAATGGCTTATCGAAGCAAATACTAACTTTGGTGCAGCTCATGCTGCAAACACTGGTATACAGTTTACTTCTTTCTCAGATGATGCTGGTTCTATTTTCAATATTGGATTAGAAGGAGGATATTTTATTATGGACAATTTAGCATTGAAAGCTGGACTTGGATATGGATCAATTAAAGCAAATTCTGATGCAGATGCTGTTGATAGATTTAGTTATAAAATTGGTGCAAAATACTACATTATTGGATCTATCCCAGTACAAATAGATTATAGTGGAGTTAGCACTGATGCGGATGAAGATCCTTCATTTTTTGGAGTTCAAGGAGGATATGCTTTTTTTATTGGAGACAACGTAAGCATAGAACCAGGACTACGATATAATTTAAGTTTGAACGACGATTTCTTTACGGATGCATTTCAATTGAACGTAGGATTCGCAATACATTTATAAAAAAGATTACTCCACAAACCTATTAAACCATTCTGATTAGATCGGGATGGTTTTTCTTTTTATATTAGGGCAATGAAATGGAGTCATGCGATAAAAGATTATGAACATTACCTCCGGATAGAAAGAGGACTTTCTGATAATTCTATTATTAATTATAGTCTGGATATTCAACGATTGCTAAAGTTTTTAGAATCACAAGATATTCAAACTACTCCATTAACTATAGAAAAAGAAATACTCCAACAATTCATTTATGAAACGGCTAAAGTTGTGAATGCCCGTTCGCAAGCAAGGCTAATTTCTGGTTTGAAAAGCTTTTTTAATTATCTAGTATTTGAAGATTATCGGGAAAACAATCCAATGGAGCTTATTGAAGCTCCAAAAATTGGAAGAAAGCTCCCAGACACCTTGTCCTTAGAAGAAATAGATACAATTATCTCTAAAGTTGATCTAAGTAAAGCTGAAGGAGAACGCAATAGAGCCATCATAGAAACACTTTATGGATGTGGTCTTCGAGTTAGTGAATTAATAAACCTTAAGCTTTCTGATCTATTCTTTGAGGAAGGTTTTATTAGTGTTACTGGTAAAGGAGATAAGCAAAGATTTGTGCCTATTGGAGAAGTTACTCAAAAATATATTTCTTTATATAAAGATGAAATAAGAAACCATCTTGCTATACAAGATGGTCATGAGGATACACTATTTTTAAATAGAAGAGGACGACAACTGACAAGAGCCATGATTTTTACGATCGTAAAACGTCTTGTCGAAAAAGCAGGAATTCAAAAAAATATAAGTCCACATACCTTTAGACACTCTTTTGCTACACACTTATTGGAAAATGGTGCCGATCTAAGAGCTATACAATTAATGCTTGGACATGAAAGCATTACCACTACAGAGATTTATATGCATGTGGATCGAAGTCATTTAAGTGAAGTAATTAACACATATCATCCCAGAAGATAATATGATGACTAACTACTTAAAAAAACATTTCATCATATGTATATTCTTAAGTACTTCGATGTATTCCCAAAGATTTAGTGCAGATGGTGGTGTTTTACTAAAAGCAGAAATCACTATTGGAAATCAAAATCAATGGYTAAAATTAGGAGCTTTTGGATTTGGCACTTTAAATTATGGAGATATTTCTGCAGAAAGTGGATTATCCATTGTTTCCTATCAGTTTCTTAAAAGACATACTGTTAAAAAGACTGGATTTGCCTATTCGTATGAGTTCTTTGCTTTAGCAGGAATTGGAAAAAACAGTAACCTCTTAGGATCTTCCGTTTCCAACATCAATACCTCATTAATCTTTAATCCAAATGGACAAGGAGGTTTTCATGGATTAGGGTTTGGATTTAGTAAAGACTATTTGCCTGGCAAACTAAAATCTTATGGATTAAGACGCGGAGCTTTTCTTATGAGATTTAGTAATTCTAATCACAATATTCATTTCTCATTTCAAAATGATTTCAGCATTGGTTTATTCAAAGGTTCTGGCACTGATTATGGAGTAACTGGTTCATTAGATATAGGATTTACCAACATCACGAATATTCAAACAATTCAGAAAATAGGATTAGGTATTGACTTGTTTACAGCAAGACCTAATTATAGTTTAGCACCTAGAAATCCAATTAATTCGGATGATGGTCGAAAAAATGTATGGTTTACCTTACCTCCATTTAAAGATCTTTTTTACGGAAACGTATATGGATATGCCACACATCAAGAAGATAACTATACTATCCATGCCAAACTAGGGTTCAATAGCCAAAAAGCAGGAGCTTATATTCAAAATATACTACACGACGGTTTAGGACTAAATCCAAGATTTCCCTGGCAAATTGAAACAAAGGATAAAATTTTTATCGAAGCATCAGGAAGTTTACTTTTAAATACAACTACAGATGACTAACAAAACAATATCTTTCTATTTGTGTACCCTATGGTTATTTGCTAGTTGTAATACTTATACCACATTTTACAGTAGAACTTATGATAAGATTCCTGAAAAAAATGTACCTACAATTCATCGCCTGGATTTAAGGAATCAAAATTTAACAGAGCTACCTAAAACAATTGATCAAATTAAAGATTTACGCATGATCGATCTAAGTAGCAATCCACAGTTGGATTTGGAGTTAGCACTAGAAAAACTATCTATTCATAATAGCTTAGAAGTATTGATATTAGATAGTTTAGATATTAAAACAATTCCTAAGTCCATAAAAAAGTTCAGCAATCTGAAGCAAATTTCATTAGTTCACAATCCAAATTTACGATTAGATCAAGTCATTTCTCAACTTTCGGAATTACCTATCGAATTTCTTAATCTAAAAGATAATCAGCTTACCAAACTTCCAGAGAACATTACATCTCTTAAACACTTAAAAGATCTTAATCTATCCTATAATTCTATTACTGATAGTAACACTTATATTTTCCTTGGAAGATTACCTAAGCTTTATTCACTATGGATCGATCATAACGAACTAAAGACAATACCGAAAACTATTGGTAAGCTAGCTCAAATTCGATTTTTATATTTAGATCATAATAGTTTAAGAGAATTACCAGATGAGTTAATAGACATGAAAAAATTATGGGTAGTCCATGTCGGATATAATAAGTTTACAGAACTTCCTTCAGTATTTGCAAGAATGAAAGTGCTTCTTATGGTTCATATCAACAATAACGATATTACAGAAATACCTAAGATTTATGAAACAGAAAAATATGCCTTAGCAGGATTATTGCTAGATAACAATCCCCTATCCAATAAGGAAATAGAAAGGGCAAAAAGAATTTTTAAAGGGTTCTTTTTACTTTCATTTGAGCAAAAACTATATGAATAAAAAAACTCCCAAAAATGGGAGTTTTCTGTATATAAATTGATTTTATCAATTAGTTCGGTCTTGTTGCTCTACCAGAAGGCATCGCAGTATTAGAAATCATCGAAACCGGATTTGCAGGACCTGTTGTTATTCCAGCAGTTCCGCTTAAAGGCTCAATAAAGAATGGTGCTGGATCATTATCTCCAAAAGGCTCTACCGTAATAAATACTCTTTTGCTTGCTACTGAAGCAGGAAACGCAAGTCCAGTTAAAGGAATTTGACTAGGAAGTACTAGAAAATCTTCTCCAGGAAAATCAGGTATCATCCCTCCAGAACCACTGAAGAAATTTGCATCATCTCTTGCATCTACCGCAGAAAATGTTCCAGTAGAAACTGTAATATTACCAAAATCTACCCATCCTTCATATTTCCACCCAGCAGCTAAAGTCGGTAGTGTTAGTCCTGCAGCGGATCCATCCATAAACCAAACGCCAAATTCATCATTATCAGCAACATCATCTGTTGGAGTAGCTAAGAAAAATTGCCCCGCAGTACTCGTTAAATCGGCAACAACAGGTGCAAAATTAAGTGTAGCAGAATTTGATCCATTAAAACTTCCTGTTAATATTTTTGCATCTGAAGGAATATTATCTGTATCCCCTACTGGTTCTACAGTTAGTACAAAATCAGTAGCATTTTCAAGATCAGATGCTAAAACAGTAAGATTTATAGTTCCTGTAGGGTTTGTAAATCTATTCGTAGGAACTGGCTGACCATCTACAATCAACCATCCTTGGTAAGTAGATCCACCAGTTAAGTTTTCTAAGCCAATTGTTTCAATTGTAACATTAGCTACTGGTGGTCCATCATCACTTGAGCAGGACACACCCAATAATCCTAAAGCAATTGCAGCAATTGCTAACATCTTTTTTTTCATCATTTGTTTGCTTTTTTAATTTAATTCTTGATAGTACGGATATCAATACTCAAATTAACTACAAAAAGTCAATAAAATTGTACGCTTTAAACGTTATTTTTTGACGTGAAATGAGGAATACTACGATTCTTGAGCAGATTGTTGTGGAATTGGTTG
>NZ_WEKL01000091.1 GCF_019295435.1 Aquimarina litoralis
CCTTCATCTGGATTTAACAATACTGGATCAGGTAATACATTTACTGGTTTTTATTCTGGTTATAATAATGTAGCTAATTATAATACATTCTATGGTGTTTATTCTGGATATAGTAATACCAATGGAGGTCATAATGTTTTTATAGGAAACAGATCGGGATATTCAAATAACTCCGGTTCGTTCAATATTTTTATAGGTGATTATAGTGGTTTTAAAAATACGACTGGCGGCGCTAATACCTTTGTTGGTATGAATGCTGGAAAAAATAACACAGTTGGTCAAAATAACTTATTTAATGGTCAAGGAGCAGGATATACAAATACTACAGGAAATGCAAATGTTTCATTAGGAAAGGAAGCAGGATATCAAAACACATCCGGAAATGGAAACATATTTATTGGATATAAGTCAGGTTATCATGAAACTGGTAGTAATAAATTATATATCCAAAACACCTATGAAATTTCCCATACCACCCCATTATTATATGGTGACTTCAAAACAGGACAAATTGGTATCAATACAAAAAATATTCCGGCTGGTCATGCTTTTGCAGTTAATGGGAAAGTAATTGCAGAAGAACTAAGAATAAGAAGTTATGCTAGTTGGCCAGATTATGTCTTTAAAGAAGATTACAAACTACCTACTTTAGAAAAATTAGAACGAGAAATAAAAAGACTAGGACACCTTCCTGGAATCAAATCCGCAAAAAAAGTAGAAAAAGAAGGATATAATGTTTCTGAAATAAATGCCAATCTGTTAGAAAAAATAGAGGAGTTAACATTGTATGTAATAGAAATTAATAAAGAGGTGAAACGATTAAAAAAGGAGAACAGTAAACTGACCAAACTACTTTTCAATAAATAATATAACAGTAAATTTCTAAAGATGAAAGAAAAAATTAATCCTGTGAATTTTGTCCTGACTATACTGTTGTTATCAAACATCTCAATATTACTTGCGCAAAGTAATGAGTGTGTATCTAACCGTGTTATCACCGAAATTATTGCTAAAGGAGAGGTAAACTTATCAAAAGCTATAAACTCGATTACTGCTTCTAACACCATAGAAAAAAGTGGTGTAGGAACATATCTAGCAAAAGATGAAATTGTTTTATCCGATAATTTTGTAGCTAAAGCTGGTTCAGATCTTAGAGTCTTGATCAATAATGATTGTGAAATAATCTTTACCGAAGGATTTGAAGAACCAAAACCTAACGATGAGTTCTACATATGGCAATGGGGGCATGAAAACACCAGAAATGCAAAAAAATATGATCTAGGAATTAGGGATATTAATGCAAGAGAATCGATAGGTACTTTTAATATAGATGCCAATATTTTTGAAGCATGGCAAACAACAAGAGGATCAGATTTAATTACAGTAGCCATTATTGATAGTGGTCTGGATCCAAATCATCCAGATCTCGATTACAGCAGAGTTCTTATAGGGAGAAACTTTGATAATGGAACTACAGATACTCGAGATGAAATAGGACATGGTACACATGTAACAGGTCTCTTAGCTGCCATCCCTTTTAATGGAAGAGGAATAGCTGGTATTGATGAATTTTGCAACATTATGCCACTAAAAATTACAGCTGGTACTGCTAATACTACTCAAAAAATAGCTGAAGCCATAAAATATGCTGTAGATTATCCTATAAACCCGCAAAAGAAAGCGAATATCATTTCGATGAGTTTAGGGGCGCATCCTATCGGTACCGAAGATTTCAACATACAACGCGAAGCTGTTATATATGCAATAGAAAATGGAGCCTTAGTATTGGCCGCAACAGGCAACGATAATAGACCAACTACAGATTATCCGGCACGATTTGAAGATGTTGTAGGCGTTGGGGCATTATCACCATGCAATACGAGAAAAAGTCAAAACCCACTCTCTTGCGATAATGACACTAGAAGAGACCTAGGAACTATTTGGGGTAGTAATTATGGAGAAGGATTGGATATTATGGCTCCTGGAGTATTATTACCTACCATAGATGTCGTTGGCAATGATCAAGGGTTTTCCACTTTACAAGATCAGGGCATAGATCAATATCTGTCTGATTTTGATGGAGACTACTTATTTGACGGTTTTGGTACTTCGTTGGCTACTCCTTTTGCATCTGGAATTGCCTCCCTCATTTGGGCAGCAAATCCGAACTTAAAGAATTATCAGGTCCGTCATATTTTACAAAGTACTACCATCCCAATGGGAACCAATGACACAGGACATGGAAGGGTGAATGCAGCAGCAGCAGTACAACTAGCTAGGGATTTTAATCCAGATACAGATTATTTATTACCAGACTTAAAGGTCGAAGTACTATCTACTATTCCTAATACTATAGATATAACAGATGGGCTTACCATAAGTATTAGAATAACAAATAGAGGTGACAAAACAGTTTCTGATTCTAATTTAAACATTAAGTTAAGAAGTATTTTTAATCCATTAAGTAATGAATATAATGAATATGAACTATTATCTGATAGTGTAGGAACTTTGGTAAAAAATCAAACTATAGTTTTAAATTATTCATTAGACTTCTGTAATAATGATTTACAGAATTTAAATATTTTCGAAAGACTTCAATATTTATCTATCACTCTGAATAATAACAATAATGAGATAAGTAAACTAAATAATCAAGCACTCATTCCTATTAGCTTTACTGAAAATCAATTAGCTGATCTAGTTATAGGAAATATAGGGATTTCAAATGTATTTACAGACGCTATTGATTTGGATTTTGATGTGGAGAATATCGGACAAGGGCATAGCAGGGTCCAGTTTGGAAGTATTCAAGAACAACAAAATTTTTATAAGTATTATCTCTCGGACGATACTGTTTTAGATCGAAAAAAAGATCTTCAGGTGTTTACACAATTCATACCATCTAATCCATATTATGGAAACTTATTCTTATGCCCATCAACCAGCAAAACTAATAATCCACCACCACTTCGAAACATCACTAGTTTTAAAGATTATCTAATCATTGAAATTAATGCTGATAACTCTATTACAGAAGCAGATCAAACAAATAATATTAAAGTAATAGAAATTCCATTATCTAAACAATCTGGCGAACCAAATAAAACAAAAGAAGAAATATCATTCTCTGTTTTTCCAAACCCTGCAAAAGATAAAGTTACTTTACAACTGCCTACATCAGGAACTGTGAATGTTTATAACATTTCAGGTGTCAAAATAGCTTCTCAGCAATCTATTTCAAATGAATTAACTATTAAGATTGATTCCTACGCAGATGGATTGTATTTGATAGAATTCATGGATGAGGATGGTAAACAAATAATAGAAAAAATAGTTAAAAATTCCAGATAATTCTTTGCTATAATAAATTCAAAAAAATGGCAACCAAACATATAATTTCAAGATAAAATGAAAAAAGTAATATACTATACAATCATTGGATTATTCTTTGTTCAATGTACTACTGATGATCTAACAATAGAATCCATAAAGGAAAATGATATAGAAATAGATTTGTATAAACAAGCCTATAGTGGCATCTGGAACGGCAGTGCTAGGTCATTTCCAGTATCCCCAACCGGTAATAAACTAGCCGTTTCCTGTCATAATTGCTACAGCCCTGAGAATAGTGCAAGATTAGCTCCTACTCTTGATATTATTCATAAAGCACAGCAAGCCGGAGCAGATCTCATTGAACTAGATGTATATCAACGTGATAATACCTTATATATAAACCATGATAGACAAGATTCTGGTACCCTACCGCTATCTCAAGTATTAGCTGATCACCAATTAAAAGCTGGAGATCAATTGTTATTTATTGAAATAAAAAGTAACTCAAATCCCTCCAGTATTGGTCAGAAATTAGTAACACTTTTGGATCAATATCAATACATTTCCAGAAGCCGACCTGTGGTAATAAGATCATTTGATGATGGTAATCTCGATTATGTCAAAAACTACATCAATAATCATCCACTAAAAGATTACATATTTCTGAGTAGATTATTTGGAGAAGGAAGTTCTTCGAGTGATCAACAATGGCATAACGCTATAAGAAATCAATATCAAAAAGGCCGTAAAATGGTTGAATTTAATTACCGAAGTCCA
Source organism: Aquimarina litoralis (assembly GCF_019295435.1). Lineage (GTDB taxonomy): Bacteria > Bacteroidota > Bacteroidia > Flavobacteriales > Flavobacteriaceae > Aquimarina > Aquimarina litoralis_A. Next base: position 4,114 of record NZ_WEKL01000091.1, read on the forward strand.
AATATTATGTCCAAAATTATGTATGCTAAAAGTCTAGGTTTGGCAACAAATTTATTCACACTTACTAACTTTTCTGAAGTATATGTAGCAGCAATGCGTAATGATTTGGACGCTATAACTATTGAAGGAGGATATAGAAATAAACCATCCAATATTGCATTATCAAGAACAGTCATTCAGGAGAGTTCTCAATTGGCTTACACAAATGTTGCTTTACAATCATTTCAAGGTAATAGTTATCAGGTTTATGATAGAAGGAACACTAAATGGTTTAATCTTTTTTCTGCAAATGCACCTACCTTAGAATTGTCATCAGCCGGAAAGAGCCTTTTTGGAAAATCCTTACAATTCAATGCTTCAAGACAGCAATCGGTTAGAACTTGGGATAATGACAATAGTACCAACGGTGGATTTTTGGTGACAGCAGTAGTGGATTTTGATGACCTTAGTCTTTCACCTAATGAGACACAGGCAATAGTTCAAAAAGCAGACGCAGCAGGATTTGCTTTAGAATTACATCGTTCAAACACAGGTAGCTCCGTCTTAAGATTTGGAGTCTATGTAAATGGTAGATATCACTATTCTTCTTTACCAACATCAACATTTAATAGCCAAGATTCATATCTTCTAATTGG
>NZ_WEKL01000012.1 GCF_019295435.1 Aquimarina litoralis
TACATTTGCCCCGGTTTTTAAAAAAGCAGATAACAACATATCACAAAACATAAATAACTTTTATTAAAATGATCAAAAAATTCCCATTTCTAGTTATGATAGCTTTAGCTACATTATCATGCGAAAGCTCATCTGTTGAAGACGAAGTATTCAATGCAGAAAATGAAATTGAAGTTTCTGAAAATGAAGATATCGAGATCATCGATATTCACAATGATAACAGACACGGATTAGGAAACTAACAACCGAATAAAATAAACCAAAATAAAATACAAAAAATCAGAAAACATGAAAAAATTATCAATCTTAGTAGTATTAGCTTCAATGTTTGTTGCTTGTGAAAACGAATCTTTTGAAGATGCTGTATTTAACGAAGATATAACTGTAGATACAGAAGAAACTAATGATAATGAAGGAGAAGACGAAATCATAGTTGGAGACGAATAATCCATAGATTCTCATTTTATCAATTTAGAATTATCCAAAAAAACAAAAAGTAGTTATACTTTTGATTGGGAAAGCAGTAAAAGCTTTCCCTTTTTTTATTCCCAAACCAAAACAAGTATTATACGGGACAAAACTCTTCTTCAAAGATTATCCTAAATATTACATAAGTATAAAGGAAAAGAAAAGTAAAACACCTATCTTCAATCTTAGAAATTTTGAATTTAAGGGTAAGATCACTAAATATTTTTTCTAATTACAAATTGGATTCCATAAAAACATATCAACTTACAGATGCTGAAAATCATCAAGTGACTTTTGATATTAGAAAAATGGAAGATATTTACGATAAAAAAAATGGTATCCCAGATCTTCCTCACAGACACGATTTTTATATTGTTATATTGGTTGCAAAAGCAAAAGGATCTCACATTATTGATTTCAATGAATTTACATTAGAAGAACATCAAGTCTTTTTTTTAAGTCCAGGTCAAGTTCATCAAATTATTGAAGAAAAAAAATCCTTTGGATGGGTTCTTACTTTTTCAAGGCAATTTATGTTAAAAAACAATATAGATTATCGTTTCATCGAGGATATTAATTTATTTCAGGATTATGGGTATACACCTCCACTTCAGTTAAATGAAATTCAATTTAACACACTAAACACCTATAGTACAGAAATTTTTGAAACCTATCACTCGACATCTAAATTTAGGATAGAAGCTATTGGAGCATTGATAAAATTATTTTTAATATTTAGCAATAATATTTGTACTATTCACTCAAAAGATCCTCAACAGCTACAAGCTGGCTCATTGATTCTCACCGCATATAAAGATTTAGTAGAGCATCATTTTTCTGAATGGCATAAAGTACAGCAGTATGCTGAGGCTTTGCATGTAACTCCAGATCACCTTAATAGAACCATAAAAGCACTCATTGGAAAAACAGCAAAAGAATACCTCCAATCCAGAATTATTATTGCAGCAAAAAGATTATTAACGTTTTCAGAGAAAACTGCAAAAGAGATTGGATATGATCTTGGTTTTTCAGAACCCGCCAATTTTAGTAATTTTTTCAAGAAATGTACCGGTCAGTCACCAACAAACTTTAAAAAAAATATATAAGGTCGGATTTTTATAACCTTCTCACGTATTCTCATATTTTAAATACATCATTAATAGATGAAATTTGTATGGAATAAAAAAACGAAAGGATATATTATGAAAACAATCATGCATACATCAGAAACAAGAGGAACTGCTAATTTAGGATGGTTAAACTCTTATCATTCCTTCAGTTTCGGAAATTATTATAATCCTGAAAGAATGAGTTTTGGTGCATTAAGAGTACTTAATGATGATACTGTATCTGCCGGAATGGGATTTGGAAAACATCCTCATGATAATATGGAAATCATTTCTATTCCTTTAGAAGGAGATCTAGAACACAAAGATAGCATGGGAAATACTACTGTAATTAAACAAGGTGACATACAAGTCATGAGTGCCGGGACAGGAGTTTTTCATAGTGAGTATAACAAAAATTCTGATAAAGAAGTGAAATTCCTTCAGATTTGGGTTATCCCAAATAAAAAGAACGTTACTCCAAGATATGATCAAATTACCATAGACGATGATAATTTGGAAAACAACTTATATCAAATTCTGTCTCCGAATAAAGATGATAATGGGATTTGGATATACCAAGATGCTTGGTTTCATATGGGACAATTTGAGAAAGGACATACACAACATTACTCTGTTAAAAACAAAAACAATGGTGTTTACATTTTTGTTTTAGAAGGAAATGTTACGGTTGAAAATAATGAATTGAAAAAAAGAGATGGATTAGGCATTTGGGATACCAATGAAATTAAAATAGAATCAAACAGTACTTCCAAAATATTAGTTATGGAAGTACCTATCACTCAATAAATCATACATCTATGCAACTATTACAAAATTTAGAGTGGCGATATGCTACCAAAAAATTTGATTCCGAAAAAAAAATTTCGAACTCTGATCTTGAAAGTATTAAAACAGCAATTTCATTAGCTGCTACTTCTTATGGTTTACAAGCTTACAAGGTGTTAATTATAGAAGATCCGGAAATTCGTAAAAAGTTACAACCAGAATCCTGGGGACAATCACAGATTGTAGATGCATCACAACTTGTTGTCTTTTGTAATTATACAAAAGTGGATGAAAAAGTAATCGATGATTACCTAAAATTAAAAGCAGATATACAGGAATTAAACTTTGATGATCTAAAAGGGTATGGAGATTTTATGAAATCAAAACTTACCGAATTACCTGATGATGTTGTCAAGGCATGGACGGCGAAACAAACATATATAGGATTAGGCAATCTCTTAGCAGCTTGTGCAGAACTAAAGATTGATGCCTGTCCTATGGAAGGCTTTGAACCAGAAGGATATGACAATATTTTAAACTTATCAGAAAAAGGATTATCAGCTGCAGTAATTGCTACTATTGGATATCGCTCTGAGGAAGATATGACACAACATAGCAAAAAGGTAAGAAAACCAATGGATGAACTATTTGAAACTATTTAGGATTTAAATCCGTTTCATAAATATAAAAAAGGAGATTTGGCATTTAACTTCAAATCTCCTTTTATTAATTATAAGATTTATTAGAATCGAAAAAAATAATTACGTAAATATTAACCTTCAATATTATCAAATTGTTAATTGTACTCTATTTTTAAGGAAAAAGCATACTGTTTTTTTTGCAAAGAAATTCTAAAAATAATGTACTGAAATCAAAACTTCCTTTGTTTTATTAACAATATTCCACCGCTGATAATCAATAAGTTGCAAAAAACTCAGCTCATGAATTTTAGAATTCATTTAAACATTCTTGTTACCATCTGAAATACAATATTTTATACTTCTTTTTTAAATATTTTTGCGGTCGAAATAAAATTAGAAATACAGCGTTTAATATAAAACTTTGTTACGTAATAAGATAAACATATAAAGTTCTCTTTTACATTTGAATTAGCCAAAAAAAATATAAAGAGTATTTACGCAATAAAATCGAGGAACTAGGTCGTCCTCGATTTTTTTTTAACTAGGCTATTAGCCCTATATTATAGATGATAATGATACACTCAATAAAGTAAGAGAAATAAATTTTGTAGCACTGTACAATTTCATAGAATCTTAAACTACTTCACCATATAAATCAAAATCTTCAGCTTCGTATATTTTTACATTGGTATACTCACCTGTTTTTAAATAAAACTTAGAAGCATCTATCAAGACTTCATTATCAACATCTGGAGAGTCAAATTCGGTTCTACCTATAAAATATTTTCCTTCTTTTCTATCTATAACCACCTTAAATTCCTGTCCAATCTTTGCTTGGTTAAGTTCCCAAGATATTTGAGACTGGATCTCCATAATTTCATTAGCGCGATCCATTTTTACTTCTTCAGGCACATCATCTTCTAAATTATATGCATGTGTATTTTCTTCATGAGAATAGGTAAAGCATCCTAAACGTTCAAAACGCATTTCTTTTACCCAATCTCTTAATGTCTCAAAATCTTCTTGAGTTTCACCTGGATATCCGACAATTAAGGTTGTTCTAATTGCCATTTCGGGTACTGCTTCTCTAAATTCTTTTAGGAGTTTTGTAGTTTTAGCTTTAGTAGTACCTCTTCGCATAGATTTCAGAATTGGATCTGCAATATGTTGCAAAGGAATATCGATATAATTACAGATTTTAGGTTCTTGTCGCATCACTTCTAAAACTTCCATAGGAAAACCAGTTGGGAACGCATAGTGTAAACGTATCCACTCTATTCCTTCTACTTTAACCAATTCCCGAAGTAGATCTGCTAATTTTCTTTCTTTATAAAGATCTAATCCATAGTATGTCAAATCCTGTGCGATTAATACTAATTCTTTTACTCCATCAGCAGCCAACTTCTCAGCTTCGACAACTAATTCTTCAATAGGAGTCGATTTATGCTTTCCTCTCATTAAAGGAATTGCACAAAAAGAACACGGACGATCGCATCCTTCTGCAATTTTTAGATATGCATAGTTTTTAGGAGTAGTAGTCAATCTTTCTCCTATCAATTCATGTTTATAATCTGCTCCTAACGCCTTTAATAATCCTGGAAGTTCAGTTGTTCCAAAATATTGATCCACATCCGGAATTTCTTCCTCCAAATCAGGCTTATATCTTTCTGACAAACAACCTGTCACAAAAACTTTATCTACAATACCCTGATCTTTCTTTTGCACATACTCTAAAATAGTATTCACAGATTCTTCTTTGGCATTTGCAATAAAACCACATGTATTAATTACAACAACATTTCCTTCTTCTTCATGAACAACTTCCTTATTATTTGCTTTAAGTTGCCCCATCAGAACTTCGCTGTCGTAAACGTTTTTACTACATCCTAATGTAACTACATTGATTTTATTTTTCTTTAAAGTCTTTGTTCTCATATCGTTTAGATCAGTCTACCTGGTTCTATTAAGGGTCTGCAAAGATACAATGAATAACTAAAGTTTAGCCTATAAATGCAAACAACTCTTTATTGAAAATCATAAATACTTTAAACCTTTTGTATATTGTATAGTCTAAATCTACAGATATAACCCAAATAAGCTATGCAAAAAGAGATGTTCCCTATACTATTACTATTGCTTTTCGGCATGTTTTCATGTTCTAATGATTCAGAAGAAGTTATTGTTGAAGAGCCAGAGCCAGATTCAGATCAAAATTCTTTATATTTTCCTCCTATAGATTCAGAAGAATGGGAGACCTTATCTATTGCAGATCTAAGTTGGAATTCTACTGCTGAAACTGAACTTTATAATTTTCTTGAGGAGAAAAACACGAAGGCCTTTATCATATTAAAAGATGGTAAAATAGTTATTGAAAAGTACTTTAATGGTTCAAATGTTTCAGATAATAACCCTTGGTATTCTGCAGGTAAAACTCTAATGTCATTTATGATAGGTATAGCACAGCAAGAAGAACTATTAAATATCAACCAACCCTCCAATACATATTTAGGAACACAATGGGCAGATATCACTATCAATCAGGAAAATGCTATAACAGTAAAAAATCATCTAAGCATGACTACTGGTTTGGATTACAATGTAGCTAATCAGAACTGTACTGATTTTGAGTGCCTGACGTATCTAAATACACCGAACTCCTTTTGGTACTATCATAACGGAGCATACACTCTATTATCAGATATCATCACAGGAGCTACAGGAATGGAGTATACGGATTATTTTGATGTTAAAATCAAAAATAAAATCGGAATGAACGGCGCTTGGCTGAGTCTTGGATATGCCAATGTATATTACAGCACTGCACGAAGTATGGCTCGTTTTGGTTTACTTAATCTTAATAGAGGAAGTTGGGATGACACCCCAATTCTTATAGATCAAAATTATTTTACAGAAATGACAACTAGTTCTCAAAATCTTAATCCAGCTTACGGATATTTATGGTGGCTTAATGGAGAAACTAGTTTTCGAGCTCCTTCATTTGAAACAGAATTCCAAGGAGAACTTATGCCTGATRCTCCAGATGACCTTATTGCAGGTCTAGGGAAGGACGATCAAAAGTTATACATCGTTCCTAGTCAAAATCTAGTAATAGTTAGAATGGGAGAGGATACTGGCGAAGCTTTGTTAGGTCCTTCTAGTTTTGATAATGATTTATGGATTAAGATGAATGAACTGATGAATTAGTTATAGTTTGACGGTGCTTGGCGTTTTTTAGAAACTTGTTCATAAGCAAAAGCCAATTCTAATAATTTAGTTTCAGAAAATGATTTTGCAATAAAAGTCAAGCCTTTAGGTTCTCCTTTGTCTGTATACCCCATAGGAACTGTAATTGCCGGATATTTTGCTACTGCTGCATATCCAGCATGGTAATTATTAATGGATAAAATAGCGTCCAAATCGTGCGCATCTAAATGAATATCAAAATAATTCCTAGAAATTGTTTGCAAATCTCCCTTAATCTTATCTAATTCTTTAACCGTAGTACTATCGATTACTACACCTTCTAATAATGCTTGCCCATAGGGCATTCTTACTAAAGAATCTTGAAGGTTGAACGCTATAATATCTTCAATACTTCTAGTTGTTACATCATCATTAGTATGAGAAGCTAAATATCGTGGTAGATCATGTTTCATATCAACATTAAGTATTGTCAAAAAACCAGGAAGTCTAGTAGTCTTTGGCTCTAATTCAAAGATTTCTGCTCCAGAACTTCTAATATTTTCAACCGCATTGGCATAGAGTGAATCTTTAAGATATTCTTTAAGCACTCCAAACTTTTTTCCTTTTAAATCTGATTTCATAATTTTCGGATACGGAATTCTTAATGAAGGAACAGATGCAATATCCTTTGCATCTTGACCTATAAGAACATTATATAAAATCACATTATCAATTACAGATTTCGTCATAGGACCTGGAGTATCTAATGTACTTGAAATAGGTACAATACCGCTCCGGCTAAAAACTCCAACTGTAGGTTTTAAGCCGACAACAGCATTCTGGCTGGAAGGGGACAATATAGAGCCGCTAGTTTCTGTTCCAATAGCTGCTACACAAAAATTCGCTGCAACAGTAACTCCACTTCCGGAGCTAGAACCTCCAGATTCAAAGATCATTCTACCGTATGGATTTAATGTTTGTCCTCCTATTGCACTATATCCTACTGGGCATCCAGAACAGAAAAAATAAGCCCACTCACTCAGATTTGCTTTTCCTAATATTAATGCCTTTTTTTTCACTAATCGATCTGTTATAAAAGCATTCTTTGCCATATTGTTCTGCAAAACAACCGCCCCTGCAGTCGTTGCCATCCCTTCTGCATTGATATTATCCTTGAGTAAAATTGGCATGCCGTAAATAGAATAGATATCTATTTTAGCTGTGTCAATTTTGTCCAATTCTCTAGCTTGTTTTACAACCTCGGGATTCAATGAAATAATTCCATTAAGTGAAAGTTTATTATCACTTTCATATTTTCGAATACGATACAAATAAAACAGCACTAATTTTTCATAGGTCAGCATACCTTGTTTAATGCTATTTTGTAGAGAAGGAATATCTTTTTCTAAAATAAGTGGTTTAACAGCATTATAATCTTCCTCTGAGAAGTAATTCAACTCTGATTCTACTACTTCCCAGATCTGATTTTTATCCAATACTTTAGAGTTAATCAGCTTTAAATGCATTCTGGGTTGCTCTAATTCCAACGTCGCTTTCAGATCTTCTGATTCATCATAAGATTGCCACACTACGGTAGGTTGTTTTGTAGCAACTTCCTGAGTAATTTCTTTTTTACAAGAAGAAAAAATTAAAATAAAAATAAGAACTGCTCTATATATCATGAGTTTCCTTGTTTATAAAATACACTCTTAAAATAACAAAAAGAGATATTGTTATTGATTACAATATCCCTTTTAACTATTTTGTAACAAGTCTACTATCTTATTTAAAGAAAGAATCTACAAATTCATATTTATTAAATACCTGAAGATCTTCAATGCCTTCACCTACTCCAATGTACTTTACAGGAATCTGGAATTGATCACTAATTCCTATTACAACACCACCCTTAGCAGTACCATCTAATTTTGTGACCGCTAACGAAGTTACCTCTGTAGCAGCAGTAAATTGTTTTGCTTGTTCGAAAGCATTTTGTCCTGTAGAACCATCCAAAACCAGCAAAACATCATGCGGTGCATCTCCAACCACTTTTTGCATTACTCGCTTTACTTTTGTCAATTCGTTCATCAGGTTTATTTTGTTATGCAATCTTCCAGCAGTATCAATAATGATCACATCTGCATCTTGATTTACTCCAGATTGTAGTGTATCGAAGGCAACAGAAGCCGGATCACTTCCCATCTCTTGTTTTACAATAGGCACATCTACCCGATCTGCCCAGACTTGTAATTGATCAATAGCCGCAGCTCTAAAAGTATCTGCTGCACCTAAAACTACTTTTAAGCCTTTTTTATTAAACTGATAAGCTAATTTTCCGATAGTAGTTGTTTTACCTACTCCATTAACTCCTACCACCATCAAAACATAAGGTTTCTTAACTTTAGGAATTTCAAAATCAGAATCTTCTCCAGAATTTGTTTCAGAAAGTAATCCTGCAATTTCTTCTCTTAAAATTTTATTTAACTCTTCTGTACCTAAATATTTATCTCTGGAAACCCTATCTTCAATTCTTTCTATAACTTTGATTGTTGTTTTTACACCAACATCACTAGTTACTAATACTTCCTCTAAATTATCTAAAACATCGTCATCTACTTTAGATTTACCTGCTACAGCTTTGCTTAATTTAGAAAAAAAACTGGTTTTAGATTTTTCTAATCCTTTATCGAGGGTTTCTTTTTTCTCTGAAGAGAATATTTTTTTAAATAAACTCATGTATTGTTCTCAAAATGCTAATAAGTTAAAAAATATGACCTTGTCATTAACTTTTATAAATATAAAAAGAAAGAGCCATTCCAATTAAATTGAAACGGCTTCTTTTTAAAATATTTTCTTGCAAATTACTTTTTCTTAAAAAAGTCATTTACTGCATCAGGTGCCATAATTGACTCTACGAAAGTATAAGCTCCTGTTTTTGGAGATTTAACCATTTTTATAGCCTTAGTTAATCTCTTAGATCCTGTCTGTAACGATGCTACTGATTTCTTTGCCATTTTATTATTTTATTTCTTTATGAACAGTCATTCTCTTTAGAATAGGGTTAAATTTCTTTATTTCCATTCTATCAGGAGTATTCTTTTTATTCTTTGTAGTTATATATCTTGACGTACCTGGCTGACCAGAAGCTTTATGCTCTGTACATTCTAAGATTACCTGAACTCTATTACCTTTCTTTGCCATTATAGTATTTTTTTAAAAGCTGAATTACTTTGTTAAGAAACCTTTAGCTCTTGCTTCTTTTAAAACAGCAGCAATACCGTTTTTATTTATATTTTTCAAAGCTGCAGTAGACACTTTAAGTGTTACCCATCTATCCTCTTCTGGAATATAAAAACGCTTCTTAATTAAATTCGCGTTGAATTTACGTTTTGTTTTATTCATAGCGTGAGAAACATTATTCCCCACCATTGCTTTTTTACCTGTAAGCTCGCAAACTCTTGACATCTCTTCTTAATTTTGGTATTATTTCAAAACAGGGTGCAAATTAACGAATTATTTACCGAACCACCAATAATAGTTTTGTGTTTTTTTCTCTTTTTTTAAAATTAATTATCAATATCCTTTAAACCTATCGCTTACCATATAATTTATCTTTCAAAAATAGCATAAAACCAGGTACTACAACTAATTCAATTTAGCAAAAATCAAAAACGGGTGTTTTTACGTATATAGTAAATCCTTAATAGCTATTACTTTTACACCAGTTAGTTTTCATAACTGTAACTAACTACTTGATATGGGGTAATTGAGTAGTAAACAAGCGGATCTAAGGATCCGCTTTTTTTATATCTTTTAATTGATAAGAAATACAAACAACTAAAAATAAGTTTTTTTTGATCTTGTGTTGTATATTTAGTTATCCATTTGATTTAGATAATTATGCACGATTCTTTGAAAAATAGACTTCTTCAAAAACATATTGTTAATGGTGTTGGAGTTTTTTACTACTATGATAGTTTTATGATTTCAGAAATTGATGAAGGTGTTAAAGTAGAACTAGATATCGTATTAAAAATATCTGATGAATTCACAAAAAAATATTACTCATTCGACAATCCGTTCGTGTATATTGCAAATAGAATAAATTCGTATTCCTTACAACCAACGGTACATTTTGAAGCTAAAAAACAGCTGCCCTATGTAAAAGGATATGCAGTAGTTACCTATGATGCTATTAATACAAAAATAGCAACCCTTGAACAATCCTTTCTTGAAGTACCAACAAAAGTTTTTGACAATTTGGAAGATGCCATATTTTGGAGTGATCAACTTCTTTTAGATAAATAATAGTTATTAAACTAGTTGGTCAGAACAAAAGTTGTCTTTTTCCTACAAAAAAAGTATATTCAGATTGTAATTGGAAAACTCAACAATAAAACATGACGTACGATTTTAACAAAGAGCTTATTCATAAGCATGAGCTTGATATTGGTCTATTTTATTTTTACAAGAACCATATCATATCAGAAATAAAAGAAGGTGTTACCTTAACATTTGAAAATTGTTCAGGCCTATTTCAACTGATTCATTCATATTATGGAACCACAGTTCCTTTTGTATATATCTCAAATAGAAAAAACTCTTTTTCTTTTGTTCCCACTGGACATTTTAAGTCATCTAAGCTTTTTCCTAACTTTATAGGATATGGAGTTGTAACCTATAACGCCATCAACACAAAAATAGCTACCCTTGAACAATCCTTTTTAGATAATGAAACAGCTATTTTTAATGATCTGGAAGACGCTTTACGCTGGAAAGACTCCCTTATTAAGCCATTGATCTAAAAAGTATTGTAGCAGCAATTAAAAATTTCATCACTAGTAGCTCATCCTCCATCCTTAATATTAATATTTTCATAATCTATGGTAACTATAAGGTTTGAAATTCTTAAAGACATCACAAAATATTGATAAGCAGGTAATTAAACCCAAAACATCACGACAAACTTGCAACTAACAAAAAAACAAAGTCATGGAAATTCAGTCCAAAGATGTTTTGATAGAAAGGCTCGACCATCCACTAGGAACCTATTTCTTTTATGAAGAATATATTATTGCAGAAATAAAGGAAGGTGTAACAATTACACTAGGAAAACTTCAAGATTTAATCCCTATTATAAGAAAACATTATGGCGATGGAAAACCATTTACATATATCTCCAATAGAATAAATTCACATTCAATTATACCAACTGATTATTTAGAATGTCCTTTTACTTATATGGAAAACTTCAAAGGATATGCAGTAGTTATTTATAATGAAGTGAACGAAATATCAACAGAAATAGAAAAGTACTTTGCTAAAAAACCCTTTTACAATTTCAGCAACCTAAAAGATGCCATAAATTGGAGTAAAAAAGAAAATTTAAAAAAATAGAATTATTCCAACTCTTTTAATACCAATTCTAAAGCCTTATTCACTGCTTTTCCAATAGTACGTTCTCTAAGATTACTAAAAACAAATTTCTCAGAAAAAGTACGATTAGGAGTTGAAATAGCAATAAAAACTGTACCTACCTCAACATCACCATCACCTTTGGATGGCCCTGCATTTCCCGTAGTTGCAATACCATAATCCGCTTTAAATTTATTTTTAACACCAATCGCCATAGCTTCTGCAACTTCATGACTAGTCACCGTAAATTTTTCAATTAAAGTTTCACTTACCCCTAAGACATCAGATTTGGAATCTGTTGCATAGGTAACCGCAGCCCCTTTAAAAAAAGCTGAAGCACCCGCACCTGCAGTTAAAGACTGTGCAATTTTACCACCAGTACAACTTTCAGCAACTGCTAGAAATTTACCTTTTTCCACAAGCTTTTTACCAATAAGAGTCTCTATAGATTCTTCGCTTTCGTAGCCAACGATAATATCTCCTATTAGCTTATTCAAACCTTTGATATTGTCTTCTATAGTATCTAAAAGCAATTGCTCATTCGTACCACGAGCCGAAAGACGAAGTCGTACTCTACCTAAATTAGGAAGATAAGCTAGTTTGATAAAAGACGGTAAAGCTTCTTCCCATTGTTCAATTTTCTCTGCTATAGCACTTTCCCCTAAACCATAAGTGAGTACGGTTTTATGTATAATATAAGGTCTATCAAATTTTTCCTGAAGCATTGGCAGCACACGATCCTTCATTAAATTTTTCATCTCAAAAGGAACTCCAGGCATAGATACAAATACCGTATTATCTTTTTCCAACCACATTCCAGGTGCCGTACCAAAGTTGTTCATTAGTACAGTTGATGTACTAGGAACCAATGCTTGCATTCTATTAACATCGCTAATTGGAGTATTTATATATTTAGCAAAAAGTGCTTCGACATGAAGTAAAACATCCTCATTTTGTACCAAAGTATCCTCAAAATATTCACAGATAGTATGCTTGGTTATATCATCTTTAGTAGGACCTAAACCACCAGTAACTAGCACAACATCTACCCTATTTTTTGCTTCTTCAAATGCATTAAGAATATGCTGTTTATCATCCTGTATCGAAGTGATTTGATAAACATCTATACCTATTTTATTTAGTTCTTTTCCTATAAAAGCGGAATTAGAATCTATTATTTGACCGATGAGAATTTCATCACCAATCGTAATTATTTCTGCAAGCATAGTTATTGAAAATCAGCTTTCAGATCATTAATAGCTTTATTTACAGTAGCAACGATATGACTCAATATGGATTCAATTTCGGATTTTTCCATACCCGACTTAGACCAAGCCTCGACTTGTTTAATTTCTTTTAAAAGATCGATACCAAACAACTGAAGATTAGGTTTCATTTTATGAGCAAATTGATACGCTGTAGTAGGATCATTATTCTGCACAGCTTGCCCCATACCTTCTAGATCTGGTGGTATCTCTTCTAAAAATGTTTGTACTAATACTGTTATAAACTCATCATCTCCACCGGACAATTCATTTACACTTTCTAAGCTATAACCTTTGCTCATGTATTTAAGTCTTATTGATAATAATTACTGTTCTTATTCAAAACCAGTTAACAACATATTGTTTTTCCACCACAAAACCAACTGGTATTCTCGTAAAGATAATATCTCCAATCTTTAAAGTAAAATATTTCAATGATTATTCTGAAATCAAAACAAACTAAATCTTCTTTTAGTCTTATTTACAAGGATTTTCCTTAAAAAACAATCAAATTTAAACTAAACTAAAAAACTGTTTAATATTCGTTAAATCAATTTGTTAGTCTAAGCTAACTTTTTATATTTGCCAAATCTAATAAAACATTGTTTAATTTACAATATGAAACCTTTTTTATTGTTTTTAATCTTATTAAAAACTTCCTTTGTATTAGCTCAAACAGGAAACTTGCAAGGTCAAGTTTATAACGACAAAACCCCATTACCTTTTGTAACTATAGAAATATCTGGTGCTTCGTTTACAACTACCGTTTATTCAGATCAAAATGGTTCTTTCGAAATAAAACAAATTCCATTTGGTAATTACGCTATAAAAACTAGTCTTCTTGGGTATCAAACCTTAACTGAAAGCATTTCTATAACATCTAATAATCAAACTAAAAATATCACACTAACAGAAGACCGGTTAAACCTTGATCAAGTTGTAGTAAGTGCTACCAGAAATCGGGTAAATAGAAAAAAAGCTCCTGTTGTTGTGAATGTTTTAAGCCCTAAACTTTTGGAAGCTACACAATCTATATCTATATCAGAAGGATTGAATTTCTCTCCTGGTGTTAGGGTCGAGAACAATTGTCAAAATTGTGGATTTACTCAGGTAAGATTGAATGGTTTAGATGGTAGTTACACGCAAGTACTCATAAATAGCAGAGCTGTATTTAGTGCACTAAATAGCGTATATGGTCTGGAACAAATACCTACCAACATTGTTGATCGAATTGAAGTGATAAGAAGTGGAGGATCTGCCCTTTATGGCTCTAATGCTATTGCAGGAACAATAAATATTATAACCAAAGATCCCATTTTAAATACTTGGGAAGTTGGAACCTATCTTGGTCTTATCGATGGAGACACACCAGACAGATCTCTTAATTTTAATGCTTCTTTGGTTAGTGATGATTTAATGTCTGGGATTACAGTTTTTGGACTTAACAGAGATAGAGAAGAATTTGATGCTAATGAAGATGGTTTTACAGAACTAACTACGTTACAAAACACAACATTTGGCTTAAAAACATTCTTAAAGACTAGTGAAAGAAGTAAAATTGCGCTAGACCTTACCACCATACAAGAGTATCGTCGTGGTGGAGATCGTCTAGATCTTGCTCCTCACTTCACAGATATTACAGAGGAGTTAGATCATAACACTTTCATTGGAGGGATTACTTATGAATTAAAAAATAAAAAGGAAACGAATAATCTTTCTATATATAGTTCTGGTCAGTATACAGAAAGAGACAGTTATTATGGTGGATTAGGAGGATCTCGCACTAGAYAAGATAGTATCCTAGCACTGAATTCGTATGGAATAACTAAAGATATTGCATTACTTACAGGGGTTCAGTTTACTCAGAACTTGAAAAACAATGATATTATCACTACTGGTTTAGAATACAATATTAGTGACACAGAAGATATTATTGCAGGATATAACCGGCTTATAGATCAGCAAGTACATACTATAGGATCTTACCTTCAATATGAATGGAAACCTAATGACAGGTTAACCGCTTTAATCGGAACTAGATTGGATCATGTAAATGTGGATGGCGATTACAATATTGGCGGAATTTCAAGAAATGTATCTATTGAACAAACTGTTTTAAGTCCACGAGTTACAATTTCTTACAATATTCTTAATTCTTTAAAATTTCGAGGTGGTTATGCTCGTGGATTTAGAGCACCTCAAGCTTTTAATGAAGACTTACATATTTCTTCTGTGGGAGGAGAACCACAATTTGTTATTCTATCCGAGAATTTAGATACAGAATTTTCAAATGCTTTTACAGCCTCTTTAAACTACACCAAGAACTTTAATAAGATGCAAACTGATTTTCTTTTAGAAGGGTTTTATACGGATCTTAAAGACCCTTTTACTTTGGTTAGTACTGGTTCTGTATTGGAAAATGGTTCTATTCTTGAAGAAGTAAGAAATGGATCAGGAGCAAAAGTATTTGGAGCAAATTTTGAAATTGGCATATCTCCTTCTTCAAAATGGCAATTTCAATTAGGTGGAACCATCCAAAGATCTGTATATGACGAAGATCAAGTACTTTTTGAAGCTGATGGCACTGTTATTGGTGAAGAAAACGTAGTAGTGGATGAATTTGTAAGAAACCCCAATTCTTATGGCTATCTAAACACTTCTTGGATTCCAAGTAAAAAATTCAATATGGACTTAACAGGAACCTACACTAGCGGTATGATCGTTCCAAGAGTTATAAGTGACTCTGGGTTTCTTAATCTTGTAGATACCGATTCTTTTTTAGATATGAACCTAAAATTAGAGTATCATGCTGATTTTTCTGAAAGCTTTCATATGACGTTTAGCGGTGGTGTTAAAAATATTTTCAACAGCTATCAAGATGATTTTGATACAGGACCTTTACGTGATTCAGATTATATTTATGGTCCAGGAAACCCAAGAACATTTTTTATCGGAATAAAATTTGGAAACCTTCATTGATCATGAAACAATCTAGAATACTTTCTTTTCTATTCATATTACTGGCGAATTTTAGTATTTCTGCTCAAGAAAACACAGCAATTAATTGGATTCCTTTTGACCAATTAGATGATTCTCTACATGTAAAACCTAAAAAGGTACTGGTTAATTTTTATGCGGATTGGTGTTTGTATTGTAAAAAAATGGACAGAGTCGCATTTAAAAAGTCAGCTATTATACAAAAGATAAACAAAGAGTATTACGCTGTTAAAATGAATGCAGAAAGTAAAGATACCATCGTTTTTGACGGCGCAATTTTTATTAACAAAGATCAACCGACTAAAAGAAACTCAATCCACGAAATACCATTGCTTTTAGCCTCCAGAAAAAATACTCCTTTCTCCTTACCTGCTATCATATTTTTAGACGAAGAATTTAAGGTTAGAAAACGGTATTTTGAATACATGAGTCCTAAAAAATTACTTTCTGAGCTCTAGATAATAAGCATATTATTTCACTTTTACAGAAAACATTTTCTCATCCTCGATAAAACCACTCAACTGGTCATTCGTTTTTACAGATCCTACACCTGCGGGTGTGCCTGTAAAAATAATATCCCCTATTTTCAAGGTGAAAAACTGAGAAACGTATGCTATCAATTCATCTATTTTCCAAAGCATTAGTTTTGTATTTCCTTCTTGCACAATTTCTTCATTCTTTTCTAAACGAAAATTGATATCATTGACATCAGGAAATTTATCTTTAGAAAGCCATTGACCAATAACCGCCGCTCCATCAAAGGCTTTTGATTTTTCCCATGGCAAACCTTTAGCCTTTAATTGGCTTTGTAAATCTCTAGCAGTAAAATCAATCCCCAAGCCAATTTCATCATAATACTTATGAGCAAATTTTTTATCAATATATTTCCCTAGTTTTTTAATTTTTACCAAAACCTCTACTTCATGATGAATATCATTTGAAAAGTCGGGAATAAAAAAAGGCTGTTTTTTTAAAAGAATAGAAGTATCTGGTTTCAAAAAAATCACAGGATCTGTTGGTTTTTCATTCTCTAACTCTTCTATATGATCTGTGTAATTTCGACCTATGCAAATTAGCTTCATAAATTGATAGGATATTATAATTTAAGACTATTATTTAGTTTACGAAGTCTTACGGCGGTTAGTACTTTCTTTGTATACAATGGAAAATCTGCATTTTGCAACCATCCAAAATAACCAGGCTCATCTTCCRTTACTTTTTCAACTAATTTACCTTTATGCTTGCCAAAAGAAAATATTTCTCTGCCTTCTTTATCATACGCAATAAAACCTGCAAAATCCGCAAACTGTTTTCTAGCACTAAACTCCGCTAAAAACTTAGTATCATTTTCGAGCTCAGGATACTTGTCCAATTGCGCTTTCAAAACCTCATACGTAGCATTGGTATCCGCTTCAGCAGAATGCGCATCCTTCAACTCTTTATCACAATAAAATTTATATGCAGCTTCCAAAGTTCTTTTTTCCATTTTATGAAAAATGGTTTGCACATCTACAGCTACTGTATTTTTCATATCAAAATCCACATCAGCCCTTAATAGTTCTTCTGCTAATAGTGGAATATCAAAACGATTAGAATTAAAACCTCCTAAATCACATCCTTTAATCATTTCACTTACTTTACTAGCTAATTGCTTAAAAGTAGGCTCATTTGCGACCTTCTCATTAGTGATACCATGAACTTCTGTAGTTTCCGGGGGAATTGGCATTTCTGGATTAACCAGCCAAGTTTTACTTTCCTTATTACCGTTAGGAAAGATTTTTAGAATAGAAATTTCTACGATTCGATCTTTAGATATATTTACACCGGTTGTTTCCAGATCAAAAAAACAGATCGGTTTCTTTAATTTAAGCTCCATAAATTGATTGTGTACCCCAAAGATAATAGGTATAACCTATAATCTATCGTAGTCTTCTTTTTTTAACATTTATTATTACTCTAGATGACCTTTACAAAGACATTATCTGCAAACTTACGAGTAACAGTTTCTACCGTCTCATTGAATTGAATACGAATAGACTTATCAAATTCTCTCACTTCAAGAACCTTTATCTCGCTGCTTAAGGCTAAACCTATTTCCGAAACAAATCTTAAAAAATTCACAGAACCGTCATTTACTGCAACCAACCTACAAACATCCCCTTCTTTCAATGATGATAGTGTAATTTTAGGAATCACCTTGTATTCTCCACTTGAAGTAGGAATTAGCTCCCCATGAGGATCTTTCTCAGGAAAATCCATAAATCGATCCAACTCATCTATAAGTTTATATGATTTGATATGTTCTAACTGTTCGGCAACTTCGTGTACCTCATCCCAACTAAAATTTAAGTAATTGTATAAAAAGGTTTCCCAAAGTCTATGTTTTCGGATCAGCCTAACGGCAATAGCACGACCTTCATTAGTAAGTTCTAGTTTTCCGTACTTTTCGCTTACCACATAATGCTTCGCTTTCAATTTCTTGACCATATTATTAGTAGAAGCCGGAGAAACTTTGAGATATTCAGCTAATTGATTATTTCCAACCTTTTCTGAACTCTCTTCTATTAATAATTGAAAAAGAGCCTTTAAATAATCCTCTTCGCTTTTTGTTAAATTATTCAAATTTGATTTGTTAGTCATAGCTAACTTTTTTAGTTTTGCTAATATAATTAAACAAAAATACTAAACCTAACAGATAAAATAGCCTAAACCTTATTCATATTATTTTCGATATGAAATCTGTTTTACTTTTAGGAATACTATTTCGTTGTTATCTAAGAAGTAAAGCCCTAGATAAAATCAAAATTATAAAAATGAGGAAACATATTGCAATTCTTCTTGTTGCGTTATTAACTTTTTTTTCTTGCAAAAAAGAAACAAAAAAAGAGTCCGAAAAATTACAGATTGTAACGACTACAACGATGATTACGGATCTCGTTAAAAATATTGGCAAAGATCTTATTTCAGTTGAAGGTCTTATGGGATCTGGAGTTGATCCTCACTTATATAAAGCAAGTGAAGGAGATGTTAGCAAATTAGTAAATGCGGATGCTGTTTTCTATAATGGTTTGCATTTGGAGGGAAAGTTAGTAGAAGTATTTGAGAAAATGGGGACTCAAAATATCAAAACTGTTGCTCTTGGAGAAATTTTGGACAAAAGCAAATTGATTGGATCTGATTATTTTGCTTCTAACTATGACCCACATATTTGGTTTAGCATTGACAATTGGAAACAGGTAACTTCTTTTACTATTAAGAAATTAATAGAATTAGACCCAAAAAATGCAGAAGCTTTTGAAATCAATGGACAGGAATACCTTGAGCAACTCGATAAACTATCACAAACAATAAAGAAGGTGGTCGATTCATTACCCGAAGAAAAACGAATCTTAGTGACGGCACATGATGCTTTCAGTTACTTTGGGAAAGCATATAAATTTAATGTTGTAGGCTTACAAGGTTTATCTACTACTACAGAAGCAGGTGTGCAGGACGTACAAAAACTCGCTAATTTTATTATTGAAAATAAGTTAAAGGCTATTTTTATCGAAAGTTCTGTCCCTAAGCGAACCATTGAAGCATTGCAAGCTGCTGTGAAATCTAAAAATCATGATGTTACTATCGGAGGAACTCTTTATTCTGATGCTTTAGGAACTAAGGGAACAGTCGAAGGCACCTATATCGGAATGTTTGAACATAACGTAAACACTATTGTTAATGCACTAAAATAATGGAAAACAAAATTGCTGTACAAATAGATGACCTTACGGTAGCATACAATTATAAACCCGTATTATGGGATATTGATCTTGCGATACCAGAAGGTGTACTTATGGCAATTGTAGGACCTAATGGAGCAGGAAAATCAACATTAATAAAGTCAGTCTTAGATATTATAAAACCCATTGCTGGTAGCGTTAAGATATACAATAAACCTTATACAAAACAACGATCTCTAGTTGCTTATGTTCCTCAAAAAGGAAGTGTTGATTGGGACTTTCCCACAACGGCGTTGGATGTTGTAATGATGGGAACTTATGGAAGTCTAGGTTGGATCAAGCGACCTGGACAAAAACAAAAGAAAGCCGCTTTAGAAGCATTGGAAAAAGTAGGAATGCTTGCATTTAAAGGAAGACAGATTAGCCAACTTTCTGGAGGTCAACAACAACGTATTTTTTTAGCAAGAGCATTAGTTCAAAATGCATCTATCTATTTTATGGATGAACCTTTTCAAGGCGTTGATGCTACTACGGAAAAAGCAATTATAAATATCCTCAAAGAATTAAGAAAAGCTGGAAAAACAGTAATAGTAGTTCACCATGATTTACAAACTGTTCCAGAATATTTTGATTGGGTAACCTTTCTGAATGTAAAGAAAATTGCAACTGGACCTGTAAAAGATATTTTTAACGATGATAATCTTACCAAAACTTATGGTATCAATTACAAAGTAAGTGTGCAACAATAACAACTAAATAGTTTTAACTATGGATTTTTAAAATGGATGTTTTAGAATACATACAACTTGTTTTTACTGATTATACGCTAAGAACCATTACTCTTGGCACTGCAGTATTAGGAGCTATTTGTGGTATGTTAGGAAGTTTTGCTGTATTACGAAAACAAAGCTTACTAGGAGACGCCATTTCGCATGCTGCTTTACCAGGTATCGCTATCGCTTTTTTAATTATTGAGACCAAAGACAGTAGTATATTTTTAATAGGTGCATTAATTAGTGGTCTGATAGGTAGTTTTTGGATACGCGGAATTATAAAAAAGACACATCTTAAATCTGATACAGCTCTTGGGCTGATTCTTTCATTATTTTTTGGTTTTGGTATGTTACTATTAACATTCATTCAAAAGTTACCAAATGCGAATCAAGCAGGACTAGAGAATTACCTTTTTGGCCAAGCTGCAACATTGTTAGAACGCGATGTTTGGGTAATGTCTTTGGTTACCGGAATATGTTTGATCATTTTATTTCTTTTTTGGAAAGAACTTAAGTTATCACTTTTTGATGCTGATTATACCAAAACTTTAGGATTCAATACTAAGTTCTTAGATATCTTAATAACTACATTTATTGTTATAGCCATTGTTTTAGGTTTGCAAACAGTTGGAGTAGTATTAATGAGTGCAATGATCCTTGCTCCTGCAGCAGCGGCTAGACAATGGACTAATAGCTTATCTATAATGGTAATTTTAGCCGCTATTTTTGGGGCCTCTTCTGGAGTAATTGGAACTGCTATAAGTGCTAGCCACAATAATTTATCTACAGGACCGGTTATTGTTTTGGTAGCAGCAGTATTTGTATTAGTTTCTTTTATATTTTCTCCAGGTCGTGGCTTATTATTCAGAGAAATTCGATTTAGAAAAAACAGAAATGATTTGCAATTACATAAGACACTTTCTTTCATGTATAATATTGCCAAAGATCACGAAGATATCTCACACCCTCATGCTATCAAAATATTGAATAATTTCCAAGGTTTCACCAAGCGATCTTTACAAAAATTAGAAAATAAAAATCTAGTTAAAATTGATGGAAACATGTGGTCTTTGACTACTTCTGGATATGAAACGGCAGCAAATTTATATAATCAATTAACGCAAATTAATGATGAGTAGCGCACAAATTGAAATACAATTAATTGCCAGCTTGGTAGCTATTGCTTGTGCTATTCCAGGAACATTTTTAGTATTGCGAAAAATGGCGCTAATCACAGATGCTATTAGTCACTCGATTTTACCAGGAATTGTAATCGGTTTTTTTATAACTCAAGATTTATCTTCTCCTCTTTTAATACTTCTAGCTGCCTTGAGTGGGGTTTTCACTGTTATTCTAGTGGAATTTATTCAAAAAACAGGATTGGTTAAGGAAGATACCGCCATCGGATTAGTTTTTCCGGCGTTGTTTAGCATTGGAGTGATCATGATTGCCCAAAATGCAAATGATATTCATCTGGATATAGATTCAGTACTTTTAGGAGAACTGGCTTTTGCTCCTTTTGACAGATTAACAATCCAAGGAATAGATTTAGGTCCTAAATCTCTTTGGATTATTGGCACCATTCTCGTAAGTACTTGTGGGCTGCTTTTTGCTTTTTTTAAAGAGTTAAAAGTTAGTACATTCGATGCTGGGCTTGCTGCAGCCATTGGACTATCTCCAGCTATAATGCATTATGGACTCATGACTGTTGCATCTATCACAACCGTTGGGGCTTTTGATGCGGTTGGAGCAATATTGGTTATAGCATTTATGATTGCACCTGCCGCTACTGCTTATTTGCTTACAAATAATCTAAAGAAAATGATCTTGCTAGCTTGTGTTTTTGGAGTAATCGCCGCAATTTCTGGATATTGGTTGGCACATGGATTAGACGCTTCTATTTCAGGATCTATGACCACAGTATTAGGAATTATCTTTTTAGTAGTGTATTTATTCGCTCCCAATAGAGGATATTTTTCAGTATTATATCGTCAAAAACAACAAAGAATTGAAGTTTCTTTACTTACTTTTTTATTGCATTTAGGCAATCACGTAGATGATGAAAACGAAAGACATGTTAAACACTTAAATGATCATATTAACTGGCAAAAAGTGAAATCAAAATCAGTATTAGACCTAGCGCTAAAAAACAATATGATTAGTATTGAAAATGATATTGTTTCTTTAACTGAAAAAGGCCAACATTTTACAACAGAAGCAATTGATTATATCATAACCAATAAGAATTCTGAAATTGAAAAAATGAAAGATCGATTCTTCTTATTTAGGGGATAGTATTATTTTCTTGCTACAAAACAGATAATTTGATAACCTACCATTTCTAAATCTTATTATCTTTATGTAAAAAGACATATGTGGTCAACTCTTAAAACACCTATCTTCCTTTTTATTTATTTGAACAGCCTACTATTTACGGTAAGTTTCGCTCAGAAAAAATCTGTATATTTAATAGAAGTTGTACAAAAAAAACGTACCATTATTTATGTAAAAAACGATACAGATTCTGACAAAAGTGTTTTTCTAAAAATTAATCCGATTGGATATCGAAAAAGTGCTCAGAAACCTATTATCAAAAATATCCCTGCCAATAGTAAGATACAAATGACAATTCTTATTCCTTTGACAGATCAAGAATCCTCTTACACTTATAATCTCATTGTAAATGAACAATTGGAAAACATTTCTGCAAAACGAAAAAAGCAAAAACCAAATTAAATCTTGTCAAAAACCCTTATAAACAATTAAATATCAAATATTTATCTAAAATAAAACAACTTCAGTAAATAACTGATCCTTTTGTAATTCAATGATTCTATATCCAAATGAATTACTATGAACTTTTATTTCATCTAAATCCTTTTCTACTTGATAAGATACTGCTGGCGTAACATATTGATGGATATTTTTATAGATTTGATGATTGTTCATATGGTAATGACCAGAAAATATCGTAATATCATTATGATATTCCTCTAATATAGATTGGATCTTCTCTTTCCCTTTCAGAAAAAATTTCTTATCCATAAGGACTGGAATCGGTATAATCGGATGATGGATAAAAAGCAGTATCCTCTTCTGAGTAATTAATTCTTTTCCAAGCCATTCTAGTTGTTTTTGATCTACTACTTCCTTACTAGAGTCAAAAAAAATAAATTTAAAAAAATCAGTTTCCCATCTATAATAAGGAGTATCTATGTTAGGACGCAGTATCTTCTGACAAGGATAAACTATGGAAAAATCATCATGATTTCCTAAAGAAATTGACCAATCATACGGCTCTAATGATTCAAAAAACCATGGCAAAGAAGCGTTTTCTCCAATGTCTCCTCCAATAATAATTTGCTTGATGTTTCTTTTAGATATGTCATCTAAAATTTTCTCCCAGTTTTCTCTCGCATTTACTCCAACAGTTTTAGGAAACGGTTCATCTAAATGTATATCTGTAACATATGCTATTCTCTTACTCACACACCCAAATTAAGGATTTAATGATGAATAATTGTTAGAAATAGTATAACAACTATAACTTCTCCTCTAACCTACTTGTTGTATAACACTTAAAGTTTGAGAAAATACTTTTTGAAAGTCTGTTTCAGGAGTGTAATGTGTATATACCGCTGCTATTGGAGTCAAAATATTAAAATCACTTTTTTCCATATCTCCAGACATTAATGCAAAACAAGCCAATGCATCTTCATAATTTTCCGAAATTCCAAAAATCACACCTTTATATAAATTTATAAAGGATGTTGAATATGAATCTGAAAATCTATCTAATCCTTGAGTACACAATTGCATTGCCATATCATATTCTGAGGAAAGTAACTTAAATTTAATTCGATTTAAAAAAGCATTTCTACAAAAAATACCATTACAAGCCAATTCTAACATATTCATAGCTTCATCGAACTGTTCAAGATTATAATGAGAACAGGCTACTATGTTCAGCGCTTCCGGTATTTGCTTCATAAAAGGTCCTGGAACGCCAGGATCCATAGGATATTTATCAAAAAAGTCACCCAATAACGTTATAACCTTTTCATCATCATTCTCAAAAAAGGCGACCTTAGCTTTTTCATATAATGTTGGAAAAAGCTCCATTGGATTTACATCCTCACTATCTAAGTACTGTAAAAAATTATCAAGGGTTTTATAAATCATTTGAAAACCTCCAGTTTCATGATTTCCAAAATATATCGGACAGTTTTCATTCGTTATATTAACCGCAAGAAAATCCGTTTCATCATCCAAACTCGAAAAAGCAATATATTGGCACTGATCACTTTCAGAAGCTGTTTGAATCCAATCCGAATGCCTATCCATTAATTCCGATATAGTATCCAGAGAAAAGTCTAAATCAAACTCACAGCTAGGATCCCAACCAGGCAAATTAGCAATAGTATGATCCTCATAGGTTTCGATTTCTGAAAGATAAAAAGTTTTAAGACGTTCGGGAATTGAAATTTCACTCCAGGATTCTACAGTATTCAATAAGTTTGACATTTGAATTAGCTTTTACAATTAACAGCAATCAAATATCTATTGTCATAGCTTATTTCCCTACACTGTTTTCAGTGAAATATTTATTTCTTAAGGTAATCCAATTTGGTATCTAAAACTCTACCCTCTTTTTTGGCTTTTAAATCCATTGCCGCACCAATTGCTAAACCTATTGACATTCCGATAGGCATTCCAAATGACATTCCGTATACTAGACTTTTTGATTGATCAGTATTAGCCCCAAAAACAACTCCGAAAATCATTCCAACACTCATACCTAAACACATTCCTATACTCATACCAATGGTCATGTAATGCTCGCTTGAAAGTAAAGAAAGTTCTTTTCTAATATAGCTACAAAACTCCGAAAGTTTTCCTTTGAAGTATTTCTTTCTTTCTTCCCTTTTTACATCAATACTAACATCATCTAATTTATTTTGAATTCCATCCAATTGTTCTTCAGAAAGATCTCTATTTTCTAATTGAGATAATATATTTACAAACTTTTTATATATTTTTTCTTCAGACCTATCTTCAGTTTCTGTGATCAAATTTTTGAAAAATTTCGAAGCTTCATTAATATCCATAAAGTCAAAAATTAATATTATAAAATACTTTCTATTAAATTAGTACCTTTTAATAAGGTTTTGTTACATCTTAATTAGCAAAAGAGTTCTCATAAAAGATCTTTCTAGATCATTCTCCCAATAATAAAACTAGGCTGAACAGTCGCAATCATCTATTAAAACAAGCCTCCATTTATTGTCTGCAATCATAAAATACATGGTTTTAATGATATGTTTTTCTTTCAAGACATCTACTTTAATTTTCATATTATTCCGATAGTTTGCAGGAATATAAATTTGTTTAGAAGTTCCATTTACAACATCAGCATAGGTTGGTAGTTTATCTACTTTTATATAATACACTCCATCTGCATCTTTACTTTCTTCACAAAAACCACCTTCAGGAGATCGGTTTTCATAAAGAGTAAGAGGATCTACTTTGGGAAATATCGGTATATAACCTTCAAAATTATCGCATAATACGCATGCAGAACCAGGATTAAACAATCGATGAACACCTATATCTTTTTTTACAAACCGAGTTACTTTAGGCGACTTATCTCTAATAAGGTTATTGATATATTCTCCAAAAAAAGTGGTATTCATAAAGTATTTCAAAAAAGGTTCGAAATTATGCAAGGAAGCTTTTTGCTTTATTGAAGTTTGCGAACCAAAAACCCAACCTTTTTCACCTTTAAAATCAATATAATACCAGAAATCTTCTTGTCCTCTAATTATTTGCATATCTGATTTCTTGAGAACCGAACAAGTATCTCCAGTATTTAATTTCATTACAACTCTACCAGTTTTTGGAGTTTCCCGAACCCAGATATCTTTACCTTCAATTACCAATACATCTTGACCTAAAAGCACATTAGAACAGAGCACAAGCATTATAATTGCTACTAGCTGTTGTATTGATCTAATTAGGACTTTGTTTAACATTGCAGTTTCTATCTATTCATATATAACAATACAAATTTGAATAAAATACTATTTTGGCACCACACCGTTTTCCGTGAAATAAAAAACCACGATAACGAAAATCGTGGTTTTTTATATCTTATGACGAATGAGGTATACAATCTATAATTTTATATACTATTGAATATTTTAGTAAACTCAATAAGCTTGTTATCTTTTTACAAATCGCAATGTTGTTTCTTTCGTATCAGATTTCACTTTCATAAAATATAACCCTTGTGGTATGGAGCTCACATTGACACTTTCTGAAACCACATTTGAACGATTCAAGATTTTTTTTCCTTGCATCGTATAAATTTCGATCTCCTGATTTTTCGAATCAAAGTTGTCTATAAACAAATTATCTTTTACAGGGTTTGGATATATCCGTATTGGGTTTTGAACAGAAAAATCTCCTACACTTAATGTTTGATCTTGAAAAGTAACAATTACTTGAGTCCCTAAAGTACCATAAAATGTATTACCCAAATTCACTATTCCTAACATAGCTCCTGAATAACCTGACAGAACTGTTGTAAAATCTGCAATAGGAAGTACTGCATCTTTTAAATTTATTCTTCCCAATAGATGTCCTCCAGGAGCCTCTACAGAAAGATACATAAAGTCATCAACAACGTGCATTTTCTGAATAGTTCCTCCCGTAACTCCAGTGTCAATTACTAATTCTTGACTCAAACTAGATGCTGACAAATCTATCTTATATATCGCATTTCGAACACCAGAACCATCCGTATCACTAGCATAATACAATTCATTATTATAAAATGTAAGATCTCCCATATTACCAGTAGCATCAGTATAAATAGAAGTATAACTTGCTGGACCAACACTCAAATCAATAGTATGAAGAGATCCATTAGTAGCTTTATACAATATATTATTATTAATAGTTAGACCTTCCGAAATCCCTGTAGCAGAAAAGGCTTCAGACACCATTGGTACTGATGCATCAAGATCTACCTTTCTAACTTCAGTAAAACTACCTACATAAATATCATTATTTTGTTCATCATATATCATTTTCCAAGGACCTTGCGCTACCGTCCAACCGGTAGCTACAGTTTCTGGAACAGGATTACTATCAGTCAAATCTATTCTAGATACTTCTCCTGAACTAAATTCTCCGACATAAAGGTAATTATCTATTAACACTATTGATATTGGAAAATCACCAACATATACATCAGTATATACTGTTTGGGCTTTCAATAAATTGACTATGAAAATAAATGTAAAGAAAATAGTACGTTTCATTGTTCTCGTTTTTTGATGATTGCTCGGCAAATATAACAGAGAATTTTGATTATTAACAATTAAAAAACCACGACAATACATGTCGTGGTTCTATTGTATTATACTTTTAAAAAAGACTTAACTTAAAACTCTCTATTTACGTCAAAAGCTTCTAGGTAATCTTTTACTCTTTGCACAAATTGTCCTCCTAATGCTCCGTTTACCACTCTATGATCATATGAATGCGATAAGAACATTTTATAACGGATACCAATAAAGTCGCCATCAGGTGTCTCGATTACAGCTGGCACTTTACGAATTGCTCCTAATGCTAAAATAGCTACTTGAGGTTGATTGATAATAGGTGTTCCCATAATACTCCCGAAAGTACCTACATTCGTTACTGTATACGTACCACCTTGAATATCATCAGGTTTTAACGCATTATTACGCGCTCGATTGGCTAAGTCATTTACCGCCTTAGTCATACCTACTAGATTTAATTGATCTGCATTTTTTATCACTGGAACAATTAAATTACCATCAGGTAACGCAGCTGCCATACCTAAATTAATATTTTTCTTTTTAATTATGGAATCTCCAGAAACTGAAATATTAATCAATGGGAAATCTCGTATTGCCTTAGCAACAGCTTCCATGAATATAGGAGTAAAAGTCAGTTTCTCTCCTTCTCTTTTCATGAAATCACCTTTTACCTTATTTCTCCAATTCCAGATATTAGTAACATCTGCTTCTATAAAAGATTGTACATGAGCAGAAGTCTGTACGGATTCTACCATATGGTGAGAGATCAGTTTCCCCATTCTCGTCATCTCTATGATTTCATCATCTCCAGAAGCTACAACTGGTGTTGCCTTAGGTGTTTCTTTCTTTGCAATTGGTGCAGAGGTAGCTACTTTTGGAGTTGCAACTTCCGGTGCAGCAACTACTTTAGCGGTTTTTCCAGCTTTGCGATCCTCTACATATTGTAAAATGTCATTTTTCGTAACTCTTCCATCTTTTCCTGTTCCTGAGATACTTTCTAATTCGGTTAGAGATACTCCTTCTGCAGAAGCTATATTTTTAACCAAAGGAGAATAAAACTTAGAACTTTCTGCATAATCAGTCTTTGACACCACAGTTTCGGTAACTGCCGCCATATCATTTTCTATAACTGCAGCTGTTTCTGGAACAGCCTCAACTTTCTGAGTTGTATCGGCAGGAGACGCATCAACAACTCCTTCACCTTCTGTCTCAATAATAGCAATGGTTTGACCAACTTTTACTACATCATCAACTTCAAAAAGTTTTTCTACCAATACTCCTTCGACTTCACAAGGGACTTCGCTATCAACTTTGTCAGTTGCAATTTCTAATACTGCATCATCCATTTCGATAGTATCCCCAACTTCTTTTAGCCAAGTTGTTATCGTTGCTTCTGCAACACTCTCACCCATCTTCGGAAGTTTAAGCTCAAATTTTGCCATATTCTTAATCAAAGGTATTTATTAGTTATGTTTTTTGCGAAATTAATAAAATTTAAGCTCTTAGATTATTTTTCCTTTATTAAAGTTTCTTTAAAAAGCGATTACTTCTCCTTTTCCATCACTAAAATCGCTACCTAACATAAAATTACATCCTGTTGGTATGATCTTAAATGTGATGCCTAAATTCTTTAATTCTTGCATTTTTTTTATAATCTCTCCAAAGCTCATCATATCATTGTCAAAGATAAGCTCGTTATTACGATATGCCAAATCACGAGCAGATTCTACAGAAGTAAATTCCACTTCTTTTTGTAAAACACTACTAAGTCGCTGTCTAATTTCTTCATTCTCTGACACTAAATAGTAGTTCTCAGTTATTTCTTTTTCTTTTTGATGATTCTTAAAAGACTGTATTACTGAAATAAAACGAATTCCAACAGAAACAATAGCATCTAAGAACCAATTGCTTTTAAAGTGTTTACGATAAAACAATCGCATAGCGCCATAAAATCGTTTAATGTATTCTGAGTTCCGATCTGTACTCTCACCTTTATAATGAATAACAGGAATAGAGCCAATATAATAATTCTCCAGCCCCTTTCTTTTCATTTTATACGAAAGGTCAATGTCTTCTCCGTACATGAAATAGTCTTCATCAAAACCAAATACAGATTCATAAGCTGTTTTTTTGACTAAAATAAAAGCACCCACTAAGATATCCACATCACCAATAGCTGTTTCTGAAATATGATCTGCATAATAGTTTTTTACCTTCCTTAATTTGATTCCGAACAAACGTCTGAATGAAGTTAATGGAGAAGGTACATTACGTTTACTTTCAGGTAAAAAATTGCCTGTACCATCAATCAATCTAGGTCCAACCATTCCCATATGAAACAGCTTTTTTGAAGCTGCTAGAATTTTGATAAATGTATCTTCGGCCACAACGGTATCAGGATTAAGAATACAAATATATTCTCCTTTAGCCATAGCTACTCCTTGATTGTTTGCCTTAGCAAAACCTACATTCTCTTTATTTTCAATAAGTGAGACATTTGGAAAACGCTCTTTTACCATTTTACAACTATCATCAAGAGAGTTATTATCTATAACAATAATCTCTGCATTCAAGTTTTTTGTAGCTTTTTGAACACTAAGTATACAAAGCTCTAAAAAATAACGTACGTTGTAATTAAGAATAATGACGGATAATTCCAGGAGATCGTGTTTTAAAATTAGGTACTAAGTTAAGAGCTTTTCAATGCATTTTCAAAGGGAATTCTATTGATAATACTTCTACCTAGTGTTACTTCATCTGCATATTCCAATTCATCATTAACACCAATTCCTCGAGCAATAGTAGCTATTTTCACTTCTACATCTTCTAATTGTTTATAGATATAAAAGTTTGTAGTATCTCCTTCCATCGTAGCGCTAAGTGCAAAAATTAATTCGCTCACCTGCCCAGATTTAACCTTTTCTACCAACGAGGTAATTTTAAGATCCTGAGGACCAATACCATCCATAGGACTAATTTTCCCTCCTAATACATGATATAATCCTCTATACTGTCCTGTACTTTCTATAGCCATTACATCTCGGATATCCTCTACAACACATACAATATCCTGAATTCTATTCGGATTACTACAAATATCACATATTTCTACATCACTAATACTATGACATTTTTTGCAGAACTTTACATCTTTTCGTAAGGTACCTAATGCATTTACAAGATGTTGGGTTTGCGTTTCAGGCTGTCTTAGTAGATGTAAGACCAATCTCAAAGCGGTTCGTTTCCCTATACCAGGTAACTGGGACATTTCGTATACCGCATTTTCCAATAGTTTTGATGAGAATTCCATAGCTGTACAAATGTAAGAAATCGTGATGAGTAAATAAGTCTTAGAATAAGAAAGGTTTTACTTGAATGAAATGAATACTGGATACTATTTCTATAAAGAATAACTTCAATGATGTTATATGCTTGTAATTTGATTTCTGTCTTAATTACTCTTAAAAAAAACTAGAACCGAAAAACTAACATACTATTTACTACTTTTACCACAAAACAACACATCATGCTTGAATCACTTTCTGAAGAAACACAGCTAATACTACTTGTTATCGGAATAGCAATTCTATTTTTTATAGTTCGCTGGAATTCTGCAAGAAACAAAAGAAAGCTATACCAAAGAGACTCTAGAGATTTTAGGAAGAACTACTTTAAAAAAAAGAAAAAATAAGTTTTCCTTGGTTTTGAATTACCATCAGTATTGAAGCTATGGTTATTATTTTAATATAAAGAAAAAACAGATGAAGATATATACAAAAACTGGAGATAAAGGAACCACTGCATTATTTGGTGGAACCAGAGTTCCTAAACACCATATTCGTATTGATAGTTATGGTACAGTGGACGAGCTCAACTCTTATATAGGTCTTATCAGAGACCAGAAAATCGATGAACTTAGTAAAAAGATTTTGATAAATGTTCAAGATAAATTGTTCACCGTTGGAGCGGTTTTAGCAACGGATCCAGATAAAGCTGTCTTAAAAAGTGGAAAAAAACGCTTAAATATCCCTACTATTTCTACAGAAGATATTACATTGTTAGAAACAGAAATGGATCGTATGAATGATTCATTACCACCTATGACACATTTCGTATTACCTGGAGGACATCAAACTGTGTCATTCTGTCACATTGCCCGTTGTGTATGCAGGAGAGCCGAGCGTTTAGCTACTGCCTTATACGAAATAGCACCTTTTGAAGAGACAACTTTACAATACTTAAACCGACTATCTGACTATCTATTTGTACTGGCACGAAAGTTGTCACACGATTTACAAGCTGAAGAGATAAAATGGATTCCTCAGAAAAATTCTTAAATTCTCTAAAGGTTTTAAAAACAAATTAAGGGTAATACCCAAAAAATCACGTTCTTATAATTATTGTTTAAATAATTAATTTTTTACTTGACTTTTTAAACTAAAAAATTATTTTTGCAAAAAAATTAATACCAGCAAGCATATGTATTGGACTTTAGAATTAGCATCCTATTTGAGTGATGCACCTTGGCCAGCAACCAAAGATGAGTTAATTGACTATGCAATTCGTACGGGAGCACCGCTGGAGGTTGTGGAAAACCTACAATCTATTGAAGATGAGGGAGATTCGTATGATTCTATAGAAGAGATATGGCCAGATTATCCTACTGACGAAGATTATCTTTGGAATGAGGATGAATATTAAAAAAATATTTAAATAGTACTAAAAGTCTCGCAAGAGGCTTTTTTTTTGCGTAAATTACGCCACTTTCCTAGGCTTTAGAAAGCTTGGTGAAGCATTGTATAATATTGCCTTAACGGCATGGAGATTACTACAAATTCAACAAAATAAGAGGTTACCAAAAACAATCATTTGGTGAAACAATAAATTGAATATTATTGTAGATCTCAAATAAACACATAACCATAAATTAATCATGGGAGTTTTAGATTCTGTATTAAAAGTATTCGTTGGAGATAAATCCAAAAAAGATATAAAAGAAATTCAACCCAAAGTTGAATTGATTAAGAAAGCTTCAAAAAGCATTGAGGTACTTTCTGACAATGAACTTCGAGAAAAAACAGTAGAGTTCAAAAAATTTATTAACGATGCACGTGCAGATATTAATGCGAAAATAGATTCTTTAAAAGAGGAAGCAGATGCAACCGAGGATATTGACAGAAAAGAGGATATCTATGGAGAGATCGATAAATTAAAAAAAGATGCTTATGACGCTACAGAAAAAGCTTTGAATACTATTTTACCTGAAGCTTTTGCAGTAGTTAAAGAAACAGCTAAAAGATTTGCTGAAAACGAAACGATCGCTGTAGAAGCTACGGCTTATGACAGAGAATTATCTGGCTCTAGAGATCATATCACTTTAGATGGAGATCAAGCTATTTGGTCTACAAGCTGGGATGCAGCAGGAAAAGAGGTGAAATGGGATATGATTCACTATGATGTACAGTTGATTGGTGGTATTGCATTACATGAAGGAAAAGTTGCTGAAATGCAAACGGGAGAAGGTAAAACTTTAGTTGCTACCTTACCTGTTTATTTGAATGCATTATCTGGTAACGGAGTACATTTGGTTACCGTTAATGATTATCTGGCAAGACGTGATAGTGAATGGATGGCTCCTATTTTCCAATTCCATGGACTAACAGTGGATTGTATTGACAATCACAAACCTAATTCTGCAGAACGAAGAGCGGCATACAACGCTGATATTACTTATGGAACCAATAATGAATTTGGTTTTGACTACTTAAGAGATAATATGTCACATGCTCCAGAAGATTTGGTACAACGCCCTCACAATTATGCAATTATTGACGAGGTAGATTCTGTACTAATTGATGATGCTCGTACACCACTAATTATTTCTGGTCCTATTCCAAAAGGAGACATTCATGAATTCAATGAATTAAAGCCAAAAATCGCTGATATTGTATCGGTACAACAAAAATACTTAACATCGGTTCTTGCTGAAGCAAAAAAGCTTATCAAAGAAGGAAATACCAAAGATGGTGGTTTTAAACTATTACAAGTATATAGAGGTATCCCAAAAAATAAAGCATTGATTAAATTCTTAAGTGAAGAAGGAGTAAAAATGTTACTTCAGAAAACAGAGAATTTCTACATGCAAGATAACAATAGAGAAATGCATAAAATTGATGCAGATCTTTATTATGTAATCGAAGAAAAAAATAATCAAATAGATCTTACCGATAAAGGTGTTGAGTACCTTTCTGGTAAGGATGATCCAGATTTCTTTGTACTTCCACAGATTGGAATGGAAATCGCTAAAATTGAGAATCTAGGATTATCTAAAGAAGAGGAAGCTGAGAAAAAAGAAGATCTGTTTAGAGACTACAGCGTAAAAAGTGAACGTATCCATACTTTACGACAATTATTAAAAGCATATTCATTATTCGAAAAAGATGTAGAATATGTGGTTATGGACAATAAAGTAAAAATTGTTGATGAGCAAACAGGTCGTATTATGGATGGACGTCGCTATAGCGATGGATTACATCAAGCGATTGAAGCAAAGGAAAATGTAAAAATTGAAGATGCTACACAAACCTTTGCTACCGTTACACTACAGAACTATTTCAGAATGTATGGCAAGTTATCTGGTATGACGGGTACAGCAGTAACTGAAGCTGGAGAGCTTTGGGAAATTTACAAACTGGATGTAGTAGAAATTCCGACCAATAGACCAATCGCAAGAAAAGATAAAGAAGATTTAGTATATAAAACGAAACGTGAAAAATACAATGCTGTAATTGATGAAGTTACAGAATTAGCAAGAGCAGGAARACCTGTATTGATCGGTACTACTTCAGTAGAAATTTCTGAATTATTAGGTAGAATGCTTACTATTCGTAAAGTTCCTCATAATGTATTGAATGCGAAACTACACAAAAAAGAAGCTGATATCGTTGCGGAAGCTGGAAATCCTGGAGTTGTAACTATCGCAACAAATATGGCAGGTCGTGGTACGGATATCAAATTAACAGATGATGTAAAAGCTGCTGGAGGTTTAGCAATTATCGGTACAGAGCGTCATGATTCTCGACGAGTAGACCGACAGTTACGTGGACGTGCTGGTCGTCAGGGAGATCCAGGAAGTTCTCAATTCTATGTTTCTTTAGAAGACAACCTAATGCGTTTATTTGGATCTGAGCGTATTGCTAAAATGATGGATCGAATGGGATTAAAAGAAGGTGAAGTAATTCAGCATTCTATGATTTCTAAATCTATCGAAAGAGCGCAGAAAAAAGTAGAAGAAAACAATTTTGGTGTTCGTAAAAGATTATTAGAATATGATGATGTGATGAATGCGCAACGTGAGGTGGTTTACAAAAGACGCTATCATGCTTTATTTGGAGAACGTCTTCGTGTAGATCTTGCCAATATGATCTATGATACAGCCGAGGTAATTACAGAATCTAATAAGAATGCTCAGGACTTTAAAAACTTTGAATTCGAATTGATTCGTTATTTCTCTATGAGTAGCCCTATTAGCGCTGAAGAGTTTGAAAAAATGGATGCTCAAAAAATTGCAGGTGAAGTATACAAGTCCGCTTATGAACATTATCAAGACAAAATGAAGCGTAATGCAGAAACTGCATATCCTGTTATCAAACAAGTATATGAAGATCCTTCAAGTAATTACGAACGTATTTTAGTTCCTTTTACTGATGGAGTAAAAAGCTTGAATGTAGCTACTAATCTGCAAAAAGCTTATGAAAGTGAAGGAAAGCAATTAATTACTGATTTCGAGAAAAATATCACTTTGGCTATCATCGATGACGCTTGGAAAACGCATCTTCGTAAAATGGATGAATTAAAACAAAGTGTTCAATTAGCGGTTCATGAACAAAAAGATCCATTACTTATCTATAAGTTTGAGGCCTTTGAATTGTTTAAAGCGATGATTGAAGATGTAAATAAAGATGTGATCTCATTCTTATTTAAAGGAGAATTACCAACTGGTAATACACAAGATATTTCTGAAGCTCGCCAGACACGTAAAAAAGAAAAATTAGAAACTTCAAAAGAAGAAATTCCTAATATGGATGAACGTGCAGCGCAAAATAGAGCAGCTGGACAAACACAACAACGTCAGCAAGTAACTGAAACTATTGTACGTGATCAACCTAAAATAGGGCGTAACGATAAAGTTACTATTAAACACGTAATGAGTGGCGAAAACAAAACTGTAAAATACAAGCAAGCAATTCCCTTAATCGAAAAAGGAGAATGGGTGCTTGTAAATGATTAGAAATATATTGACAACTCAATTATAAAAAACCTGCAGTTTCTACCTGCAGGTTTTTTTATTTATAAACTTTTATTTATTTTCCAACAACCTATAATACTCTTTACTAAAAGTCTTCGGATGTAACTTCTTATAAGACTTATCATATATTAAATAGGCCCTCTTTAAAGCATTTAATTGTGATTTATGACAAAAACCCGCTAAGTTTTTAACATCCCAATATTTTTCTATATTGATTGCCACATTCGGAGATGGCATTCTATCTACTTTTTTAATTTGTTTTGTTTGCCTATACATATTGGTTTTAGCAACTAAAAAATCTTC
This sequence comes from Aquimarina litoralis, assembly GCF_019295435.1. GTDB lineage: Bacteria > Bacteroidota > Bacteroidia > Flavobacteriales > Flavobacteriaceae > Aquimarina > Aquimarina litoralis_A. Next base: position 36,317 of record NZ_WEKL01000012.1, read on the forward strand.
CAACTTCGGAGGTAAGGAAATTTGAAATAAATATCTAGGTCTGAAATTAACAAGATTATTATTTCCTTTAAATAAATATTCGATAATCTCTGCAGATATTAGATGTTCTGGATGTCCAGTTGCACCAATTGAAGAATCATATGTAACCAAAGCTTCTGGCTGAAAACTATTTATTTTTTGTTGTATTACATCCTTTATTTTGTCTTTATTCTCTTTCCAAAAGAGGATTTTATTCTCTATAATATCTTCCCACTTGTTATTTATAAATCCTCCATTTTCATATTTATCAAAGCCAATTTTTTCAGCAGAACATTTTAATTCACTTTGACGAGGCTCTCCATGATCACAAAGCGTTAATAAATGAGCAATTGCTCCTCTTTCCTTTAAATACAGGACTAATCCCGCTGCTACCAACTCATCATCAGCATGAGGAACTACAACAAGTACCCTAGAAATATTTTTAATTCTATTTTTTAAATCAGGAATACCATTATCCTGAAGCATTTCTAGTCTTCTATATTCCTCTTCCTTATCGGAGCAAGCTAATAAAACTAGGAAAAGAAATATTATCGATGCTATATTTGACTTCTTATTAAACAAGGGATTTTTTATACATTGTAAAGAATAAAAATGGCAAGTATCCAACTGCGAAAATAAGTCCTCCAGCCAATAACAAGAACTCAGCTCCCATCCAATGCATTACCTTAAACAATCCTGCTAGACCGACAATAACAGCAGATATACAACCCAAAATAATTTTTAATCGCTCTGATAAGTTTTTTGCAATGGCTACCTTATACCTATCTATTGTCACCATAGGAACAAAAAGTAATAATAATATCAGAAAACCAGTCATAAGCAACATATTAGCACCCGGATACCATAATATTTTAAACACAACACCGGTAGTTAACGCAAGCGCTCCAATAAATCCGATTAAATACATCAGTTTTTTCATCATAAGAATTCGTTTTGAGTTTAATAAAAAAAATGTTTTTCTTTCTAAATCGATCAATCCATTTGGCGCTAGATCAAGCACAGCATCCTTTAATGATTGATCAAAAGTTTTTCCTGTTTTGAGATCACTTTCTACCACACAACACAAATGATCAAGAATATCATCTCGTAAAGAAGTTAATTTGAGACCTTGCTCATCCACAAATGTCTCTATCCTATTTTCTTGTTCTTCATTTAATTTCATATGACATCAAGTTTTGGAAAAATAACCTTGTTTAATGTCTCCATGAAATCCTGTAGTTCTTCTAAATAGCTTACTTTCTCCTTTTCTCCCTTTGTAGTCAGCAAATAATACTTTCGCACTCTTTTCCCTACATATTCCTCTTCACAGGATAATAAACCATCTTTTTTCATTTTTTGTAGTGCTGGATACAATGATCCATCCTTTAACAATATTTTACCGTCTGATCTTTCTTTTACTTGTTGAAAAATCTCGTAACCATACATCCTTCCTTTTTCTGACAAAAGGTTCAGTATAATTACAGAAAGGGTTCCTTTTAAAAGTTCTTTTGAATACATAGTTCAAATATACATAAAAAAACAATACATCATAATTCTATGTATTGTTTTTTTATGTTTTTTTTTCCAGCAAGCTCCGCAACCATTTAAACAAAATTTGATCTAATAATAAACGATCAACCATGAAAAGAGCGCCACTTATACTAATATTACTCTTACTTATTATTTCCTGTAACGATGACGATGATGTTATAGAAATCACCTCGATTCGAGTAAATCACTATCTAGACACTGGTTTTATCACTTTTTTTGGAAATCTTGGAGTTATCAATACAATACAAGAAGGCAATCAAATTGGACAAGAAGAATTTTTAAATAGTTATTCGGAAATTCAGGGTTTTGAATATGAATTGGGTTTTATACATGATCTTTTGGTAAAGAAAATCCAAATATCCGATCCTCCTCAAGACGGTTCAAGTATCAAACTAGAGCTACTTGAGGTATTATCAAAGCAAGCTGCACCTTTAGACACTGAATTTAAAATACAATTAACTCTTAACACTAATGAAGATACTTTTTTAAATTGGGTAATTGTAGATCAAGAAAATAATTTTTCTTTGATCAACTCATCTATATCTATAGAATGCGGAAGTTTATGTTTGGAATTATTAACAAGAATAAATAATCAAGAACAAATAACCGGTGTATTCACTCATGGAGAGAACAACACATATATTTTACAAAATATTCTCGACGAATAGAATTACTAGCTATTATTTTGAAGTATATAAAAAATCAAAGCGGATTCAAAATGAACCCGCTTTAATTGTTGGACCTAGATCCTGTTTCCCCCCACTTTCACAGATTTCTATAAATCTGTAAGTGTATTTTGGTTTTCTATAAACTTTTCAACGATTACAGAATCTCCTTTGCTATTTTCTAAAACGTATAAACCTACAGGTAATTGACTTAAATCTATCACGTTTGTTGTTTTTGATAATACGTGAACTGTATCTTTTACTTCAAATAACTTTAGCTTATCACCATCTTCAAAATCCAATACTTCAATGATATCCCCAACTCTTTCTATTGCTAATAAGTTATCGTTCTTGTTTACGTAGTTATTAATAAACTCTTCTTCTACAGCTKTATTTTCATCATCCCCTAATAATTCACTATCGTTCTCTACAATGAATTCTTCTTCTTGTGTAATAACCGCTCCGTCGATTATCAACTCCTCTGCTTGACGATCAATGATGATTGACTTTCCTGCGTTATTTTCTAATAAATATGATCCAACAGGTAATTGACTAAGATCTATTAAAGAATATGATTTAGATAAGATATGATCTCCAGATTCTAATTCGAATAATTTAAGCTTATCTCCTTCTTCGAAATCAACTACTTCTACAGTCATACCATCTTGACTAACTGTAAGCTTATTATCTTCGTTTGCAAAAATTGTAAGAGATAAAAATAGACTGAATATTAGGGCTGTAACTTTCATTTTATTTGGGGGCTTTAAAGTTAAGTTATTACGGCTTTACCATACAAGTATAGTTCAAAATACTTATGCCACCAACTAGAAATCAGACTTTTAGACCAAATTGCTCGTATTTTCGTTCAAATACAAAAATATTGTTAAAAAAAATACAAATAACTGATTTTCAGTGAATTGAAAATTAAAAAAACAAAAAAAACTGCTAAACGACATTATTTAGCCGTTCAAAAACACAAAAATTCCCTTACAAACAATAAGTTTATCTCAAAATTTTAAGAATTAATAACAAGAAAAATATTACTAAAAATATTCTTTCTTACTCAAATTCTACCAAAAAAGCAGATATCAATCAGAAGAGATCTTTTATATTTTTAATAGTAAATTAGGATCTGGGCAATTCTCTAAATAGAAATCAAGATGTATCTTATTAGACACTCCAGGATAATCTCCTTGATTGCCTTGCATATCTTTTATGATTTGGAAATGTAAATGGGGTGCGTAATCTCCATTCACTTCAGCAGTACCTAACTCAGCAATAACATCTCCTTTTACGAAACTTTTGCCTTCATGTAGATTTTTTATAGAGTTTTCACTTAGATGACCATATAAAGTAAAGAAGGTTATATCCTGAATACTGTGTTCCAATATAATTGTTGGTCCATAATCACCAAAATTCTTATTATTCTTAAAACTATGCACCTTTCCTGCTAATGGAGCAAGCACTGCAGTTCCAGAATCACACCAAACATCTAATCCTAAATGAATGTTTCTTTCGGTTTCAGGATCTTGTTGATTAAAATGTTCACTGCGATTGTATATGCCCCTTTTCTCATTATATCCTCCATATGCGACTAATGCATCATGAGTATGGAGATAATTATTAATATATGCTTCAAATGCGTTTGAAGAAGAAACATCAATTGATTTTAAAAGAGCATTATTTAGAGACAAGTCTATAAATTTATAGTTCTCTTTAGAAAATTTAGTATCAACTACAGGTATAAAACTTTGTGAAAGGTTTTTTATAAATTCTGAAAATGATGTGTGCGTCATTATATATTTGTTGAGATTATTCTTGGTATTTTACTAATCCAATTTTTAGGTAATTGTTTTAATAGTGCTTTTCTAAACTTATGGTAATCAACGGTGATCGTATGCCTTGGTGTATCAATCTGTTTATAATGAGGGTTTGTCACCTCTTTCTCGCAGCGTTTTTTAATATTTGATGGCATTTTCCATTCTCCTGTAAGGTAATTTGCTAATAATTTACTTTGTAACTCTGATCCTGGCCAAATACATCCCAAAGGTTGAAACATTCCAACGAAAAATAAATTATGATACGTTTCATGAAACATTTTGAGATATAATGGTACAGAGCCATTACTATAATCAATAAATAAAGGGTCAAAAAATGAATGCTTCAATATATATCCCGTACAAGCTATGACAACATCGAAATCCTCTTCTGTACCATCTTTAAAATACACTGTTTGTCCATCCATTCTCTTGATATCGACTTTTGGATGTACTTTACCATGTCTTAACTTGTATAATAGCTCATCATTAATGGTAGGATGCGTTTCACCAAACTTTGTTTTTACTTCTTGAAGACCATATAATTTATTTTTACCCAGCATGATGCGGAGTAATACATCATTGAACCAACTTCTAAGTTTTACAGGAAGCCAAGCCGATCTTGCCCCCACGATATCAGAAGGTAATCCAAAAAAGAATTTAGGTATTATTCTATATCCCCTTCTCCAGCTAATCGCAGTTCTTTTACTTACTCTGCTTGTTTCGACCGCTACATCGCAGGCAGAATTTCCTCCTCCAATTACCAATACTCGTTTATTAGCAAAAGGAGCTGATTTTTTATACGCATGAGAATGTATAAAATCTCCTGAAAAATTTCCTGGATATTCAGGAATTCGAGGCACTGAATGATGTCCGTTACAGACTACTAAATCTGTAAATTTTTCTACCCTATTCTTCCCATTTTGAACGATTGAAATATTCCATTCCGTAGCGCTTATTCTTTCACAATGCTCTACTTTGGTTTCAAACTGAATAAATGGATAAAGCTTAAAATGTTTAGCATATGCCTGAAAATAACGTCTTAATTCATCATGGGAAGGGTAATCTGCTACTGTAGTATCAAAATCATCGAAAGTAAAGTCTTCATATTGTGATAAAGTTTTAGAACTTATGATATGAGTAGTTTCAAAAACGCTAGAATGACTCATATCTTCTGAATAGATCCAATTTCCACCAACATCGAGGTTACGATCATAAACAATTACCTCAAGATCTTTATCTATCAAATTTTTTAATGCTGTAATCCCACTTGGTCCAGCACCAATAATACATATTCTTTTTTTCATACTTCTGCCAACTAAAGCTGGAGGTAAATTAAAGAATGTATTGATTTTTAAAAAATATTTTTGATTTACAACACTAAAAAGATCTAAACAGAATATGTTTTATCCATTCTTCTTTTGATTACTGTTATTTGTATAGCAAACAAAATAGCTAGAAAAATGATTCCGTACATTGTAGTATTATGAAATTTAAAATCTGAAAATGGGTTTTCGAACTTAGATACATTCGGAAAATACATATTCACATTATCAAAAATTGATTTACTCTCAGACAAATACAATAACGTAATCAATATACTGATCACGCATATTCCAATAATAACCCAAGCTCTTTTTGAAATCAGTGGTTGATATTCTATCGACTTGTGTTTAGGAATAGCACTTACCTCGTGCATTACATTTTGCAAAAAATCCATGGAAGGAGATTCATTACCTGCTTCCTTTACTAATCCTCTGATGTCATTATATGGCTCTTCCATTCCTAGCATTGATTTCTGGTGAAACATAATGTTTAAGTATCGAATATAACTTTTTTCTACTTCGATACAGTTTTATTTTTATATTATCTTCTGTTAATCCGACAATATCCTTAATTTCTTTTACGCTTTTTTCGTCGAAATAATACAAGGTAACTATAGCCGCATCTTCTTCTGGTAACTTAAGAATACTATCTGTTATTATTTGTTTCCTTTCCTTGCTTTGCAAATAATTTAATGCATCATTCACAATTCCTATTTCTCCTTCACTGATATCCTCTATCAACTCACTAGACAAAAAGCGTTTTTTCGTTTTGATTGCATCAAGACTTTTACGGTATGCTATTGTATACAACCAAGTAGAAAACTTTGCATCACCTCTATAATTAATTAAAGATTTATAGGCCTTTACAAAAGTATCTTGAGCAATTTCTTCTGCCTCTTCTTTATTTTTAACCATCCTATACGTAACGGTATATACCAGACTTTGATAACGCTCCACTAGAGTTGCAAAAGAATTTGCATCTCCTTTGAGCACCTGCTCTATATAATATTGATCTGATTGATGGTTCATTTCTTCATAAGACGATGCATTTTCTTTTTCGGTTACAATTTATTTTAAAAAAGATACGAAATATTTTTTTTCAATTTTTTGTAACCGAATTCCATTAACATACGTCATAGAGAAAAACGAACAGTTAAGTTAAACCTATTAAATCTTAAAATTATGAGTTTTGTCGAAGCATTAATACCACTATCTATCTTTGGATGCATTTTTGGTATTTTCTATTTATTTATTACTGCGAGAAACAAAGAGCGCATGTCGTTAATCGACAAAGGAGCTGATGCCTCTATTTTTTATAGTAGCAAAGCAAAAAGAGTGACGCCAGTATGGAAAGTCTTTATTCTCAACTTTTCATTATTACTAATGGGTATTGGATCAGGTATTTTTATTGCTGGTATTTTACACTACTCTTTGGGAGTTCACGGAGAAGTTGCATATCCTGGTACGATATTCTTTATGGCAGGTATCGGATTGTTTACGGGGTTCACGATGACCAAAAATCTGGACAAACAAGAAGCCTAAGGTTCTTAGAAATTATAAAGACCTATCATTTCTGATAGGTCTTCCCCCAAATTCTACTTATTCTATGTAAATAAAATAAATCTTAATTGTAAGCAACAATGTCTGTATATTCCATCTCGATATCAAATTTCTCGATGATCACAGATTGCCCTCTATTATTTTCTAATATATATTTTCCTACTGATAATTGAGTAAGGTCAACCACTTTAGTAGTTTTCGTTAATACATGTATTTTATCAACAACCTCAAATAATTTGATTTTATCTCCTTCTTCGAAATCTAACACAGTAAAAACATCTCCGTTTCTTGATACTGCTAATGGATTCACTTCTGATCTGTAATAGATATCTTCTAACTCTTCTTCAACAGTAACTTCACTAATAGGCATTCTATCACTGTCTCTTTCTACCATATATTCAGTACCTAATTCTTCGATTACGATTTCTTCATCCGTTCTCTCGATAACTACAGATTTTCCTTCATTATTCTCTAGTAAATATTTTCCTAGCGGTAAGAATGTTAAATCTACTTGACCTCTTGTTTTTGATAAAATATGATCTCCTGTTTCAACTTCAAACAACTTTATTTTATCACCATCTTGAAAATCAACCACCATTACAATAAATCCATCCTTCTCAATTTGTAAACTTTCGTCATTACGAGCATTTACACTTGTCAAGAAAAAGAAACCTAAAATAAATAGTAAAGTTCTCATTGTCTGGATTTTTTATTGTAACATTTTTACGTGATTACCATACAATAATATCGTTTAATTGTCGTTCTTGGAAAATTTTGAACAACTTTTAGATCAAAGGTTTTTGATTTTCGACCAATGACACAAAAAAGATAACATAAGCAAATTTTAAACACTAAAATATTGAATATCAAATATTTATATTTTTAAAAAATGTCAGAAAAGCCGATTAAGTGCAGATAAAAAAGATAAACAAACAAAAATCCCACATTTCAGCGTTATCAATTTCTTAAAAAAAGATTAATAAACGAATGATTAAATGGATTAATTTAACATTAATTTAAACAAAAATTATCCAAAGCAATCGCTCTGTTTTGACAACCAGCTACTTAGAATAGCTTGACATATCTATTCGTTTTTCAACGATTACCTTACGTCCATCTCGATTAATTAACAGGTATTTTCCCTCAGGAAGTTGACTAAGATCAAAAATCCCTCTTTTAGTTTTATAGGTGATTATTTTTCCCGTTCGTAATTCAAATAATTTTACTTTGTCCCCATCTTTAAAATTAACTACAGTTATAATGTTTCCATTACGCTTGACGATGAGGCTTTCGTCATTTCCATTATTTCCAAACAAAACTGTAGCATACATTAAAGAAAAAATTAGTACTAATTTTTTCATAAGCTACTGAAATTAAATTAATTATGCTCTGTATTTTCCCGTAATAAATGTACTATAAAAAGAAAAAGACAAAAAGTATTCTATGAATTATTGGATAAAATATTTTAATTCTAGGACGAATGGTACAAACGGCACCATTTATTTCTTTATTTGTAGCTTTATGTTTACATCTTTATTATTTCTTACTGGTAAAATAAGCCAACAAAAAAGCCCTACTAAACTGATTAGCAGAGCCTTTAAACAATTAACACATTATAATAAAATTATTGTAGTATGATATCGCTATATTTTGAATTTATGGTTATAACTTTATCAGTATCTCTCGTTTTATTGAAGCCGTTTACAAATATGTTTCCAAAATTTCTTCTGGCATTTACCTCTACTGTTTTCGGTAATGATATTCTACTTTGCACACCGCTATAAGCTATATTAAAAGCTGTATCAGGTAATTTTAATTTAAAATCGCTATTCTCTACGGCTAGATCTAAAGTTGAAAAAGAATCTAAAAGATTCGCTATAGTTATCGCTCCAAAACTACCTGATATCGCTGCATTATCTTCTAATTCTTGGATAAATAAGTTACTAGAATCTGCATYCACTCTCAGGTTTTTAGCCTTTTGAATTCTGCAGTTCTTTACATAATTAACAGCTAACCTTCCATTGTTCCATTGTTTAATTGCAATTGGAGAATATGATGTTCTTATAAAAGTACGGTCTCCATCTATAACATCACCTTGTAAACTGGTATGAGAAAGTGACGCGATCATATTGACTGTTTTTTCCGCTAATTGCACATTACCGTGTCTGATATTTAACTTTAATAATACTTTTTTAGGCATTTTTACCTTTACTATTCGATGTACTGTTCCTGAAGAGTTATTCATTCTAGAGCTATATCGATAAACAGTTACGTTTGAACCATTACGCTGTGTAATTTCTAAATCTCCCGAGAATTGAGAAGCCCATGCTTGCATTCTTCTGGCAAACTCTTCTCCAGCCCAATCTTGTGAATTCAAGTTAGCATTTGGTTGAATTTGTTGAGCATTTTTGTTTAATTCATTGGTCCAACTTTTTACAACATTCTCATAATTATCTCCAAATTTCTCTTTGATTTGATCTCCCCACTGTTGGATATATTTCTCTTCATTTTCTTTAAACTTATTTGTATCGAAATTCATACTTGCCAAGTTTTCCGAAAGAGCGCTAGGCATTGGATTATTTTCAATATTTTTCAGAATAGGTCTTAACATATCTGAAATTACTGGTTCTAACCTATTATACTCTGGTTGAGCATCAGCATTGTTTGCAGAAGATATAGTTCCGGACCAAAAATTTCCTGTTAACGAATTGATCTTAATTTCTCTGCTATTCCCTAAAGCCTCTATCTTCCAGTTTTGTAGAAAACGTTCTTTATTATTCTCATTAATATTATCTCCTTCGATATAAGCCTCGACTTCAACCGTGTTTTTATTCCAGCTTTCGAAAACAATTTCCGTATGGCTAGTATTTAATTGGATGGTAACATCCTCATTTACAACAAACTTTTCACTTAACTTTTGTAGTCTATCTTGAGCAAATACTCCAGAACAACATGCCACGCTAAGTGCAAGAATATTAAGCTTGTATATCAATGTAATTTTCATTCTCAATTTTTTCTAATTCTTTTAGTTTGTCTTTTAGTCTATTTAAGAGAGATAATCTAAGTGTCAAATTTTCTATCATTGCCTCGGCACTTTGCACATTAGGACCTACTTCTATCAATTCCTTATTAAGGTCTAGATACTCTTTGTTAAGTTTTTCTAATCGTTTCATAAAACTTTCTACCAACTCTCTGTTAGAATCATCTACATTAATCTGAGATAGTTGAAACTTTATTCCTGTTAGCAAATAATTCTCTGTTTTTTCATACTCAGGAAACATCTCGGCTAGTGACGATGTTTGCTTGCTCAAAACCACGGTAGCATTTTTAACATCTGATGTATTGGCATCCACAACCTGTGTATTGTTGTTTATTCCATTATTTCCAAACTCATTAAATGCTAACATAGAAATGGACAATATTACGACGACACTGGCTGCAATTCTTAACCAACCGTAATTAAATTTTCTTGCCTTTTTAGGAAGTTCTTCTTCCAATCTCGCTAAAAAACGATCCTGATGCCCCTCTGTTAAACGTTCAGAAGGAATCCGATTATCTTGCTTCAGCAATTCTCTAATATCCTGTCCCATCTCTTAAATGTTTTAATTGATCTTGAAGTTGTTTCTTTCCTCTGTGCACTAAGGTTCGAGAAGCAACTGGTGTAATATCTAATATCTCGCTTATTTCTTTATGATCGTATCCCTCTATTAAAAATAGCATTACGGCATACTTATATTTTTCAGGCAATCTTTCAATTGCATTTTTCACTTCTTCAACAGTAGTAGAATCTGAAACAGACCAATCGTCTTGCTCTTCTACTGTAGACATCACTTGCTCATTAATAGCAACCATATTCATTTTTTTCGCTTTGAGCATATCGATACTCTTATTAATCACTATTCGTTTTAGCCACGCACCAAACGTTACATCACCCGTAAACTGATGTAATTTTAAAAAGGCTTTAATAAAAGATTCCTGCATCGCTTCTTCTGCCTCAAAAGGATCTTTAAGAAATCGTAATGCAACATAATACATACCATCACAGTACTTATTATAAAGCTTCATCTGTGCTTTACGATCGTTAGCCCTACACTGTTCTATTAGCTCGCTCTGTAACAAACTGACTTAAATTTAGGTTAGTGATTACTTCTTTAAAACTGTTCTAATTACTATTCTCTTCTAAAGACGAGATTGTATATTAAGGTGTTGCAAAATTAAAGATAAAAAAAACGAAAAAAACAAAATCAACTGGTTTTCAGAATATTAATAAAAAATAAATAAAACTTAGTAAGTTTTTGTAAAAAGCAAAGACTATTAAAAACATAAGTATAATCTCAATCACAAATCCTCAAAACATGTATAATTCAGTTAACTTTAATAGCACCAACTCTAAAGAATTAGAAAGCGTAAAAAATCTAATGAAGAATAATGTAGATCACACAAAAGATATTATTAAGCAAATTGATAATTTTTTAGAATCAAAACCACTACCAAAATCTGTGTTAGATATGTTAGTTAATCAGCGAAATGCTTATGCTGTTAATGTGATGAATTTTATGAAAGTTATGAAAATGATATAAAAAACTAATAGTTAGCTGCAATCTCTTTAAATTGTTTACTCATATTCCATTTTATAATGGTGGTCGAAGTAAGAATTCCACTTCCCATCGCGCCACCAACTCCAACTAACGTAATATCCTGCCCCGTAAGATACAACCCTTTAATATGTGTTCTTGGTCTTAAAACTCTTGTTTTATAGCGCTCTGGAGCATGAGTAACTCCATAAATCTCTCCTTCTTGATATTTACTAAATTTTCTAGTAGAAACTGGAGTTGAAACTTCAGCATGAATGATATGTCCCTCTAATTGTGGAAAAAGTTGATATAACAATTGTAATCCTTTCCGTTTAAAATCTTCTTTAATTTGATCATATGTATCACCTCGATTTAACCAAGGTTCATCTTCATACTCTTTAAAATCCGGATACCAAGCTCTTCCTATCAATTGGATGGTAGACTGATCAGAATGTTCTTTTGACCACATACTATCTTTGGCAGATGGAAATGATATATAAGCAAATGATAAATGATCTTGAGTCAGATTATCTCTATCATTCAAAATACTATCGGTGTCTTTATCTTCATACCACCAGATATTATACTTTGGTAAGTTCAAATCCAAATCACTTTTATTCATCCCTACATATAAACACAAGTGGCAAGTAGAAGATTTCACTTTTTTAAAATCAATGTGTTTTTTCTTAATTACTGATGGATCCAACAAGTTTAAAAAAGTATTTCGAGCTCCTGCATTACTAATAACCTTTTTACAACTGTACTCTTTTCCATTAATCATTAAAGCTTTAACGGACTTTCCTTTAGTGACTATCTTTTCTACATTGGCCTTTATATAAACTGGAACTCCTAATGTTTCTAAATTTTCTATTATGGTTTCATGAATACGATTAGCTCCTCCTCTTGGATAATAACCTCCTTCCATAAAGTGATTAATAACAATGCAATGCGAAGCAAAACTACTTTCTTTAGGAGATAATCCATAATTACCACACTGAGCACACAAAACAGCAATCAACTCTTGATTATCAGTAATACTGCTTAGTACTTCGTATGTTGTTTTATTAGAAATAGGACGTTGTATTCTTCTAAATATAGGCCCCAAAGTTATACTAAGTAAACCAGGAAATGCCTTCTGGGCAAAATACAAAAGGTTTTTCTTGGTACTTTTTTCTAATAATTCTAAATACTTAGCAATTGCGGGCTTATCATTAGGAAAATATTCATAGAACTTTTCTCTAAAATTTTCCTTTCCAGCTACAAATTCAAATCTACGGTCACCAATGTAAGCTACATCATAAGGATCTCCCATAGCATCCCACTCTAACCTGTTTCCTGATAGATAATTAAAGATTCTTCGTAGTCCTGAACCTTCCTTCATATTCCCTACATAGTGTACTCCTACATCCCATACTAAACCTTTTCTTCTTTTAAAAGTATGTGTAAACCCTCCTGGTGTATAATGCTGTTCTAACACAACAACTTTCTTTCCTGCCTTGGCTAAAAAAACTGCAGTAGTTAAACCTCCAACTCCAGAACCAATAATTACATAAGTATCATCTTCAAATACAATATCTTCAGTAAATTTTTTATAGGATTTTTCTACCATATGTAAGAAATAAGAGCTCAAAAGTAAGAAATATATGTATCTTCATATAGTAAAAGAGATATCTTTAAAATTTAAAAAACTCCTATGTCTGCACTTCTGAAAAGATCGTTATTTTTTTTAATTGGGTTTATAATTATATGTATTGCAAGCTTTTTTGTTCTCAAAAACAACACTAAAAAACACAGTCCAGAAGAAACTGTCACCCATGTTAGCAATGAAGCAACATTTACGGTATTTTATAATCGGCCTTTTAAAAAAGGAAGAGAGATTTTTGGGGCACTCGTTCCTTTTGATCAAGTATGGAGAACTGGAGCGAATGAAGCAACAACTTTTACTACAGATAAAAAAATTTTAGTAGATGGATCTGAATTAAATGCAGGAACTTACACTTTATGGACTATACCCGGCAAACAGTCCTGGAAGGTGATTTTTAATGAAGAACAATATAACTGGGGTGTAAGCTTAACAAATGGAGAACCTGCAAGGAATCCCGAAAAAGATGTTTTAATCATTGAAGTTCCAGTGCAACATTTATTGAATGTCATAGAACAATTTTCTATTTATTTTCAAGAAGCAAATAACTTTACTATCATGTTTCTGGCTTGGGATCAAACGGGTATCGCTATTCCGATAAAATCTAACTTGTAATATTGCAAATAATAAGGGTATTTTACTGAAATGAATTTATAAATTTGCCAATCCACTGCTTTTTAAATTAGATGAAATGGAACACCGAGATAAGTCTTCAAAACTACCTGCTAACACTAATCCAAGTGCCATTAATCGTTTCAAAAAACTACAACAAAAGGAGATATCCATTCCAGAAATTTTTAAAGGAATTATTGCTCAAAATACGACCGCTCTTAGCAAAGGAATAACCTTAGTTGAAAGCACACAACAAAAACATAGCGAAAAAACACAGCAGCTCATTGAAAAATGCCTTCCGTATGCAAATAATTCTATTCGAATAGGTATTACAGGAGTTCCTGGTGTTGGGAAAAGTACATTTATCGAAGCTTTGGGAAATGTACTCATTAAAAAAGGGAAAAAAGTGGCAGTATTAGCGGTAGATCCAAGTAGTACTATTTCTGGTGGTAGTATTCTAGGAGACAAAACTAGAATGGAATCTTTGGTAAGATCTACAGAAGCATTTATCAGACCTTCTCCTTCTGGAAGTTCATTAGGTGGTGTGGCACAAAAAACGCGTGAATCTATTATTTTATGTGAAGCAGCTGGATATGATGTAATTATTATTGAAACTGTTGGTGTTGGTCAAAGCGAAACAGTAGTTCATAGCATGGTTGATTTCTTTTTGTTACTAAAACTTGCTGGAGCTGGTGATGAACTACAAGGAATCAAACGCGGTATTATCGAAATGGCTGATGCAATTGTAATAAACAAAGCAGATGGAGATAATGTAAAACGTGCTAGAGAGGCTAAAAATCAATTTAGAAAAGCATTACACTTATATCCGATTGGAGAAAATAAATGGACTCCAGAAGTTCGAACTTGCAGTGCGTTGACCCAAACAGGGGTTGAAGAAATATGGGAATTAATTGTACGATATGTAGAGATTTCTTCAAACAATGGATATTTTGAAAGAAATAGAACTGAGCAAAACAAATTTTGGTTATTACAAACTATCGAAGAACAGTTAAAAAATTCTTTTTACAATCATCCTGAAATCAAAAAGATATTATCTGAACAAATTACCGCTGTTCAACAACATAAAGTTACACCTTTTACCGCAGCAAAATATTTACTGGACAAACATAAAAATTCTTAAATAGGAAACGCTCTAACTAAAATTAGAAAAATTAATCCTCCAGATCAACTTCACCCACCTGCTCTTTTGTTACTGATGTTGGAATTTCAGAATCTGAGGGATTATCTTCTTCATAGTCCTGCATAACACCAGCCAAACGCGCACTGATTTTAACTAAATAGATAGTGTCGTTTGTTTTTACTTCTACGGCTTCTATGGTATCATTATGATGATTTTTAAAAGAGATAATATCTTTATCTGAATAGCCATCCGGAAATTTATCCACTAAAAGATTCAAAATATCTTTATTTAGCTTTTTGTAGTCAACAATTACTCTTCTCATAATTACAGAATTAGTTGGTTACTTTACTATTGATATACTTTATCCTTTCTATAATTTAAAATACCCAACGACAAGCTTTATATCCTAAAGTATTTCAAATGATTTCTCTCATTATTTTGATGTGTAAATGACTACTACAATTTAAAATAAAAAAATTAAAATCTTTGCAAATAATCTTCAAAAAAAGAGGGGGTTTACCTCAAACTTTCTATTTATAAAAATTAAAACCTGTACATTTAGAACAATAATTAAATTCAAACCTTAATTAATCCTCTGATGTCAAAGTTTACCTCAAGTAGTTTATTATATATTTCCCTTGGTATTCTTTTATTTTTTTCGTTTTTCTTATATGCATTTACATTAGAAACATACACCTATATCGAGTCCCTTTCTATTACAATAAGGAAGTGGTTCGGTCAATTTTATCTCTGGTTGGGTCTCATAACCGTATTATCGTTAATTATAGTCGCATTATCTCCTTGGGGTAAACGAAAGTTAGGAAAGAGTTCGGATCAGCCGGAATTTTCAAGACTCGCGTGGATATCTATGTTATATAGTGCTGGAATGGGTGCTGGTATACTGCTTAGAGCAGTTCAAGAACCTGTTTTTATGAGATGTTATTCTCCTATTTATACAAACAATACTGTAGAAAGTATCGCTTTAGAATATACTTTTTATCAATGGGGTTTCACTGCATGGGCATTTTATGCAATTTTTGCAATTGTTATAGGCTATTACCTTTTTGTGCGATCTAAAAAAGTACTATCCAGTAGTGCTTTTAGTTCTTTAGAAACTATAATTACTTCCAAAAGAATACAAAATCTTATGTTCAATGGAATTGATATTCTTGCAATTCTAACAACTGTTTTTGGATTAGTAGCTGCTATTGGATTAGGCACTACTCAAATAGAAGGTGGGCTTAGTCATTTATTACAGGTAAATTTCGATGTGAGAATAACCATATTTTTATTAATTCTAATCTCTGTTTTAGCTTTTATCTCAGTTTTTAAAGGAGTAAATAAAGGAATCAAGGTAATTTCGACCTGGAATATTTATATCACTTTAGCGTTGTTATTTTTTGTTTTCATACAAAGTGATATTCTTGCAATAGTATCACAATTTGGCTCCTCACTTTTGCATTATGTTATAGATTTTATTCCGTTGAGCATAGCGTATGGGGTTTATAATCCCGGAGAAGTTTTTTTAACCGATTGGACATATTATTATTGGGCATTTTGGTTAGCTTGGGCTCCTTTTACTGGAATTTTTATTGCTAGAATTTCTCGAGGTAGAACACTTAGAGAGTTGATTACTGGTGTTCTTATTGTTCCATCATTAGGAACTTTTTTCTGGTTTACCGTATTTGGCGAATCTGCATTTCAAATTGTAGATAATTTGAGCATCTATCAAGGTGAATTCGATAATGTTTTTACGTCAATTTTTATTTTTTTTGAAAACTATCCATTTCAAGGTTTAATAAATACCGTAGTAATACTCTTGCTTATTAGTTTCCTAATTACTTCTTTAGATTCTGCCATTTTTGTGTTAAGTATGTTTACAGATCATGGAAAACAACATCCTTCTAAAAAACATCGCCTATTATGGAGTATTGTGCTTACCATCTTTGCTATTGGAATTCTTTTACTTGGAAATGCGAAAGAAGATATTAATGTCTTGACAGCAATGCAAAAACTATTAATTATTACCTCACTACCATTTTCATTGTTAATGGTTGTAATGATGGTGTTATTTTTTCTAGACTTTAGAAAAACAAGGGTTGAGCAATAATGTATCTGAATTAAAAATTAACAATCAAAATAATACCAGATTTATACTAATCGTCAATTTTCTGCGTATAGATAAATGAATATACCAACTTAAAACCCAAAATTATGAAACCCAATATTTACCTTCTGTATAGCATCGCTTTTTTCTTCTTGTTTACATTATCTGCACAGAACTGTAATGATGCTGTTCATACTGGTGAAGGTACCTATTATGATGGTGTTGATGGAGGAGTTTTCGGGAATTGCTCTTTACCTGTTGCAGATGGAGATCATATGCATTGTGCTCTAAACAATATTGATTATGATGGCAGTAATGCTTGCGGAGCTTGTATTGAAGTCACAGGACCTAAAGGCAGTGTTAGACTCAAAGTTGTGGATAGATGCCCAGAATGTGCAGAGGGAGATGTAGACATGACAGAACAAGCTTTTGCTATGATGGCAGATGTTATCGATGGAAGAGTTCCTATATCCTGGAAGTTCGTGCCTTGTGATAGTGCTTCCAATAATGAATCCATTAAAATTAACTTTAAAGAAGGTTCTAGTATATATTGGACAGCTATACAATTTCGAAATATTAAACATGCTATTGCCAAAATGGAATATCAATTATCTGATAATACTTGGAAACCTGTGGATCGTGTGTTATTTAATTTTTTTATTGAAACTGATGGTATTGCTTCTCCAATGAACTTAAGAATTACTTCAATTTTGGGAGAAGAATTAATTTTTGAAAATATTCCTATTAATCTGAATGAAGATTATAATACAGGTAAACAATTCACCACTCCTTCAGAATGCTCGGAAACACTTTCTGTAGATGATATAGAGGTTACCAAACTTTCTTATTACCCCAATCCTTCTTCAGAAATATTATACATAATTAATGATGCTAAAAACTGGATACTGACTGACAGTAATGGAAAAAAAATAAAAAAAGGGAATGCTAGTTTTATCGACACATCTATACTAAAGTCTGGTCTTTACTTTTTATCTGTTGAAAATAAAAAAGCAGAGAAAATCATTATTAAGTAGATTTTTTTACATCACAAAATGCGTTACTGCGTCACATACTTCTTAATCAAAAACATATGTAACTTATAAGCTCCTACTCCTAAAAGTATTCCGATAGCCATTCCTGTAATGATATCTCCTGGATAATGAACGCCTACATAAATTCTACTATAACTCACAACAATTGACCAAAACACCATAAAAGGAAAGATATATTTCAATCTTTTTTGCAAAGCTAATCCCGTAAAAAATGCCAATGCCATAGAACTTGCAGCATGCGCAGAAAAATATCCATGTCGACCACATCTTTCTGCAATAAATCGAGTAAACTCTCCAATACCTTCTGCTCTACAAGGTCTTGGTCTCATAAATAATACGTTTTTAAACAAATTAGATAACTGATCTGAAGCAGTAATCAAAGCTGCTACAATCACAAGAGTGAATATTGTTCCCTTTATTCCAAAATATTTATAGAAAAAATATAGGAGTACTACATATAATGGGATTTGATAAAACTTTTCGGTCATAAACAGCCAAAACCCATCCCAAGCAGGAGATCCTAAATTATTTAAATATAAAAAGAGATCTTTATCTAATTGTATAATTTCTTCCATAAACTAATAGTTTTATACTATTCTATTTGAAATCGTATGATATTATTCTTCGTAACGTTCGATTTCTCGATCATAAAAATCATTTGCTGCCTGAAATAAATTCTCAGCTTCGCTTTCTAATTCTTTCTCATCACTTTTATCGAATTCTTCAAACCATTCTACCTCGTCATTTTCTAAATTAATCACAAACCTTGGAAACTCGGTATGGATAACAAAAATTGCATTTGGGTAATCTGTATTATCGCCTAATAAGAATTTTGGAAAACTCATATACTTATAAATTATGTTAGACAAAACTACAAAGTTTACTAGTAAAGTCACAAAAAGAAAAAGAGGTAAACCTATAAATTAGAACTTACCTCTTTTAAAAAAAATTTTTTAGGATCTATTCTTCAATAATTATTTGAACTCTAGCATTAGAGCCTAATTCATTATTATCAACTCCTTCTTCCTCTCGAGGTTGTGTATTACTAACTCCTTCGAATGTTATTAAGGATTCATCGATTCCGTTTTCGATTAAATAATCTTTGACAAAACCTGCTCGAGCAGATGATAATATTTCATTTTCGAATTGAATTTCAGAATCATTTGCATGACCTACAACTCTGATACTTTTAAACTTGAATACTTTTAGGTATTGCAGATACGAATCTAGTGCAGCTTTTATTTCTTCATATACTTCACTTTCTCCAATCAAATATTCAATATCAGAAAAATCTAACGCCATACTACAAATGGCTTCTACATTAATTCCTTGTACATCTTGCATTTCTCGAAGCTCTACATCATCTATATAATAATATGCATCGCTAAATGTTCCTCCAGATCTCAATGATTTTCCATTGGGATTATCCGAAAAATATCCTAGCGAAATATATTTTTCAGTTCCTTTTGCTCTGTAAACACCACATACTTTGGTCCAATTTTTTGTGTCGCAAATCATTTCTGAAGACTCTATATGTAACTTATATTGTGATGTTTCAGTGAATCTAGGCATTCTTGCCGTAAAATAAGATCCAATAGAAGACGTACAAGAATTTGTTATTTTACCTTCTCCCAACGAAACATACATGTGGAAATAATAATACTTACCAGCTTTTAAAGGACTTTTTAGTTTGGCCACTATCGATTCCTTCGTGTTGTTACTAGTGATATATAAACCTACTTTAGATTCTCCTGTTCTTGGTTCTTGTGGTCCAAACTGTTTTAAAAAATTAGGTGCTTTATGAGTAAAATTCACATTTTCTACTGCAGGATGATGTGCATCTGGAGTATTTGTTAATGTTTTCCAATCTTTTAGAATACCAAAATTCCTCATCGCATGTTGCATTTTCTTCACAGAGGTATTGGTTTCCTCGAAACTTGGATTTGGAATCAAATTTTGAGCTATTATGCTGGAATTAAATCCAATAATAGCTATCATAATTAATAAAAGGTAAAGGTTAGATTTTGGGCTGTTCATCTCTTTTCTTTTCAGGTTTAGATACACTCGAAATATAGTTAAATATTTCTTAATATGAAATATACTTTGACAAGTAACAAAAACTAGTCCAAAAAAAGAAACGAAGCAAAACTATCTATATTGTAAGTAGCAAAAAAGAATACAAAACTGTTATAAATTATCCTTCTTTATTACTAAATCTTTACTTAAATAATTGAAACGTACATAAAGTAATAAGGCTGATGTAGTTAACCCTGCTAATAGTCCTATCCAAATCCCAAGACTTTTATATTTTGTATATAATCCTAGATAAAAACTAATTGGAAAACCAACCACCCAATATGCGAAAAATGTAATAGCTGTAGGTATTTTTACATCTTGTAATCCTCGGAGCGCCCCAAGAACTGCTACTTGTATACCATCAGATATTTGAAACAATGCCGCTATGATCAGAAGTTTTGCAGCAATAGTAAGTACTTCAGTATTGTCAGCTAAATTTTCTACATCGCCAACATCTAAATAAATCTCTGGCAACATATTATTAAAAATAATAAAACACATAGCAAAAACAATCTCTATAAAAAGTGTTAGTAAAAATATTGAAAAAGCTATTCTTCTTAACTCTCTGTATTGTTTTAATCCTTTTTGATTACCAACTCTTACCATAGCTGCTACACTTAATCCCATAGCAACCATAAAAGTCATGGCGGATAGATTTAAAGCTATTTGATTTGCCGCTTGCGGATTCTTGCCCAATATTCCAGAAATCCAAATAGCAGAAGTAAAAATTCCGACTTCAAAAAACATTTGTAAAGCAGATGGAAAACCTAGAGTTATTATTTTTTTTAGCATACTGCTTTGTAAAACGAAAAGTTTGATATTGGATATATAGGACTTAGACTTTTCTTTCGCCTTCAAGAATACCCATAAAAAAACAACCATAATTATTCTAGAAACCAAGGTTCCTACAGCTGCTCCAACAATACCCATTTGAGGAAAACCAAACTTACCAAATATCAAAAGGTAATTTAAAAGCACGTTTACAATATTGGCTATTAACGTAGCATACATTGGATATTTGGTCAATGACAATCCATCTGAAAACTGTTTAAATGCCTGAAAAACAATTAAAGGAATTAAGGAAACTGCAACTAAATCTAGATATGGTATTGCCAATTCAACCACTTCCACGGGTTGTTTCATGTGGTACATTAAAGGTTTTGCAATAAGTATTCCCAAAAATAGAATGATTCCTAAGGTGGTACATAAAAACAAACCATTCTTGAAGGCAAGTTTACCATTAGCAAAATTACTCTCGCCATCAGCTTCTGCAACTAAAGGAGTGATCGCAGTAGAAAATCCAATCCCCAAAGACATTGCAACAAACATAAAACTATTTCCCAAAGACACCGCCGCTAATTCTGCAGTACCTAATTGACCAACCATAATATTATCGATCAACCCAACAAAAGTATGTCCCAACATCCCTAACATAACAGGTGCTGCAAGCTTGAGGTTATAGTTAAACTCTTTCGTATATCGTTGTAACATTACTTCAATTTAGAGCTGTCAAAGATAAGGAGATTCCTTCTTGAAATATCTTTTGATTAACGCAACTTTAATCACAAAAAAAGGTGCTTTATAAAAGCACCTTTTTAATTAGTTTGACTATTCTCAAAAATTAAATCTTCATAAATTTTGATGTGACTTGACTTCCGCTATTACTTGTTACAGTAATAAAATACATTCCTGAAGATAAATCCACTGTGGGTATTGAAATTTGATTCGTAGCAACATCTGATACTAAAATTGATTTTACTGTAGTACCTGTTATTCCTGAAATAACAACTCTAGAATTTTGAATTTTTGCAAGATCTCCAGAAATATAAAGTTCACTCTTAGTAGGATTTGGATATAATTGTAATCCTAAAGCCTCAAAATCATTAACTGATAATGATCTTGAAGGTTCGATTCCCCAAACCAATTCACCATCAGCATAAATTGGCACTCTTTCAGATTCTACCAATGTATTACTTAATCCATCATATGAAAAATCATTTGAAGGATCCCAAGAACTTTCATCAGCGTTATTAGGTACTGAGACTCTTACCTGAATTTCCTTTCTATGTTCTCCTTGACCTCCAGGAAAAGGCATTTTATCGCTATCAATTGCTACCTCTACATAGTATATATTATTGTCTTGATCCCAAACTTGTAATCCTCCTGTTGCTCCTCCATTACCTCTTCCGGTGATTTCATAATCACTTGGAGAGTATCCTGCATTAATTCCTTCAGTAATATCAATAAAATATCTAGCAGATAAACTACCAGGAACCCTTGCAGGCCAAGCAGATCTGTTATTTAACCATATTGCTAATTCAGTAAATCTTCCAGACTCGCTGTTAATCTTGGTTTCATTTAAAAACTCAACTCCTGCAGCTTCTTCTGTTGGGAAGTTGGGCAATTCTGTACCACCAAAATCCATCACCATTTTAGCAAGCACACCTTGATAACAAGCATTATAATCACATGCTACTTCATTTGCTTGAAAATCTGAACGATTCTCTACAAATACATCATCTGGACTTCCTGGTCCTCCCATTAATGCTCCCCATAATGTATGTCTTGATTCTTCTGGTATAGACTCGCTTCTTGTCCAACTAGAGTGTTGACCTCTATGATGAGGCTTTGTAGGAGGATTAACTCCAAAACCCGTCACCAAACTTCTATCATTTGGATTATCTCCTAAAGCATATTTCACCTGACTTACCGCAAAATCATAGTAATCTTGATTATTAGGTGTACTTACATTATTCACAAATATCAATGCTGTTAATGCAGCATTCATAGAGTGACGTAAAGATCCCCATTGTGTTAAATGTGCTTGACCTCCTGGAGAATAGGTAACTCCACTTCCATTATCAATCCAAAACTGCAAATGTCTTTCTGTATTATCAATATACTGTTGCTTACCGGTAAGTTCTGCTAACAATACCATATTACCATATCGTTTATCATCCCATACCAAACTCCATAAATAGTCCGGCTCTCCATACGTTGCTTCTGCTTTCTGAAGATATGTGTTATCACCAGTTGCTTTATATAGCCAAAGCGCTCCCCAAGTTAATTCATCTTCATAACCACCAGAAGAATAGGTTCCTACTGCAGGGATTCCTCCTTCTTCTGTATATTTTCCTTTATATGTCTCTCCGAATTCGTATAAATCCTTAGCATGCTGTAATAAAGTAGCACTATAAGTTGGATCACTATCTTTAAAAATAATACTGGCAGACGCTAGTGCCGCGGCAGTTTCACAAACCACCTCTGTTCCAGGATGACTTGTATCTAATTTAAAAGATTCTCTTTGTCCATATTGTGGATGTACATCTACCATCTCTGCTGGCATCCAAAAACTATGGTCTTGACCTTTTTTAGAAACTTGAGCATAAAACTCAAATTTTGTTGGATGACACTTGATAAAATAATCCGTTACCCATTTGATGTTTCTTTTAAAATGTTCTGTTTGATTTACAGCATCATAACCATCTTTGTATTCTAAAAATCCCCAGTTTAAAGCAGTTACAGAAAATGCCATTGGAAATCCAAATTTAATATGATCTCCCGCATCGAACCAACCACCAGTAAGATCTAATCCTACATCTTGTCCATCATTAACTCCTGCATCACTTCGCCAACTTACTCTATTCCAATCTGGAAGTACTCCAGATTGCTGAGATTCATAAAATAGAATTGATTTTTGTAGGGCTTCTCCATAATTGTGCTGGGCGATGACTTGTGTTCCTTGTAATCCTAAAAAGATTACCAATAAGCTTAGTAAGTTTTTTTTCATTTTTGAATGATTTGTGTTTAATTTAATTTGTGTGGTTTGATAAGGTATTAATAACTCTATCAGGGCTTTTATATTATGATTTTTTTCATTTGTTAAGAGAGTGATAAGATCTTTCTGAACTTTTGAAAAAAATTCTTACAACAGTATTTTTTATGTTATCCGAAAATTAAGAAGAGAAACTGCCTTTTATCAAAAGACAGCTTCTCTTAGCTGAGTTTGCATCAATGTATATTGGTAGTTAATCAATATTCAATTAATTTTTTAATTACTCTTTATTGTTTGATTATTTTAAGAGTGCTAATATTCTTATTTGTCTTTCCTGGTTCTAGAATAGTAATAATATAATACCCAGAAGACAAACTACTCATGTCTATAGAGTTTTCTCCCTCATTCATTTGCTTCTCTTTTATTAATATCCCATGAGTATTAAAAATCTTAATGGTTTTACCTGACATTTCCTGAGAAAAATTGATTTTATTAATAACAGGATTTGGATATAATGTTATATCATTTGCTAGATCATCATCCTCTCTATTTGTGGTATAGGTTATAACTAATTGTGGTTTTGCTACCGATCCATTTTCTTTAGACGCGAATGCAAAATCATTTCCTGAAAGCGCACTTATTATTAATGAAAGTCTATTACCAGAAATTTGAGCTGTTTTTAAAGGTATTGTTTTGGTATTACCAATTTGGAAATTAGCATTCAATGACCCTAATTGGGTTCCTTTTCCTGGTTTGTTATCATTCGACAAATTAGCTTCTGTCCAATTGTTACTATTTCCTTTGTTTACAGAAATATTACCATTTCCTGGATCCGAAAACACGGTAAACTTCAAATCCGCTTTAGAAATTGTTCCGTTAATAGATGAAAGGTCAAACATTAAGTATCCAGTCCTTTTATTAGATTCTATACGGACCATATTATTATTATATCTGGTAGATCCTTGCATGTACGCATCATGAATTGGACTTAATGTTATCGTTTGTTCGACAGGTTGAATTTTTGTTGCAACAACTTTATCGATATTATATAAATATCCTGATCCTCCCTTGAATGATAATCTCAATGTTTTTTCTCCAGAAGAAAGCGCTACTGTAGTTGAATATTTCTTATAATCATGCCATTGACCAGTAACAGGAATGTTTACAGAACCAACGATACTTCCTGATTCTAAAATATCTACTCTTCCTCCAGTTCCTTTACTTGAAGCATATATATCAAAGGCATATTCGCTAGATCCATCAACATTAACCTTATATTCTGAGTAGTCATTATTAACTATGTATCCGAGATTTTTACCAGAATTGCTTCCTGGCGTATTTTCTACACGAACACTACCTGACTTTGCTTCAAAATCTTCTACTTCAAACGATCCTGGGATCTTTAGAGCATCAATTGGTGGAGTGCTATCATCCTTAACTGTTATCGTAATGGATTGTGAAGTTTTTGTTGCACCATCGTTATCGGTAGCTTTAGCTGTTAAGGTATAATTACCAGGAGTATTGATGGTCGTAGATGTTTCATAGGGAGCATTTTGTTCTGTTGCTGTCAAATTATTATTGATAAAGAACTCTACTTTAGATATAGATCCATCACTATCCGATGCGTTCGCCTTCAATGGTATTGTTTGACCAATAGTATAAGTCGCTCCATTTGATGGAGTCGTAAGGTTAACTGATGGAGGATTGTTAGGATTCGTATCATCTACCAATCTATAAGAACGTACCCAATCATAGTACGTAGTTCTATTCTCTAGAGAATCATTCATTCCATCCTGACCATTTTTTGGTGGATTCCAGTCGTAAGTCTCTACTACCATTCGTAAGTACATTGGAAGATCGAAATCTGCAGGTGGTTTTATTTGACCTACAAATTGACCATCTAAATAAAATAAAATTTCACTTTTACTTTTCCACCAAACTCCGTAGGTGTGGTAATTTTTCCAAGAGGCTTCTCCAAGTGGAGCTTTATTTCCCTGCTGCCCAACAGGTGTATTATTACAATTGGTATTTCTACTATGCGTATTGGAGTTCATATTGGTAATCATATTATTTACCCAATTTGCTCCATTTGAATTAACACCCACTGTCTCAGTGATATCTAATTCGGTCACACGAAGATCACATCCACTACCTTCATTTCGTTTGTTAATTAGCCAAAAGGTAGAAGACATAAAAGTTTTATTTCCTTTCATACGAGTTTCATAGTATCCATATGTATTTCTTGTTATAGATCTTACCAAACCTCCATTGTGAGTCCAACCATTGAATGGATTGGTCTTTTTAGAAGCAGAAATCTTAAGGTTCCCGCTCCCAACAGAAACTGATGATGTTTCAAATCTAGCTGGTTTTCTACCTTCCCATTGGGGACTATTTATTGCCCATTTGTTCGTATTTAATGAAGAACCATTAAACTCATCGGACATGATGTCTATTTTTTCCCATTTCTTTCCATTCGGTGGAGTAGGCTGCGCAAAAGCGCTAATTGTTATCAAACATAACAATAGGGATATGATCGGTTTTATATTTTTTTCCATGATTAAAATTGTTTTGTTTCTTAGACCTAAAATGTCAAGCTATTAAGATTATAAGATGATATTGTAGCGTAAGCTTTTAAGCTATTACTATTCAATACTACTATATCAGAGGAAAAGGCGGTCTTAAAAATGACCGCCTATTTATATCCATGTCTTTTAACTTATTTTGATCTAATAAGAAAAAGTTTACTTAACGTTTCAATACTTTCTTAGCAGAAAGAATCTTATTGGTTTTACCAGGTTCTAGAATATTTATGATGTAATAACCAGAAGATAAGTTGCTCATATCAATAGTATTTTGCCCCTCAGTTAACGCTACTTCTTTAACAAGAACTCCAACAGTATTAAATACTTTAATAGTTTTACCAGCAGTAGTTCCGGAAATATTCATCACATCGACTATAGGATTTGGATATATAATAATATCATCTTCTAGCAGTCCATCATCTCTATTAGTAGTATACGTAATTACCAACTGCGGTTTAGCGACAGAACCGTTCTCTTTAGATGCAAATGCAAAATCGTTTCCTGAAAGTGCATCGATCACAAGCGAAAGTCTGTTACCAGAAATTTGAGCAGTTTTCAATGGTATTGTTTTGGTATTTCCAATTTGGAAATTAGCATTCAATGAACCTAATTGAGTACCTTTTCCAGGTTTGTTCGAATTTGACAAATTAGCTTCTGTCCAATTATTACTATTTCCTTTTTTCACTGAAATGTTACCATTTCCTGGATCTGAAAATACAGTAAACTTTAAATCTGCTTTTGTAATAGTTCCGTTTATTGAAGATAAATCAAACATTAGATATCCCGTTCTTTTATTCAATTCAATACGTACCATATCATTGTTATATCTCGTAGACCCTTGCATATAAGCATCATGAATAGGAGTCAAAGTAACTGTTTGTTCCACCGGTTGAATTTTGGTAGTAACAACTTTATCTATATTATATAAATATCCTGATCCTCCTTTAAATACTAATCTTAATGGTTTTTCTCCAGAAGAAAGAGATACGCTAGTCGAGTATTTCTTGTAATCATGCCATTGTCCATTTACAGGAATGGTCACAGACCCCACAACTGTTCCTCCTTCTACAATATCCACAGTACCACCAGAACCTTTACTTGAGGCATAAAAATCAAAAGTATACTCACTAGTCGAATCTACATTTGCATTATACTCTACAAAATCTCCATTCTTAATGAATCCTAAGTTCTTACCAGTATTGGTACCAGGAGTATTTTCCACACGTACACTTCCTGATTTTGATTCAAAATCTTCTGCTTCAAAAGCACCTGGAATATTGATAGCATCCGTTGGTGGAGTAGAATCATCTTTAACCGTAATAGTAATAGGTGAAGATGTTTTTGTTGCACCATTATTATCTGTAGCCTTAGCTGTTATAGTATAACTACCAGGATTATTGATAATAGTAGATGTTTCGTAAGGAGCAATTTGCTCTGTCGCTTCTAAGTTATTATTTATATAAAATTCAACTTTTGCAATAGATCCATCACTATCTGATGCACTTGCTACTAATGGAATTGTTTGGCCTATATCATAGCTTGCTCCATTTGTAGGAGAAGTAACAGCAACCTGAGGAGGTGTATTTTGATCTTGACAATCAGTATAGAAAACATCTGGTCCAGCACCTGATGGTTTATTATAAGCTTTTGATAATACAAATTTATCCATCTCGAAACCATCTTCTCTCATAGAGAAAGAAATTGTATGGATTCCTGCAGAAGGAATATCCAAATATATCTTTTGTGCTTCTCCACAGTGATTTGCATTGGTTCTTTGTTTACTTTCCCATGTCCATTGGTTTTTACCTGCACACCACTGCATTCTAGCTCCAGATGCTGGCCAATTTCCATTTAGTCCTACATGAATTCCATTATCCTCCGTTCCTGTAGAGTGTGCTCGTACCCATACAAAATATCTTCCTGCAGAAGTAAATTTCACTTTGTAATTAATAATTGCCACTTGACCAGGCGTATTAGAGAAGCTCACTCCATTCACTAATGGATCTCCATGAGTTACTCGAGTATCTGGTAAAATTTCCAGATATCCACCTCCACTAGCTCCATTAGAATGATCGGGATCCGGATCAGGCGTAGGCGTTGCAGCTCCACTACCATCTAGCACATACCACTTTCTGTCTGCCACTTTAGTTTGGTTTTCAAACTGTTCAGCTTCTACAGCTAAGACTCCATTTTTTTCTGTTGGGATACAATTATCACCATCTCCACCACCGTCACCGTCACCACCATCTCCACCACTGTCTACACATGTGAAGTTTAAGGCTGTCCATCTTCCTCGAGAATATGCTGTACTATTACCTTCTGGTATTGTACCATTGGTATGGGAGTTAAACTCAACTCTAATTTTATCACCTTTCGTTACTTGAATATTCGTAAAAGTAGTTCCTGAAGGTGAATAATCTGTACTTGTAGTAGGGTTTACAAATTCTCCTATTCGAGTACCGTTAAGAGAAACACGGTAGGTTGATTCTCCATCGATCTCTGTCAATGTAGCTAAATTAATATCATAGGTTCCTGATTCACCATTAAAAGTAGCTTCTGCTGCTGCAAACTTATCTTTGTATTGAGCAGCATTGATGGCAAGTGCATTTCTTGCGTTATCCTTATATGCTGGTGAAAAACCTGCTACAGCGATATTAGGGAAATCTGTGATTGCTTGCATAGAAATTGTACCACAATTTCCTCCGCCATTGTTATCACCATCCTTACTAGTTACTAGCGCTACCCAGTCATTATTATCTGGAGCAACCAAGTTATTTCCTAAAGTTTGCTTAGCCGATAAGTTACCACCAGAACGAGGATTATACCATTGTACATCGTATTTATTGTTACCACCTGGCAAGCTTAATCCAGTAGATCCTCCACTTGGCCTATATACTGCATAAACACTTCCTGCTTTTGCAAATACGTAGTCGTTACCATCTGATGTAACCCCATCAGAACTCACCATATTTATCATGTCAGATTGTAAGTAACGATTAAAGAAATTCAGTGCATAACCACCTTCTTTATATTTCTTACCTCTCTTTCTGTGGTCGTTTCCGTTAATATCACCATCATCATTGGTATATCCGCTATAATATTCGACACCAGTTCCTCCAGCCATTAATGTACCCCAAAGTACTCTATGTCTTACTTCTTTATCAGAAACTCTTACTCCTGTAGAAGCAGGCCCTTGTTCATCATTTGCAACAACCCATCTTTTACCAGAATTTCTAGATTTCTCTAGCCATCTTCTTACATCATTATGAACATTATTTTTTCCTGTTTGGATAGAAGCTCCAGTCAAATCAGAATTGTTTCCTAATAATGGATTATATCTCTGATCCTGCTGATTTGGATAGGTATGGATCACGATGTTATGATCATAAGGATCTATATTTTTGATGTATGTAGCTGTTGCTTTAGCTACTTGATCTTTTAATGTAGTTTCCTCTGTTAAATTCCAGTTTAATGCCAAATGGTGACTAAATCTTGCAATTAATTCCCGATAGTATAATTTTCTTTCTCTTCCGAAATTGTCACCATCCATTTTATTATCATTTTCTGTCTCCATGGTTTTGAAGTGCAGATAAACTCCTTTTTTATCAGCATATTCCATTACTTTTTCCCACTGTGCCATTTTGGAAACGTCAAATCTATCATGATGAACTTTGTTCCATTGCTGACCTCTTGCTGTGTTTCCATATTCTTGTTCAGAAACTTTTAATACATGAGGAAAAACGGCTCCACCATCACCTGAAGTATTCCATGTTAGGAAAGAAACTACATTAGCTCCTTCACCAGAAAGGTAATTGATCATTCCTAAAATTTCGGTTCCTTTACCGTTACTCCAAGTATAAGAAGAAGCATCTGAAGCTACATAATCTCTTTGATGTGGTTGCCAGGTTTTATTCCCAATTTTATTAAGATTATTGTTATAGCTAGGAGTTGCATCAAAATCTACATAATTAAACGCATTTTCTGGAGAATCTGCTCCTGCCTTTATGAACCAAGGCCCGTTTGGATTGCCTGGATTAGTTCCAACATGTTTAAGATAGTGCTGACCTACGTATTTGAGTCTTCCTAGTTCTTTACTTCTAAAATCTCTACCAGATTTATTAGATTCGGCAATATTGAAAGAACCGGTATCGCCGTTCATAAAACCAGCATTGGATCCTCCTCCATTTATGGACACATTAGATCCGGATTTAAAAGAGGCAGACCAGTTCCATGTACCTGTTCTATCTGGAGCAAAATGTACTCTCCATTTATTCCCTGAATTACATCCATTGTTTTCTGCATTTCCACARGCAGCAAAATATCCTGGCACTGTATAACTTGCGTTACTTCCTTGATGCGTAAAAGTTACGTCTAAACGATAATCTGAAAATGGATTTGGGTTTGCGGTCTCCGACGTATTCGGACCGTTAAATGTCAATGTGACTTTGTGCCACCTTCTTAATTCTCCTTCTGGTGTTTGTGCTTGAAGCAAAAAACCAAAAAACAGTAATGCTACTAAAGCATTGAGTTTGGTTAGTTTCATAATTTTGAATTGTTTTTTGTGTGTGTAGTTTTAAGATGTTAATAGTCTTAGTTAAGCAGTTCAAAGAACGTATTTTATTATGTTAAATTCCAGTATCAAAAACAACATAACCCACTAGTTAACAGCTTTTAACAAGTATTAAACATTTTAAAAAGTTCTTGAATTAAAGGGTCAAAAATCTATATCGTTTCTAAAGATTTATTAAACGATATTTAGTAAATAGAATTCGTTAATCATTATTGAGAATTCGGTTTTGGAAGACTGTGTTATTCTATTCTATTTTTTAAAAAAGAAGATCACGGAGTCACAAAATCCTACTAACTCAAATTATTTTTTAACTTTTATTTAACTGTTTTGTTTCATTTTTCTGAAAGTTTTTAACGCTTTTTAAAAGGCTGCAAGAAGGAAGGTTTTACAGCCTTTTTCATATATGTTTTTAAATTAATTTATCAAGTCTACTCCTTTACAAACTGAGTTTTACTTTTTCCAAATACAGAAAGGATATAAACTCCAGATTCTATTTCTGAAACAGATATCAATTCATTCGCAGAATTCAGTTTCGTTTTCTTAATAGTTTTACCTGTGATATCATAAATTGTTATAATATCATTGACCTCAGCACCTAGAATTGAAATCGATTCTTTTGAAGGATTTGGATACACTCTTAATAATGAATCTGATGTAGGGTCTTGTCTGTTTCCTAAAGAGGTGATTTTCCATTTCTGATTGGCATTTGTACTACTATAATTCCAAATGATTACATTAGCACCTACCGCTCCTCCTGCTCTATCCAGCGCTCTAGAAAGACAATGCGTGGGTTGTAAAGCGTAAATATCGTTTCCATTTTTAACGATTTTCCATTTTTTATGTGAGTCTACATCATCAATCCAAGTGGCAACATTGGTTCCATTCTCGCAACGAGCATAAGGCACTTCTAAATATCTATTAGTTCCTAAATTTCTAATAGTGTACACATTATCATCAATATGTTTGATCTCCCATTTCTGATCATCAAAATTAGCCGGCTTATGCATTCTAGCACTGTGGTTTTCTAATGCTCTAGCTAATAACCGCTCATTATTTTGAGGTGATTCTATATGATAAACTCCATTTGAGATTAATTGAGAAAAACGAGCAGTAACAGTAACATTATTTATTTGGTCTCGATCTAAGGCATCTTGCCAAGATGTGTTTAAAGGTCTGATATGAACTTTGTAAACATATCCTGATCCTGGTTCTGGCAGATTTGGTAAATTAACTGTGATAGTTTTTGTCCCCGTTCCTTTAGCAACCTGCTCGTTCTGCTGTGCTATCCAACCTGTTGACGACCAAAATTCTACTATGATATCTCTAGTAGTTGAGGCTTCATAACTAATATCAAATGAATAAGATGTGGCTTGCACTACACTAGTTGGCGCATTATTAAAAGAAACCTTATCGGCAAATGTTTGATTCGCAACTGTTACATTATCAACTTGATCTCTATCTATAGCTTCTTGCCAGGTTGTTCCAACCGGTCTTATATGTGCCTTGTATATATATCCTGAACCAGGTGCTGGAGCTGTTGGTAAATCTACCGTAACATTTGCTACACCAGTTCCTGCTTCTACCCTAACCATCTTTTGACCTAACCAATTGGTTGATGACCAAAATTCTACTACAATTTCTCTATTTGTTGATGCGCTATAATTCACTTTAAAATCATAAGAAGTTTGTGGTTGAATAGTTGTTGCTGGATTTATAAAGGCAACCTCATCAGGAGTGGTACTTACATTACAATCCTCACCTGGTAGTCCATAACATCCGTTTCCTGTGGGACCAAGATCTGGATTCCAGTTGATTCCTGGAACCCAATTTGTTCCTCCAAATTCATAGGCGCCTGCATCTGGTGCAGATCCAACAAAACCATCCGTTATTCCAGATATTCTTCTACCAGCATTTACAGCAGGAGAATTTGACCTTAGTGTAAAATCATTACCGTTGTAGTTAGTATATCCTAATTTAGTAATTACGTTATTTTGTTTATCCGCATCTCTTTCGAAAGTACCTTCATCTTCTTGTGTAGAAGGGTCATCTTCAGTTTTAACATCAGCTATATTATTCCAAACTTTTACATTTGAAAAGGCTGTTCCTGGTTTATGCCAAGCTCCCATGGCTCCTCCCTCTGTCTTGACCAAAGTATTATTAAAAATATCAATGTCTTTACCATTCCAATTAATCTGAACTCCGGTCCACTCGACATTCCACACAACATTATGATGTACCGAAAATGCTTCTGCATCATTATCTAAATATATGGCCGCAGCTTTTCTTAGCTTCCCTCTCCCTTCACTATCATGAAACCAATTATGATGAATCTCACCATAATGCGGTCCACCTACTGTGTACAATAAGGCACAATCATCATTAATTAAGTTTGACCTGTATACATCGTTATAGGCAAATTCACTTCTATTATTAAAAAATTGAATACCATCTCTTCCGGCTCTAAAAATTGTATTTCCTTTGAAAAGTGTATTTTTTCCACCTCTAGCATTTATAGGTGCGTCATAAGAACCGATATAATTAAAATCGTGAATTCTAGAGTTAAGAATTCTATTTTTATCTCCGCTTACTTTAATACCATTAGCAGCACCGAAAGCTATTTCACAGTGTTCTACAGTATTATTATTCCCCTCCATTAAAACACTTTGTTTATTAGCGGAAAAACCTTTCTGAACTCCAAGCGTATGATTCCCGTAAAAAGAAGAAACGCCATAAATCACATTGTTGTTTGAATTTCTGGGCATATTGATAGATCCCCCAAAAACAGCTAGGTTTCTGATATGAATAAAACTTCTACCACTTAAATCTACAGTGGTTGTTCTTCTTCTCATTTGTACAACTCCATTAACTGGAGCCTGCCCACCAGGCATTTGTACAAATAATTCTTTTGTCTGTTTATTAAACCACCATTCGTTTTGATAATCTAATGCTCCTTTTACTCCTTCCAAATAAAAATCCCCTTTATCTGCAGGTGCATGAAAGGTTCTTATCCAAGCAGGATTTTTGTCTAATTTAAAATTAACTCTTCCTGATGAACTGCTAGTGATAAATGCTTTCCAGGCAATCCATCCTGATCCAGGTTTATCTCCATAAAAGAAAACTGATCCTCCTGACCAATTGATATTGGGTATCTGTGAAGAAGTTAAGAAAGCACCATTAACTACATTACTTCCACTACCTCCATCATTTCTACGAGAATTTAATGTAAAAGGATCACCATCTGTATTATTGGGCCACCTAGCTAGATCCATGGCCGTATTACCATTTAAGACAAAGTTTTCTTGTCCTAAATCCCAGTTGACCTTGATTTTGTAAATAGCACCATTATCTTTTTGCCATCCACTAAGGGCTTGCATAGCACTAATTATTACTTTCTCTCCTTGTTTAGAAGTATAAGTAATTGGTTGTCCGCCTTGACCTGATCTGGCAGGTCTAATTATTTCCTCATAAGTTCCTCCTCCAATAATGATAACATCACCAGGCTGGGCTACCGAAGAAGCTTTTGAAATCGTTTTGTAAGGTTTGGTTTGCGTTCCGGGATTTGAATCATTCCCGTTTTTTGCTACGTAAATGTCTTTAGCATTTATAAATGATACAATGGTCATTAAAAAGACCAAAATACATCTCCGTAAAAGAGTTTTAAAATTTTTCATGATTGTTAGTTGAGTTTAGTTTTTAAAAGTAAATTTTACATTTATTATTTATGTTTTCGTTTTAGTATTCGTATTCTTTTGTAGAGAATCCGTTAGATATTTCGAGGAAATTTAGAATAAGAGAAAATTATACGAAGAAGCTTTCTCTTATTCTAAATAGAGGTTATTTCCCCAAACATTTTACTTAAGCTATCTATTCACAAAGATTTTCTTGCGTGTTATTTGATTGCTTTCGATATCTTTTATTTCTAAAACATAAATTCCCTGATGTAATCCCTGAAATGAAATTGAAACTTGTTTTTGTTGGTCTTTTAATTTTTCGCGTTTGATTACATTTCCAACAAAATCAGTCAACTTGATCTCAGGATTTTTAAGTGTTTCAAAACCAGAAAGGTTAACAAAATCCTTGGTTGGATTTGGAAACACTTTAATTTCATCAAAGATTCTTGATGCGATAAACGATGAAGATGGTTCAGTACCCCAAACCAAACTATTATTAATGTACAGCGTAATATTTTGATTTGGTGAGAATGCTGTCCCTATGGATTTATATGAATAATCATCTGTTTCATCAAAAGCACTCCAATTTGTTTTGGCAAATCGAGTTTGAATAGGCCCTGAATTTTGAGATGTATCTAATATTCCAGCTCCAGTAGCAAAAGTTACTTCTAAATAATCCATACCATTATCTTGTCCAAAAGTACCATTGACAAGATTAGTTCCTAATTGTGCCCAATCACACCAAAAATTAAGATTACTATTATCTTCTGAAGTAAACCAATATCTGATACTTAGGTCTTCATAAGAAACTGTTTGAGTTCCATTATTTACAATTCTGATATGTGGATTGATCATATTATCAGCAGCATTTCCACGTCCTCCATCCAGATATTCTAGAGTTAAATCACCA
Source organism: Aquimarina litoralis (assembly GCF_019295435.1). Taxonomy (GTDB): domain Bacteria; phylum Bacteroidota; class Bacteroidia; order Flavobacteriales; family Flavobacteriaceae; genus Aquimarina; species Aquimarina litoralis_A. The sequence continues at coordinate 71,965 of NZ_WEKL01000012.1, forward strand.
CTAGGTTGATCCATCACGGAAATTTCTAATGATTTTGTAGCGGTTTGTCCCGCTCCATTATCAATGGTAAGTGTAACTAGATATGTTCCTACACTATTAAAAGTATGACTAGTTGTAATACCTGATCCTACAGTTCCATCACCAAAATCCCATGAAAATGAAAGTGGATTTCCTAATGGATCAGAAGATCCAGAAGCATCAAAATTCACTACCAAAGGAGCAGTTCCGGACTGATTATCCGCTGTAAAATCAACAATAAGGCTTCCATCGGATACAGTGATTGTTTTTGTAATCATATCCTCTAGCTTTCCGTCACTTACTGTGAGTTTTACATCATAAATCCCTTGATTTGTAAATTCATAATCTGTAGTTATTCCTATAGCCGAATCGCCATTTCCAAAATCCCAGAAATATGTTAATACATCATTATCGGGATCTGAAGATGTAGACGCATCAAAGCTTACCAATAGCGGAGCTATTCCTAAATCAACATTTGAAGTAAATTGAGCTATTGGTGGTTGATTAGGATCTTGTACTTCGATAGCTATTGTAGTGCTATCTGTATTTCCATCAGCATCAGTTACTGTAAGAGTAACTATTTGATCTCCTATTTGAGTAAACTCATATGACGTGGTAACTCCTATAGCCGTGTCTCCATTTCCAAAATCCCAAGCAAATGATAATACATCTCCATTAGGATCACTAGAAGCTGAAGCATCAAAATCCACTAGTAAAGGAGAGAAACCTGACATTGGAGTTGCAATTGCTCTTGCTATAGGAACATTACTACCTCCTGGTTCAATCCCGCTTACTAATTGTCCATTGAGGTACAATCCCACTCGATCCCAAGGGGCAAATTCTTTTTTGGTTCCGTCATACGAATAATCATTGGATTGATCAGTTTCTGACCAATTACTATTGGCTATTTTGGGTTCCATTCTACCTGAACCAGCACTTCTTCCTAACATGCCGGCAGCGGGATCAAATGTAATCTCCAGATAATGATTATTTCCTTCTGTATTTACTATTTGACCTTTTACATTAGTACTACCGATCATCGCATAATCCATAAAGAAATTAAGCGGTAAATCCGTTTCTGTTTCAAACCAATAACGAATACTTAAATCTGCATAAGCCACATCTTCTGATGAGTTATTAAAAATTCTAAAATGTGGTTTGATAATATTGGTAATTGCACCTTCTGAAGCATCTTTATACTCTAATGTTAAGATTCCATCTCCACCTATTTGGATATTTCGAGGAGTTGATGTTTTGATCACGCCATTGATTCCTGTAGCAACCGATGTAATCTGGTAGTTTCCATCTGGCAATCCTGAAACATCCAATTCATATGGAGCGGTGGTATCTTCACCAACTAATTCTCCATTACTAAAAAATTCTACTTTAAGTACCGTATTATTCTCATTCAAGAGATTAGCTTCCATATGTACAGTACTTCCTGAGACATATTTATCACCAGATTTTGGAGACATCAATGATAAATAAATTGCTTCTCCACCAGACATTTCTTCCATGCGGAGTGAATGTTCTTTGTAGATCGCAACTTCTATATCTCCTTCAAAAACTCCGAATTTATCTCTTGGAGTATTGTTGTCTGGAAACCACCAAAACGCACTAGCTCCAATCTTTTTTTGTTCGATAAATCCATACATTTCTTCCCACCACTCATATCGCTCTTGAATTTCTACATTAAATTCTCCAATATAGAGCGGTTTCTTTAAGATCTGATGGGATTCATCAGCCCAGTCACAAACAAGTTTCAAAGTCTCTTCTAATGTAAAATTGGACCAGCTCTCCCGAATATAGGGATGTGCTGAAGCAAAGTCTATATAAGGAGATTGGTGTATTTTGATAAAATCATTTCCTTCATCTCCACCAAATCCATAGCGCGTTCCATGAGCTTCTAAACCAGTACTTAGTAAATGATTGGAATCAATTGCTTTGATAAAAGCTCCCATATCATCTACCCAAGCTCTTAATACATCTGAAGTTACATCATCTCCAAATCCCTGATATCTTGGTTCGTTCATCAACTCCCAAGCAAGAATTGTAGGATCATTTCTATATTCTACACCATCATAATGATTGACACGGGTAAGAAAATATTCTACATAATCCTTATATCCTTGAATAGCAGAAGCGTTTGTAAAGAACTGACCTTGATCGTGTGTTCCTGCACCTTCAACTTCAATACCTTCCCATTTAAGGCGATCTTTGATCCCTCCATAATCATTCCAATAATTTTCTAAAGCAACGATCAGTTTAATTCCATTTGCTTCTGCTGATTTGATTACATAATCAAATAAGGAAAATTGACCTTCACTATAAACTCCTTTTTGAGGTTCAAATCCATGCCAATCTTCATGGCTAAATCCCCATAGGCGGACTACTCTCACGCCGTTTTTATATAATCTTCGCATATGTTCATCAATGCGATCTTTATCCATAAACTGTGTTTCTATATCTCCACTGGAAGAACCATAGGTAAAAAAATCATACACGTTAGTACCTGAAAAATAATAAGGCCTACCGTCTAGCATAAATTTCTCTCCATCCGTATAGACAAAGTCTGAAGATGGCATTTTCTGGGAAAATAACTGCATACTAAAAAACAGTAAGCATAGAAATACTAAAGGTTTGATGTTAGTTTTCATTTTAAAATAGATTAGTTGAGTTTTTAAATTGTTTTTTTAATACTCCAACTATTCCCAAACGATATCACTACAATACAAGACATTCCCCATCAGTCTTTATACGTGATAAAACTTTACTTTTTGAATTCGATGTTTTAGATAACTGTTGAACACCTTTGAAGAATTTGGCGCCCAACAGTTTCACATTTACTTGGCAATCTGTTTAATTATAGTTTTCTTGTCTACTTGAATCTGAATAAAATATACACCAGATGGAACTGTGGCCATATCTAGTTTCATTCCTTTTACATCTTCTTGAACATATCTTGATGCTATTGTTTTTCCACTGATATCCACTATTCGGATAAAAGCTTCTTGCAAACTAGAATTACTTTCCAAGCTGAGATAATCTGTAACCGGATTTGGAAATGCTTTGATAGCTATAACACCTTCAAGAGTAGAAGGATCATTTTCCTTATTTTGACAATCAGGAATACTATTTTGATTTGTAAAGTAAATAGTATAAGCTCCACTTTTAGAGACCAGTGCAAAATTGTCACCATCCATTGTTACAAGGTAGGCACCATCAAAATTTGATATTCCAGTTCCAGACAAAACAATATCAGGTGCTATTTGTCCAAAAGTTTGACTAACAATAGAAGCTTTCAAATCAATCCACCATCCTGGGTTTCCGTTATTTGTGCTCATGGAAAGTTGCCATAATCCATTATTTTGCAAATCCCAATTGACTGTCAGATTGGTTACATTACTCAAATCTGGACCATTTTGACCTAAAACATGTACATTATCGTATGAAATATTAGCTAAGGTTGGTAATGCAGTATTTAATGGAGCTCCAAAACTACAGTCATTTCCAGATGATGGTTGGGTTACGGTAATCGTTTGTGTTACATTATCTGACAAAGAACCATCACTTACTGTTAGTGTAATGGTATATATTCCTTCTATCGTATATGTATGACTCTCAGTTTCACCATTTCCGGTAGTACCATCTCCAAAATCCCATAAATACTCTAATATATCTCCATTAGCATCTGAAGATGCTGATGCGTCCATACTTATTACAAGTGGAGCTATTCCTGTAGCTACAGAAGTACTAAAACTCGCTACTGGAGCTACATTTCCTTCCAAAACAGTAATAGTTATTGGTGAAGATACATCCGATTGAATTCCATCACTAATTGTTAAAGTAACAGCATAGGACCCTGCTATAGTATACGTATGTGAAGGGTTTTCTAAATTACTAGTATTTCCATCTCCAAAATCCCATAAATAATCAATGCTAGATCCAACAGGAAAAATAGAACTCGATGGATCAAAACTTACCAGTAACGGAGCATCTCCAGAAACTGGAGTTGCGGTAAAGTTTGCTTCTAAGCCTGGTAATGTATTTTGCACCTCAACTGTGAGCATATCTGTATCCGTTTTCCCATTACCGTCATCTACTGTTAGCATTACTTCATAGGTTCCAAGCTGTTGATATGTATAAGAAGTTGTGATTCCCGTAGCGGTATCTCCATTTCCAAAATCCCAACTATAGGATAGTGTATCGCCATCTGGATCAGTAGAATTGCTTGCATCAAAATTTATAGCTAACGGAGCTTCACCAGAACTAACATCACTCGTTATCACAGCATTTGGACTTCTGTTGGTATTATCACCTTGAATAGGTTCTAATCCCCAAACTAATACTCCTTGATAATAGAGAGTTACTAATACATGTGATTTTAATGACGTTTTAGAAGCATCATACGAAAAATCATTGCTTTGATTATGTGTTTGAAATCCTGCATGATGTAATCGAGTTTGTATTTGACCGGATTTACTATTCGCATTTATATTTCCTGATGATGTAGAAAAGCCAACTTCTAAATAATGTTCATTATCCTGAACTCCATAATTGCCATTGACACCTGTAGGTTGTGAATAGTCAATATTAAAGTTCATCGGAATATCATGTTCTGGAGTAAACCAATATCGTATTTTGAAATCATCCAATGAAACACTTTGATTAGACTCATTCACAATTTGAAATACTGGTTTTAATTCTACAGTAGAAACTCCTGAACTATTGTCGCGATATTCTAAACTGAAATCTGTATCTGGTAAGTCTCCAAATCTTTCATCTACAGTAATCGTGATCTCTGTTGGATCACCTACAATTTCTCCATTAGAATTAGCTCTTATCAATTTTATAGTATGTTCTCCTTCAGAAAGGTTTGTAACTGCAATTGGCGCAACGTTATAAACCGAACCTTGTTCAACATTATCAATAAAATATTTGATATGCTGACCATTTGGAGTGATATCCCATAAGAATGTGGTAAATTCTATTTCAAAATCAGGACCTACCAATCCTCCATCAGAAGGGGATTGTATGATTACTGTAGGATCTTGAGGCAACTGATCCTTAGTTACAATAACTGTTATTGTTTCTCCCAAATCTGTAACAGAGTTATCACTACGCTCCATTTGCAGTGTCAATTCATGAGGCCCTTCGGCTAAAGCTGTTCCATCTGCGTGAGGTCCTTCAGCATCAATCAGTCCTCTGTCCTGACCATCTATTTTAAATCGAAGTTTGTATTGTTGCGACGGCAATTCCCATCCTTCAGTTTCAAAATTGATCGTTATTGGAGCATTCACCATTTGTCCGTCTACCGGAGATGTAAAAAAGATATCTGGTAATGGTCCAATTGGTGTAATAGCATCACCACCATGTAATGTCCAGATAACCGCTGCATCAAACATTTTGAGTCCTTGCTCTGTCAACAAATGCATGAACTGATCACGTAATGGAAATGCTGTTCTTCTGGATGGGATTGAAATACTAGATTCATATCCAAACAAAATTGGTTGTGTTCCTGCTTTTGCAACAATTATAGCTTCTTCAAATGGATTTCCAAATGGTAAACTCTGAGTGATTCCGTATAATGCTGTTTGTGCATCAGCGCCAGCTGCCATTGGATGATCCGTATCAGCGATGGTCACTTTTGAAAATCCTTCAGAGGTAATTCCAAAACCAGAATTCAATGGTCCTGAAGTCATTCTAAGTTTACCGTACATAAATGGATTCCATGTCATTAATGGCACACGAGCTCCCTCAAGATCATTCCCCAGTTCTCTCGGATCGACAGAAGAGGAAATTAATACTAAATCAAATGGATTAGCAGATTGAGGACTGGTAGCTTCTTCATCAGAGAATAATGTAATTGCAAATCCTAATTTTTGCTCTAATCTGGATTTTATACGTTGATCTTCATTTGAAAGATTATCCTTATCTCCAACTACGAACATCACTTTGATCGTATTCTTATAATTCACCTGAATTTCTGGGGTAATTGAAGCTGTTTTAGCGGCATTATAAAATACTTTTGCTGTAATTCTATATGCTTTCCAAATTACCGGATTCCAATTCATTTCATAAGGAGAAGTGGTCACCGTTCCTATTAAATCATCATCCACATAATACTCGATCTTAGAAACATCAGTAATATCTGTATTGACGGATAGCTTTACCGGATCTGAAGTATCAATTTGAGCTCCATCAACTGGAGATGCCATCTCTAATAATTGAGTTCCTGTTATTTCGGATTCTGATCCATCAATTTGTTTGATATATGCTTCTAGTTGGTCAATTTCACTTGCACTCAATGTTGATATAGCTCCATGTGCATCATTTGGATTATAAGTTGTTAATACCTCCCTAATGGTTTTAGCTGATCCATCATGAAGATATGGTGCAGTTGCCCAAACATCTTTTAAGGTAGGCACATCGATTCCTAACAATGGTTTTTCGAGACGATTTCCACTAGTAGTAACAATAGTCCCAACATCGTGTAATTTTCCTGATGGACTATCCGTAAAGCCATCTCCTCCATGACATGACATGCATTGAAGATCGGTAAAAATTGATTTTCCAGCTACTGCATCAGCGGTTAAGGAACCATCTTGGTTTCGGTATGGACTTGGGTCAAACTGATTCAAAGATTCGATATACGCTGTTAAAGCATCTAGATCAGCAGATTTTCCTGCTTTTGGACTTCCTAAAGTTAATGCTGTAGTACCCTCGTTAAAAGTTGCATTATCCATAAAACCTTGTCCTTTGAAATGAAAACGAATATCATTTTCAAAATCCTGAATTTCATCAAAATTAGCACTCCAATGAACTCTACCATGTCCTGTTCCTTCACGACCAACTAATGAAATAGTATTACGTAATCCCTCACCGCGGTCTGTAAAGTCCCATATTCTTCCATCTTGTGTTCCATCGATATGACAACTGGCACAACTTACATAACCATCTGTTCCCATTCTGATATCGGCAGCATCATAAAATATCTGCTTTCCTTTCAAAACCTCAGCACTTAATAACTCCTGATTAACGGTATTTATAGTTGTTACTTCTTCTAACAATGTTGTTCCTTGGGTAACGATTTGATCGGCATCAAATACCGTAATCGAACGATCCATAAAGTTCTTTACAAACAATCGATTGGTTGCTTGGTCAAAAGCCATTCCTTGAGGTGCTTTACCCACATCTTTTTTGACAAGTTCCAAACCTGTTTTAGGATCAATAACCACGATTCGGTTATTCCCTTGCATTGTGATGAAAAGGTAATTCCCTGTAGGACTAAACAAAGCAGAAGAAGGCTGACCATGATTATCAATATCTAACCTATTTTGAAGCATCTCGCTACTCGTAGTGATATTAATAGGAGATATTGCAGTCCGTACTACATTATCAAAAGTTAATGTTTTTCCATCTCTTGCTAAACCTCTTAATGTATTGTCTTTTTTGGCTACAGACCATGCGGTTTGACTATCAGGATGAATACTAATGCCAGCGATATAATTAGGTAACCCTCTTCCTTCATTACCGTTATCCACTGTAAAATCATCCAGTGCTAATCCGATCGTATTTTTAAGAGTAAAGGTAGATAAATCTACTTCCCAAATTTGACCTTCCTGATTTGGAGATATAAATCGAGTTACTAACAATTTTTCTCCATCTCCAGTTATAGCAAGTGCTCTAGGAGTACCTCCTATAGGTAATAAAGATACAACAGTATTTGTCGCTGAGTTAACCTCTATCAATTCTCCCGATCCAAACGCTGAAACAAAACCACGAGCTCCATCAGGTGTAAATACAATACCATAAGGTCTGGAACCTCTATCTAAGGAAATTTTCTTCACAAAAACACCTAGATTATTTAAAATATAGAGTTCATCAGAATCTCTACATGTGATCCAAACATTATCATTGACATCCAAAGCTATATTTACAGGATCCTTTCCTACAGCAACCTCATCGATAATAGTGAAATTATCTGCGTTTATAAGGGTAACTGAGTTATTATCAGGATTTACTGACCAAACAACTCTGTTATTTTCGTCCACTACTATTGGACCAGATTGTTTAGGAGCATTTTCAGATATATTATTAGTAACTACTATTGATTGAGAAGCTACCGCAAATCCTCCATTATTATCAGAAACCTGTACCTGAACCGTGTAGTTTCCTGCTTCCGTAAAAATGTGATTAGTAGTATTACCGATCCAATCTGTTTTTGGAGAACCATCACCAAAATCCCATCGGTAATTCAGCGAATTACCGTCGGGATCTGTGGCATTTGCAATAAACTCTAAATTAGTGCCCACAATTATTGGCGATGGAGTATTCAATTCTATTTTGGTAACTTCTGGAGATTGATTAGATGAATCTCCCCCAGTAGTGAAATAAAAAATGTATTCTTCCATTCCATTTCCAACAGCATCCTTGATTCCATCTTCAACAAATTTTACTTCATAGGTTGTATTGGGTAATAATTTTTCTTTGGGAGCATAATTAATCACTTGATACGAAGTAGTTGTTACATCACCCTTAATAGGTTGGCCACCTAAAGGGCTCACCTGAATTGTTTGATCATTTAAGGTAAGATCATTTAAAGTTTCATTAATCACAAAACCTATAGTTGTAGTAATAGGTTGATTAATAGCACCAGATATCGGGAAATGATGTCCTACGGAAGGTGGTTTTATATCCAAGCCTTCTTGGTGTGCAAAAATGGACGTTTTATCATCCCCACTGGCAACCAAAATATGTCCAATAGGCATCCATTGATTATCTATGAACTGTAGCGTTTCATCACTGGATGGAGGAATAAACTCTTGTTCAACTTCCATGGTTTCAAAATTGAACTTTACTCCTCTATCAAACCTTCCAGAAAATCCATATTCATCTTGGAAGATCATATATCTCCCTAATGTAATTTGATCAGAATGTAGACTGAATCCTCTTTTTACATTAGTAGGATCACTTATATCAAAACCTACCAAGGCATCAGGCCCTTGATTTCCACTCATGAAAACCAAGTAATTTCGCCAAAGCTGAATTCCTGTACTATATTGTTCGTGCGGAATATCTCCACCAAAAGATCCTAAAAATTTAATATCATCAGGATTCCCAAAATCGAAAACACTGATATCGCCGGTTTGAGGTGCATAAAAAACATAATTCCCAACACGGACTACTACATCTGGTAGCGATACTGAAGCAGGTATATCATCTACTTGCTCTCCTGATCGCATGTCGTATACACGATTTCCATTAATCGTATGCGGAAATGTTTCTAAGTTATCATAATTAGATTGCCCATCTTGAACCGTATATAATATATCAGAAGTAGTAACTGGTTTACGATCTAGCATATCAGAAAGATCTAAATATTTATATCCAGTACCTTCTACTTCTGGCACAGAATATTCTCTATAAAACAGATCTCCATCTAATTTCCACCATCGATGTCCATTATTCGCGGCGTCACTGAATTGAACTCTTTTTGGAGCAGTAGGATTAGAAATATCCCAAACTCCTGTTCCTGCTTGACCATTGATCATTAAATAATTACGATGGTAGGTATTAATTCTATCTCCTTCTGGAAAATTTGCAAGAAATGTTCCTGCAGGCCAAGTTTGTGTTGTCATTTCTGGACCGGCAGTTCCGTCATACATCATATTAAATGAAGATAACGCTACCAGACCAAATAAAGTTAGAACTCCTATTGTGTAAAAAAGCGTTTTACGTATGTTTTTAAAATACGAAAGCCATCCACACTTATTTTGTGGTGTTGGTCCCATAATAAGTTGTGAGTTTTTTGAATTGTTTTGTTGTACTTTTAAAAAAAGCTGTTTTTGAATGTTATAAAAAGGAAAGAGACTAAGGAGTTAAGGAAGGTAGTAATCTCTTTCCTTTGTCATTTTGTTATTGTTTTACAATTTGCTTAGTAATTGTTTCATTTTGACTTCTGACTTTCACAAAGTATATTCCTGATTTCACATCTGAAAAATCTACTTCTATACTATTAGAATCGACATTCTTAGTAACTAAAATTCTTTTTAGTACTTTTCCTGTTACATCAACAATATCTACTTGGTTAGTTTCAAAAGTATTGTTAGTTGTAATTACTAATCTATCCAAAACGGGATTTGGAAAAGCTTTTAGTTGAATACTAGTATCTTCAGGTTTTTTTAGCTGATCTGAGCAATTAGGAGCTGTATTGCTATTACTGAAATAAATGGTATAGGTTTTATTTTTGGCCACTAAAGCAAAGTTCTGACCATCTTGTGTTGCGTAATACGCTCCATCAAGATTTGCAAATCCAGTTCCAGAAAGGGTTATGCTCGGTTGTGCAGCATTAAAATTTTGACTAGTTATATTGTTTTTAAGATCATTCCACCAACTTGGCACTCCATTATTGGTATTCATGGATAACTGCCACAAACCATTATTTTGTAAATCCCAATTGATTGTAAAATTAGTTACATTGCTTAAATCTGGGCCACCAGAACCAAATACATAAATATTACTGTAGGATGCATTTGCAATTGTAGGCAATGAATTGGCTAATGGAGCTCCGAAGGTACAATCTCCTCCGTTACCTGATCCCGTTATTGTAATTGTTAATTGCTCTGTATCTGAAATTCCATCAGCGTTTGTTACCGTTAGTACTGCTATATAGCTTCCTTCTGTTGTATATTCATGGTCTACTATAGCTCCCGAACCGGAAGTACCATCCCCAAAATCCCAATTATATAACAAAGCACTTCCATCTGACGATGCAGAGCTTGATCCATCAAAACTAATTGTAGCTGGTGCTACTCCGGAATTAGTATCTACTGAAATACTAGCCGTTACTGTAGGAACAGTATCATCGTTTACTGTTATTGTTTTGCTTACTGTATCATTCAATGAACCGTCACTTACTGTTAAGCTTACTTGATAACTACCAGGTGCATCAAAAAGATGCGAAATGCTTACTCCTGTTGCCGTAGTTCCATCTCCAAAATTCCAAGAATATGATAAAGCATCTCCATCAGGATCTGAAGATTGAGAAGCATCAAATTGCACCGTTAAAGGAGCATTACCAGAACTAGGATTGTTTGTAAAACTTGCTGATGGAGGTAAATTTCCGGTTCCCCCTACAACGTTAGGTATAAATGGAGCGAAATGCGGTCTAAGCACGTCCATTTTCCATTCATTTACAGTAGTCCAATCATCTTGTAATATTCCGCCAGTATCTCCAGAATTTGGATTCATAGTCCAAAACGTCCATGAATAAATGCTTCCCATAAAATCTACCCATTCTGTAAACCAAGTAAAAGCTACACCTCCAAATGCATCCTGATCTTTAATACCAAACTCCCCAATAAATAGTGGAGATGTTTCCTCTTCATATAGATAATGAAAATTCTCTGTCCATATTGGTGGCATGTTTTGAGGAAAAGAAGCAGCTTCAAACCAATCTTGTGGTGCGACTTCTGGTCCATATTCATGAGCTGAATACATTAATTTTGAAGGATTTGATAATTGAACCGGATATTGTCTAGCTCCCATTAATTGTCCTCCCCACCAATAGGAATTCCCTTCGAATTCTCCCACTCCTTCAACAATAATCAATACATTGGGATTTACTTCTAAAATGGCATTCCCACATCGTTCTGCTGCTTTATTCCAATCGGTAGCTGGATTGCTATTACCCCAAGAAGATCCATGAGGTTCATTATTTAAATCCATACCTACAACAGCTGAATAATTTTTATAACGTTCGGTCATAAATAACCAGTCATTGATCCACCTTTGTTCTGAATATTCATTGGTATACCAAAGATCTTCTGCTAAATATCCATCAGCAGCTCTGGAATGATTGTCTAATACAATTTTGATATCATTATCCTGACACCATTGTACCAAAATATCCATCAGTTCAATAGGTTTTGTAATCTGCGACTCTTCTTCATTCATTGGCGAAATACCAGTGTAGGCATCTGTTCCGTACGAATTAATACTAATGGTTGAGCTTGGGTTTAGCATTTCATTGGACCATGGTACTCTGATGGTATTAAATCCTAAATCTTTGATCTGCTGAAGTACACTTTTCATATCTCGACTCCAAATTCCATGTGGGAAATACGTTTGTGTTTCAAAACCAAACCAGTTTACTCCAGTTAATCTTACTTCCTTTCCTGTAGAATCAAATAACTTGTTCCCGGAAACTGAAAGCCAGTTTTGCTGTTGAGCAAAAGCACTAGATACATTTCCTAAAAGAAATAATAGCACTATTGCAAAGTTTATGAATTGTTTCATTTGTAGTTTTTTAATTGTTTTTGATTTTGGATAAAATTTCATCATCCAATGTTGTTTTCAGAATAATTCAACTCTTTCATCAATCCTCTGCACTTCATATTAAAAGATAAAGCATTGCCCTTATGAATGCACATTATATTCTGAAATATCATATTTATTGGGTATTAGGTAATAGAAGCAGCAATGTGAGCACACCATGTTTATCAATCCTAATTGATTAGATAAACAGATCAATCCACAAATCCACTAGGTTTATTTAACGGGCAAAAAAAGTGGAGAGAGGCAATGCTGCCTCTCTCCTGTATTAATTTACTTCTTGATAATTTTATCTCTAAACTTATCTCCTGTGGTAATGTCATAAATTTCTAAAATGTACATTCCCGTAGGTAACTCATTTACTGAAAGTCTTGTTGATTTTTGTTTATTAACAAGAGATTCAGTTCTTACTACATTTCCAGCAATATCTATTACTCTAATTCTGGTATTTTTCATATCAAAATTTGTAGTAATATTGATATAATCAGAAGCTGGATTTGGAGTAGCTGTTACTTCAAATATTTTATCTGGTGCTTTTGTGCTAGGTTCTTGATCTGAGAAGAAGTATCCAAATTCAGCATTTGCTAAAGCTACTTCTATCTGCGCCCAACTTCTGTGGTAGCGTTGAGTATATTCTGCTCCAGCATTATAAGCTGTTTCCAATCTATCGAACTCAGGATCATTTCTATATCCAGATCTAATATCTAAGAATGTAACTCCAGGCTCAATTGCATCTCCATTTGGCATCGTTCCTGTGAAACCATTTGGAACATATACCTCTTCTTCAAAGATTCTTGAAAAATCTCCTCTGTCTTCTGGAGAAGAAACTCCTTTATCATCTCTATAGGTATTCCACATTCTGTCAAGCACTTCTTTAGCAAGATCTCTTGCATCTGTATCGAAAGTACTATGCTTTTGAGTAGCTGCTGCGTAATAAATTAATGCTTTGGCCATAGAAGCTGCAACTCCTAAATCTTTTCCATAATCTGTAACCGTTACACTTAGATTTGTATTACTACCTGGATTAGTTGGATCCCAAGTATCTGGTTCTCCTGTCCACTCTAATGTTGCAGGAATTTCAAAGTCATCAGTACCAATAAGTTGTACTTCACTTTTTACCCAAGCTACCCATTTATCCATTAAAGCTTTTGCCATTGGGTCGTTAGTAATATAATAATACTCTGCAACTCTTTCCATAGACCAAGCTTGCCATCCAAACCAAGTTCCACTTCCTGGATCGTGATATACTGGATCTTTATCATATGCCATTCCATAGAATGTAGATTTTCCTGCAGGATAAACACTATAATCTCCATTCCAACTATTTGTCGCTCCACCAGCAATTGCTCCTTCTTTAGACTGTAACCAGGTGTAGAATTCCATTTGTCTTTTCAGACTTTCATTCCAATCTCTTTCTCCATTCTGAGATATTGGCTTTAACTCATCTACTTGGGTCAATGCATAGGCTGCCATTGGATTTTGATATCCAAAGTGACAATGACTAGAGCTTATTCTAAATGCCCATTGCGAAGCAGGATCTGCCGAACCACCCCAAGACATGTACCACGACATTAAGTAATGTGCACTGTCATATCCAGATCCCGCTCCACTAGAAGCACTTTGCACTCCTAAGGGCTTAAAATATTTATCAAACATGGCTATTCTCAAATAGTCACCCATTTTAGTTGCCTTGTCTAGGTCAAGATTTCCTAAACTAGCTCCTTGTTCTTTTGCATAAATTTGTGCCCAATACATTGCTTGAACTGCTCTAGCATCAGCATCTGGTGCACTTGTATACCTCCATTGTCTTGCATAGTTTTGATCTTCAACAAATAATGGTAAGAATCCGCTTGATCCTCCCCAATCAAAGCTTTCCCAAGACGGATGAGGTATTGTTTCATAAACTGATTCTTGTTCTCCTCTTTGGAACGTATTGATATAAGATGGTGTACTAACTCCATCACCTCTATTACCATATCCATAGAAATTATCATTATCCAGTAACCAATGCATCTGATATACATCCGGACCATATGTTGCTGTTAAATCTGCAGAAACAGGATCTACTCCTACGGGAGCATTAAACTCTAACGGTGCAGGATAATCACTAGGCAGTGGGAATTCTGCTGCAAAAGCTGCAGGTGAAGAAGGGTTATAAGCTGCATTACTTGGTTGATCTGCTTTTGTAGGGATTATAAATTGCTCTATTTTATCCCAAACGTTACTCAATGGAGCCCAATCTTGGGTAACTCTTCCATTCATTACCTCTAACCATAACCAGTATGAATATAATTCACTTGTAGATTCATGTCCATAATCTGGAGCCTCTACAATTAACGTTTCAATAGAATGATGTGGAGATCCGTCTGCACTAAAATATCCATTAGCAGGGTCATAGAACTCATTTCTCAGCTCTATAAAGCGATTGATATATGCATTATCTGTTGGAGGAGTTATAATAATATCTCCATCTGTCACATTAATTGTAATAACCGCTTGATCAGTTCCTCCATTCCCATCATCAACGGTTAATGTAGTCGAATAAGTTCCTAAAGAAGTAAATGTATTTTCTACAGTAACTCCATTTGCAGTGTTTCCATCTCCAAAATCCCAAGTATACGTTAATGCATCTCCATCAGCATCGGAAGAAGCTGATGCATCAAAATTAACTAATAATGGAGCATCTCCAGAAATAGGAGTTGCAGAAATATCCGCAACTGGATCGGTATTACCTCCAGTATTATCACAATCTGGAGCTATAGCAGAGTTACTAAAATATATAGTAAACCCTCCTGTTTTAGAAACCATTACAAAATCAGTTTCATTTACTGTTACCCAATAATCTCCATCCAAACCAGGAATTCCTGTTCCTGATAGACTAGCTTCAGGGTTTGCTGTGCTAAAATTATATGTAAGATTAGGTCTTAGATCTACGTACCAATTCGGTTGTCCATCATTTGTATTCATTGCAAATACATAGAGCCCTGTATTTTGTAGATCCCAATTAATAGAGAATTCTCTAAAATTACTTAGACTTGGTCCTCCATTTCCTAAGACATGTACTTGAGAGTATCTATTATCTACACTTGGTAGTGCTGTTGAAATTGGTGTTTCGAAAGAACAATCACTTCCATTAGAAGCTGGATTTCTAGTAACAGTAATAGAGTTTGAAAGATCAAAGTCTCCTACTAAATCAGCTGCGTTGTTACCAACAGCTGCTCCTTGTAATCCATCTTCAAAACTCAAATGCCATATCAAGCAAACTCCTGTTCCGGCTCCATCAAAATCAACTCCTTCGACATCTGCTATAGTTGGTGGTAATCCTAAGATATTATTTAGATCATCAGTAATTACCCAAGTACTATTGGTTCCTTCGGCACCGGTTAAACTTATGCCCGAAACATTATCTGCAATACCATCTCCAACGGTAAAGGTAAATGGTCCTCCCGAGATGGTACCTCCATCTACTACTGGAGTAGCAACTGGATTTCTAGTAACAGTTATTGAATTTGAAAGATCAAAATCTCCAACTAAATCTGCCGCGTTATTACCAACAGCTGCTCCTTGCAATCCGTCTTCAAAACTCAAATGCCATATTAAGCAAACTCCTGTTCCAGCTCCATCAAAATCTACTCCTTCAACATCAGCTATCGTTGGTGGTAATCCTAAGATATTGTTTAAATCATCTGTAATTACCCAAGTACTATTCGTTCCTTCGGCTCCTGTTAAGTTTATGCCTGAAACATTATCAGCAATACCATCTCCAACAATAAAGGTAAATGGTCCTCCTGAAATTGTTCCTCCATCCACTACTGGGGTAGCAACTGGATTTCTAGTAACGGTTATTGAATTTGAAAGATCAAAATCTCCAACTAAATCTGCTGCGTTATTACCAACAGCTGCTCCTTGCAATCCGTCTTCAAAACTCAAATGCCATATTAAACAAACTCCTGTTCCAGCTCCATCAAAATCTACTCCTTCAACATCAGCTATAGTCGGTGGTAATCCTAAAATATTATTTTGATCATCAGTGATAACCCAAGTACTATTTGTTCCTTCGGCACCAGACAAACTTATTCCTGATACATTATCCACTATTCCATCTCCAACAGTAAAGGTAAACGGTCCTCCTGAAATTGTTCCACCGTCAACTACAACTGGAGTAATAGTACCACATTGTGGTTCGACATCTGAATTTGAAAAGTAAATTGTATATCCACCGGTCTTAGAAACCATTACAAAATTACCTTCATCAATTGTCACCCAATAAGATCCGTCAAAACCTGGTATTCCGGTTCCAGTAAGAACAGCATCTGGACTAGCAGCGTTAAAGGTTTGTGTAAGATTATCTCTAAGATCTACATACCAATTTGGTTGCCCATCTGTAGTATTCATAGCGAATACATAAAGACCGTTGTTTTGTAAATCCCAATTAATTGAAAACTCTCTAAAATTACTTAAACTTGGACCTCCATCTCCTAATACATAAACATTTGTGTATCTATCATTAATATTTTGTAGAGGAGTAGCGATAGGTGTATCAAAAGTACAGCTTGTACTTCCATCAGTAACATTAATTATTTGGGTAGCAACATCTGTATCACCAGCTACATTTGTAACCGTTAAAGTAACGGTAACCTGTCCTATCTGTGTGTATGTTGCCGCAGTACTTACCGTAGAAGCTGTTTGTCCATTTCCTAAGTCCCAGCTATATGTTAAATTACCACCTGTAGGATCCACCGATCCTGAAGCGTCAAAAGTAACATCTAAAGGAGCTATTCCTGAGTCAGTACTTACTGTAAACGAAGCAATTGGACTACCGTCTGTTACTGTTATTTTTATGGTTTTACTATCTTCTTTACTTCCGTCACTAACCGTCAATTTGGCATCATATTCTCCAATTGCAGTATATTCATGAGTAACCGTAACGCCAGCACCGGATTCTCCATCTCCAAAATCCCATATGTAGGTTAAAGAATCTCCATTTTCATCTGTAGATACTGAGGCATCAAAACTAACAGTCACTGGAGCAACTCCGGATGTTGGTGTAGCACTAAAGTCCGCTACTGGTGCTATGTTTCCATCCAAAACTGTTATAGTTCTTGTAAATTCTGAAGAAGTATTTTGTCCATCACTTACAGTAAGTGTTACCAAGTAAGAACCGATTGCCGTGTAGGTAATTAAAGGATCCACCACTGATGAAGTCTGTCCATTTCCAAAATCCCAATTATATGTCAATGCATCTCCATTAGGGTCTGAGGAAGCTGATGCATCAAATGAAACCTCTAATGGTGCTGTTCCAGATACGGGAGTAGCTGTAAAAGATGCAGTTGGTACTTCTCCTCCATTAGGTTCATTACCTCCTACCAATACTCCATCTGCATAAATTGGTACATTATCTGCAATTTTTAATGTATTATTTAATCCTTGGTAAGAAAAATCATTTGAAGCA
The DNA here is from genome assembly GCF_019295435.1 of Aquimarina litoralis. Lineage (GTDB taxonomy): Bacteria > Bacteroidota > Bacteroidia > Flavobacteriales > Flavobacteriaceae > Aquimarina > Aquimarina litoralis_A. The sequence goes on from NZ_WEKL01000012.1 coordinate 89,771, forward strand.
TCCCAAGCACTTTCTGGAGCACTTGTGGGCAATGAAATTCTTAGCTGTATTTCACTTCTGTATTCTCCTTGACCTCCAGGAAATGGCATTTGATTCTGATCTACTTCAATTTCCGCATAATAAATATTGCTAGAAGCATCCCATTCTTGGAGACCATTAATAGTTGTTCCTCCTGCTCCTCTTGCTGTTAGTTCATAATCGCTAGCACTATACCCTGCTGCAATACCTTCTGAAATATCAACAAAATAGCGAGCTTTTAACGTATTGGGAACTCTAGCTGGCCATCCAGAACGGTTATTAAGCCAAATAGCTACTTCTGTAAATTTCGCTTGATCGTTATTTAGTTTTACTTCATTAGCAAATTCTAATCCAGGAGTCTCTGGTTGTGGAAAATTAGGTAGTGGTGATCCACCAAATTCCATAATCATTCTAGCCAAAACTCCTTGATAACATGCATTGTAATCAGTTGCTACTTCATTTGCTTGAAAATCATCTCTGTCTTCTTCAAAAAAGTCATCTGGTTTAGCCGGACCTCCCATCAATGCTCCATACATAGTATGTCTTGACTCTACTGGGTTAGCACTGCTTCTAGACCAACTAGAATGTTGTCCTCTATGGTGAGGTTTTGTAGGTGGATTAACACCAAATCCGGTTACTAAACTTCTATTGTTTGGGTTATCTCCGAGTGCATAATTCACTTGATTGATAGCGAAGTTTTTATATTGATTACTTTTTGGAGTATTTACATTATCACTATAAATTAAAGCGGTCAGCGATGCATTCATTGCATGACGTAAAGAACCCCACTGTGTTAAATGTGCCTGACCTCCAGGAGAATAGTTCACACCACCATTACCTTCTTGCCACCAATCTAAATGGCGTTCTGCATCAGCTTTATATATGTCTTTTCCAGTAATTATAGATAATAATACCATATTACCATAAGATTTATCTTCCCACACTAGGCTCCATAAAAAATCTGGTTGGGTATATTCTGCCTCCGCTTTATCAAGATATTTCTGATCACCAGTAGCCTTGTATAACCAAAGTGCTCCCCAAGTTAATTCATCTTGAAAATTTCCTGAAGTATACGTTCCTACTGCAGGAATATTTCCTTCAGAAGTATAAAGTCCTCTATACGTATCACCAAAATTATATAATTCAATAGCGTGACTTAATAAAGTTGCACTATAAGCAGGATCACTATCTTTAAATATTATACTCGCTGAAGCTAAGGCAGCCGCAGTCTCACAAGCTACCTCAGTACCGGGATTACTAGTGGTTAATGCATAAGATTTTCGCTGTCCATACATAGGATGCACATCTACCATTTCAGCAGGCATCCAGAAGTTATGATCCTGAGATTTACTATCTGCAACCTGTGCATAAAAAACATTAGGTGATGGGTGACACTTTATAAAGTAATCTGTAACCCATTTAATATTTCGTTTAAAATGTTCTGTCTGATTTGCGGCATCATATCCGTCTTTATACTCTAAGAATCCCCAATTAAGAGCTGTTACGGAAAACGCCATTGGAAAACCAAATTTTACATGGTCTCCCGCATCATTCCATCCACCAGTTAGATCGAGCCCAACATCAGCTCCATCATTAATCCCAGAATCGGACCTCCAACTTATTCTATTCCAATCTGGTAGAATTCCAGATTGCTGTGTTTCATAGAAAAGCAAGGACTTTTGCAATGCTTCTCCGTAATTAAATTGTGCATACGATGTAGCACATAATAAGCACGCTATGAGCATTGTGCTTATTCTAATAAAGTTTCTCATTGTAAGTGTAGTTTTAAGAATTGTGTTTTTAGATTAGGTTTTAAGTTTTTTGGTTAAGTAAATTAAGACGTCGAAATTAACTGTTAAGCCTTTATACCTGTAAGACCAATTACTAAGCGATATGAATTAGAAAGAATTCGTAATATATATTGTATTGTTCGCTATAAATTGGTCAACCAATTTATAATGCAAAAACATTACCTGAACAACATCTGTTCTACAATATTTTAATCAGTCTTTTTGTACTTTGGAAAATCAGCTAAAAAAGTGCCTTATTTCGGAATTCAAAGCTTTCTTTAAATAAAATAGCTTTGGAGATGTCAGTATCTCCTTGTTTGTGAGTTTGCGCATAGTTAGTTTAGTTTTAAGTTCACTGTCATTAAGATCTATCATTCATTAATTAGGGAAAATGTATGATATGTTGTGTGTGTTATTTTAATTCATGCGTTTATCGATATTTTCAATTAATAGATATGGTATTTATTTTTCTACAATTAAAAGTAAGTAACAAATAAACCGATATTCAAAGTTATAACAACTTGGATGTAAAAAAAGACTCATCCATACCTTTACTACCTCTTAACATTTTTATTATCTACACCTATAAATCAAGGCACAACGGTTCCATCGTATAATGTTTTTAAGGGGAAAAATAAATTTGAACTACCAAACTCTTAACCAAGAAAAAAAATGAAAAAAAACCATTTGTTAAGAAGATACTAAGAAAATATGGTAAGAAAAAAAATAAAAAAGTATCAATTTTATATAAAAATATAACTTTCTTAATGGTAAAACCATAAACGAATTTAACAAAAAATCATTTTATAAAGTAATTTCTTATAAAAATTTTCTTAAAAACGTTAAAATTTTAAACAAGAAACAACTTACAGGATTTTTTAATCTTTAAGTAATATATAGACTAAATACTTATCATAAATACAAGTTTTATTAATTAATAGTAACTCATATATACAATTCAGCCTGACTTATTGAGTATATTTTAATACAAAGAGAAAATTATATTAATATTTAAAAACCCTATGTATCATAGGAACATTTTAGTCTAAAATAATAGATCAACTAACAATAGATTATCATAAATCTATGTATTCTGAATATATTGATCATTATATCAGGAAGATAATTTGGTTTTAAAAACTGAAGCTAATTTAAGTTGATGTTTTTACGAAACACTCCTTTGAAAATAGATTTTACTCTTATTTTTTTATTCCATATTTATCAAAAAGATACACTAAACTTGCCATTGTTGCTGCTCCTAGCTCTAATTCCCTTTTATTGATAGCATCGAAAGTATCATTCTTAGCGTGGTGATGATCAAAATATCGTTGAGAATCTGGGCGAAGTCCTGCCAAAACAATTCCATCTTTTTTTAATGGATTAATATCTGCTCCACTTCCTCCTTTGACAAAATAATGAATAAGATAAGGCTCAAAAAGGGGTTTCCAACTTTCAATCTGGGTAAAATTATTGTCATCACAGTCAAAAGAAAATCCTCTTGGTGTAAAAGCTCCTGCATCACTCTCTAAAGCGAAAACATGATTTTCTCCTTTCTTCTTTGCTACTTCTGCATATTTCTTACCTCCACGTAATCCATTTTCTTCATTCATAAACAATACAACTCTTATGGATCTTTTTGGTTTATATCCAGTTTCTTTGAATAACCTCAACACTTCCATAGATTGTACTACTCCGGCTCCATCGTCATGTGAACCATCTCCTAAATCCCAAGAATCCAAATGTCCTCCAACAATTATATACTCATCAGGAAATTCACTTCCTTTAATTTCACCAATTACATTAAAGGATTCCACATCTTTCCAAGTTCTACAGTTCATATTAAGTAAAAACTTGATCTTAGGATTAAGTGCTAACATTGAATGTAATAATTCTGCACCATTTGTACTTATGGCTGCAGCTGGAATTTTTTCTAAATCTGTCAAATTACCATAACTCATTGCTCCAGTATGAGGAAAATCGTCTAACCTCAAATTCATAGAACGTACAATAACTCCAACTGCACCAAACTTAGCTGCTTCAGCTGCTCCAGAATATCTTTGATCTACACAACCAGAATAGGCTTCGAAAGTATTAATTACATCTGCTTGCATAGGTCGATTAAAGAAAACTATCTTCCCTTCTATTTTATCAGTTCCTAATTTACGAAGATCTTCCAACCCCTGTACTTCAATCACTTCCGCCTTTACACCTCCTATAGGTGTTGGTACAGAACCACCAAGAGCACAAACAGGAACATTTGTAGTTTGTCCTGGTTGTGTTTCTATATACGCAAACTCAGTTACTCCTCTTGTCCATTTCGGAACCATGACTGATTGAAGCCATACTTTATCCAATCCTATCTCTTTTAATTCCGTTTCCGTCCATTCTACAGCTTTTTGGGCATTGAGAGAACCCGATAGTCTCGCCCCTATTTGATTAGACAAATGATCTAACCAAGAATAACTCTTCCCTTTTAGTAATGAAGAGCTATAGAAGTTTTTAATCGTAACGGAATCTTCTTTATTGATTTTCTTTTGCCCAAAAGAGGTATAGAAAAAAAACATACAGAAAATAATAAGGACTATCTTTTTCACTTAGGTATTTTTATTTATAATTATTTATCAATCTATTAGAACAATTATTCGTTCTCTAACTGTTCCTTGTATGATGCTAAATTTGATTTTGTTTCTTCATCTAATTCTGGTTCTTTGATATCATCAAACTTTACAAGGGTATCATAAAGAATCTTCGCAACGATATATCTTGCAGTTGGCTTATCATCTGCGGGAATTATATACCAAGGTGCGTGAGGTAATGATGTCTTATTAATTGCATCTTGATAACAATCCTGATATTGATCCCATAGTTTTCGTTCTTTAAGATCTCCAGCAGAAAATTTCCAATTTTTTTCTTTCTTCGCTAATCTACGTAATAATCGATTTTTTTGCTCATCTTTTGATAAATGCAGATAAAACTTATAAATCAATGTTCCATTTTCAGCAATATGTTTTTCAAAATTTCTAATCTGCTCAAAACGTCGTTCCCAAAACTCCTCATTTATATCTTCTACCGAATTGATATTAGGAAGTTTTTCACTCATTATATATTCTGGGTGTACTCTTGTCACCAATACATTCTCGTAATGAGTCCTATTAAAGACGGAAAACTTACCTCTTTGTGGCAATGCTATATAATGTCTCCATAAATAATCATGTCCAAGTTCTAAATCGGTTGGTACTTTAAAGCTATGGACTACAATCCCTCTAGTATTAAAATCTTTAAAAACTTCACGAATCAAACTATCTTTTCCTGCAGTATCCATACCTTGTAAACATATAAGGATAGCATATTTATCGTGCGCATAAATAGTATCTTGAAATTCGCCTAGTTTCTCTCTGACTTTTTCTAGTTCTTTTTCTATCTGTTTTTTATCCTCACCAAGATCATAAGTGGTTGAAACATTTGACAATTCGATTGATTGAGAAACCTTAAAATCTTCGTCATTGATTGTATTCATAGTATAAATTGTATTATTCTTGGTAAGATACTAAAGTTTTAGATTGCTAAAAAAAGAAAAACACGAGTATAATTCGAAGAAAAAGAAAAGATAAATATTATTTTTTATTAATTTTTTCTATTATCCAATTGTCAAATTTCTATGTATTCGTTCTTATCATGTGCAATTTGTAGAGAGTAAGAGTATAAATTATTCTAATTATAAAGCATCAGATTCACCTTGCATCAAAATCATAGCTAAATCCGATAAGAAATGTATCATATCTCCTTCCAAGGCTTTTAATATTAAATTCGGCAAAAATATGTACAGGAATAGAAATTTGATGTAAAGCTCTCAACTTTATCTGCGCTCCATGATTAAAATCTCCGCTTCTAAATGCTATGAGCGCATCATCTTCGATTTCTTCGAAAACACTAGAATCATTCCCTATATATCCAAAACCGGCTGTTATTGTCGTAGGATACCAATTAAATAAGATAAGATTTACCCCAATTGCCAGTTCATTATATCCCTCTACTTCATTACTTGCACCAACAGAAAATAATCGATTATATTCTCCCATATAGGTAGTATAACAATTGGGAGCATATTCTATTCTTGCTCCGAGTCCTACTTCTTCGGCAGATTCAAAACTCTTAATGGCTACAAGTCCATAATTTATAGCACTGGGTTCATATTGAGCATTCGCAACAAAACCAATACTGATTAAAATAATAAAAAAAGCTCTCTTCATTAGGGGCAAATATATTAGAGATAGGTCGAAAGATAAGAATTCTCCTTACTTAGCAGCAAAAAGTTTAACATCTTCCTCACTTACTTCATTTCCTCCTAGTATAATTAAACGCTCTACAACATTACGCAATTCTCTGATGTTACCAGTCCAATCATATTGTTGTAATTGCTTAATTGCTTTTTCAGAAAATGTTTTGGCAGGAGATCCTTGCTCTCCAGCAATTTTCTTTGTAAAATAATCAACTAATAATGGAATATCTTCTCTTCTATCATTTAGGGCAGGTACTTTGATAAGAATTACTGCTAATCGATGGTATAGATCTTCTCTAAATCTGTTTTCGGCGATCTCCTTTTTAAGATCTTTATTCGTAGCTGCTACCACTCTAACATCTACTTTTATATCTTTATCGCTTCCAACTCTTTGAATTTTATTTTCTTGTAACGCTCTTAAAACCTTGGCTTGAGCTGAAAGACTCATATCACCAATTTCATCTAAAAAAATGGTTCCACCATTTGCCGCTTCGAACTTACCGGCTCTATCTTTATTAGCTGATGTAAACGCACCTTTCACATGACCAAACAACTCACTTTCAATTAATTCTCCTGGTATAGCTGCGCAATTTACTTCAATCATCTGACCTTTAGAGCGATCACTTTTTTGATGTATCCAGTGTGCTACTAATTCCTTTCCAGTTCCATTGGGTCCCGTAATCAAAACTCTAGCATCTGTTGCTGCTACTTTTTCTATGATATTTTTAATGTCAGAAATAGCTTCAGATTCTCCGATCATTTCATAATTCTTAGACACTTTCTTTTTAAGCATCTTATTCTCTACTACTAATTCTTTACGATCCAGTGCATTTCGAACAGTATTCAGCAATCTATTAAGATCAGGTGGTTTTGAAATATAATCGAAAGCTCCTAAACGCATTGTATTTACAGCAGTATCTAAATCTCCATGACCTGAGATCATTACCATTGGCACTTCGGGCTTTATTTTTTTTGCTGCTTCTAGCACTTCTACCCCATCCATTTTTGGCATTTTTATATCACAAAGTACTAGGTCATAATCGTCATTTTTGATCATGTCAATACCTACTAATCCATCTTCAGCTTCAAAAACTTCATACTTATCATTTTCTTCAGATAATATTTTAACGAGAACTCTTCTGATTGCAGCTTCGTCTTCAATAACTAATATTTTTGCCATTATAATTTTAATTTAATTCCTCCTCTCATATAGAATGTATTTCTATCATTGAGAATTAAAACATTTTCTTGATTTTTATCTCTTAATCGGATTTCATTACTCAATGTATATCCTCCATAAGCAAATAACAATAAGTGTTCCGTAAAGTAGTATTCATATCCCAAAGCACTATTAATAAGTAACATCGAGGCATTTTCAGCGATTTTGGTATCTCCATTTTCATCTACAAAAGCTCTGTTGTTCTGGATATTACCATAAAAACGATCCAACCCTACAAATGCTTGCAAGGTATTTTTATCATTAAAAAAATATTTTATACTTGTTTTTGGTGTACCCAATGAATATGACCAATTAGGATGAAAACGTTTGGAATAATTGATAATTGGTAAAGGGAAATTAATACTTGCTGGAACGGCATATCTAAGTCCCAAAACCAATCTAGCTGAATTGATGGCCTTTTTATCACCATAACTCTTAACAAAATAAGCAGATACTACATATCTAAAATCATCACTTTCAATTCCAGAAGCTTCTAAATTTGAAGAAAGTCTTGTTCCTAATTTGGCCCCAAACCTCCAATCATTTTTCATTTTAAATGTATATCCTAACTCAAATCCAATGGTATGAAAGTCCTGTAAACCTTCTTTATCCACAACAACCTCATCATTTAGTTGTAGATTGTTTAATCGATATTGAAAAGCCATAACAAGATAGGTTCCTTTCTCATCCATTTTTATAGGGTAGTTTCCTGAAACTCGAAGACTACTATAATTATTATCACTTTTAGATTGCGGAATATATGCATATTCTACCCTTGCCAAATTAGTATCTTGAGATCGCACCATAGAAATGGCGCAACAGATTGTTATAAAAGGCATGAGTAGACGGATATTTTTCATTTTTTTACCTCATAAAATCTTTAGATTATTCTTTATTCGGGTTTAAGATAGTTACTTCTCGTTGAGGGAACGGAATATTTATATTATTTTCTCTAAACAAACGATCAATTTCAAATCTTATTTCACTTTTAGGAATACCAGCTTGAAAACTATCATTCATAGTAAAAACAAGTTTAAAATTCAAAGCGCTATCTCCAAAACTAGTAAATAACACTAATGGTTCCGGATGTTGAAGAATCTTATCATTCTTAGTAGCTATTTTAAGTAGTAATTCTTTTACCAAATTCACATCGCTCCCATAAGCTACACCAATCTCTACTGATTCTCTAGTTATTTTACCATTCTGTGTCCAGTTGTATAAGGTAGAGGTAAGATATTTATGATTTGGAATAATCAATACCTTATTATCAATTGTAACTGCTCTTGTAGTTCTTAATTTGATTTCTTCTACCCTTCCGACCTTACCATCTAATTCTACGATATCACCAACCGAAACAGTCTGATCAATAAGAATAAAAATACCAGAAATCACATCTTGAATTAAGGTTTGTAACGCAAGACCAACTCCTACCAATAATGCAGCCGAAGCAGCAAAAATAGCAGTAATATTAAAACCTATACTATCTAAAGCGATCAGGATAACGATTACGTAAATAAAATATTTGGAGAAAGAAAAAACGGATTCAAATTTTAATTTATCTTCATTTCGCAATTTTCTCGTTACAATTCTTCTAATAAATCTTAATGATAGAGTAGTAACTATAAGAATAAAAACTACAAAAAGTAATAGACCAACAGTAAGTATAATAGAATGATTATCTGGACCAAAATGGAATATTTCATAATCCAAAAATTTCTTGATGTTACCCCAAACATCTTCGTGGATTACTTCCTTAACCTGTTCTGTAATTTTTTCCTGAATCATATTAATACTTCAACCATTTAAATAATTCCTTATAACTGGGTTTTTTACCATACATTAATATACCGATTCTATAAATTTTTCCTGCAAACCATACCATAAATACTATACTTCCAATTAAAAGGGAGATAGAAATAAGAATTTGCCACCATGGAACTCCGAAAGGAATTCGCATTAACATTACGATTGGAGAAGTTAACGGAATCATTGAGAATACCGTTGAAACGGTTCCATGCGGATTTTCAATCACTGCAAAAAAGCCAACATATATACCTAACATTAATGGTAAAATAATAGGCAACATAAATTGTTGAGAATCTGTCTCGCTATCTACTGCCGCTCCTATCGCAGCATAGATAGAGCTATACAAAAAGTATCCTCCAACAAAATAAACAAAAAATGATAACACTAAAGTAAGTAAAGGAAGTTTCAAAATATCCTGAATCAATAACTGAATCTCTTCTGGATTATTCTCTTCTAACGCAACAGAAGGATCGACTCCAACAGGCTGAGCATCAATCCCAAATAAAGATGTTGCAATTATCAATAATACTCCACCTAAAAGTACCCAAACTAAAAATTGTACAATACCTGCAAAAGAAGTTCCCAAAATCTTACCTAACATTAATTGCATAGGTTTAACCGATGAAATAATGATTTCAATTATTCTATTGGTCTTTTCCTCTATTACAGATCGCATTACCATATTACCATATATAATGATAAACATCATTAATAAATACCCTGCCAATCCACCAAAAGCCATTTTTACATAATTCGACATTTTGGAAGTTTTCTCTCCTGAAAAATTCTCTATTTGGATATTTACCTTAGCTTTAGCTTTTTGGATTACCTCTAGATTTAGACCTTCATCCTTATAATTTTGTTCGGTTAATTTATTTGCAATTATTCTCTCAATTCTATTTAAAACGGAAAAATTCGGAGACTCTTCTGCATAAAACTGAATAGATTTTGCCAAATTTTTATTAGTAGATTTCTCTGGAATATATAATAATCCATAGAGTTTTTGAGAAATAACAGAGTCCTTTGCAGTTTCTAAACCTACCTTGCTGTAATTTAAATAAGTGACTTCTTTTGTGTCTTCAAAATCGGATACAAAAAGCTCTGTCTCGTCTACAACAACCACTTTTTTGACTTCATCACTATTTAATGTAGTAAGCCAAGCTATTAGCGCTACCATACCTACAGCAATTAATGGGCTTAAAAACGTCATAATTACGAACGTTCTATTACGAATACGAGATATAAATTCTCTTCTAATGATTAACTGTAAATTACTACTCATTTTCGGTAATGGTTTTAATGAATATTTCGTTTACACTTGGTATCACTTCATTAAATCTAACTACTTGTGCTTTATCTGATAAGAAGCCTAATAGTTCATTAGGTTGCGTTTTGGTATCTAATGAGATTTTAAGTTTTAACTGCTCATCTATAGCCTTAAAATGCGCGGGCTCTATTTGGAATGTATCTCTCAAAACCTTTTCCAATTCCATATTATTATCAGACAATAATCCTACCTCAAACGTATTAGATTTATACTCTTTTTTAATATCTGTTACCTTTCCTTCTAATATTTTATTTGATTTATGAATCAAAGCCATATGATCACATAACTCTTCTACACTTTCCATTCTATGAGTAGAAAAAATAACAGTTGCTCCTTCATCACGTAATTGAAGAATCTCATCTTTAATAACATTTGCATTTATAGGATCAAATCCACTAAAAGGCTCATCAAATATTAATAATTTTGGTCGATGTAATACCGTTACGATAAATTGCACCTTTTGCGCCATTCCTTTAGAAAGTTCTTGTATTTTTTTATTCCACCAATGTGAAATATCAAACTTATCGAACCAGTACTTTAATCTTTCTTTGGCTTCTTTTTTACTTAAACCTTTTAACTGTGCAAGATACAAAGCCTGTTCACCAACTTTCATTGATTTATAAAGACCTCTTTCCTCTGGCAAATAGCCTATATCTTTTATATGATGAGACTGTAAAGGTTCTCCATCTAAAAAAACATTTCCTGTATCTGGTAAAGTAATTTGATTAATAATCCTAATAAGAGTAGTCTTGCCAGCTCCGTTCGGCCCAAGCAAACCAAAAATACTTCCTTTTGGTACTTTGATAGAAACGTTGTTAAGAGCTATAAAATTTCCAAATCGTTTGGATGCTTCTTCTACCTCTAAAAGATTGGACATATAAAAAGTTTGATTTGTTAAAAAATAAAAACTAGTGCTAATTAAATCAAAATATTGATGAAATGAAATAAATCTCCTGCATAAACTGATGGTATATGTTAAGAAATTTATGATCGTGGCATGACAACAACAAATTCAAAACTAGTCATGATCTTAGAATTCATGTTCTCATAAAAACAAAACCCACCCTGAATACAAGTATTAAGGATGGGAAAAAAATTGCTATGAAAAAGAAAAATTATCACTAAATGCGCTAGTGATGTCTCAAATATACAAATTTTTATTAAACAAAAATTAGCATTTTGAAATGATTCTTATCTTATTTTTTGAATTTTCTTATTATGAAAACATATCTTTTACTTTTTCAAAAAACGACTTGTCCTTACTATCTGGACTAGGTTTGAAATGATCATCCTGTGCCATTTTCTCGAAAAATTCCCTTTGTTCTTTATTCAGTGTCTTAGGGGTCCAAACGTTTACATGCACTAGTAAATCACCTTTACCATAACCATTTATACTTGGAATTCCTTTTCCTCGTAGTCGTAAGATTTTACCGCTTTGTACACCTTCTTCAATCTTAATTCTCACTTTTCCAGAAACCGTATCAATCTCTCTGGACGCACCAAGTGCTGCTTCGGAGAAACTGATATAAAGATCATAATGAAGATTATCTCCTTCACGCTGCAATTGAGGGTGCTCTAGTTCTTCGATAGCCACTAATAAATCTCCAGCGATTCCATTACCAGGAGCTTCATTTCCTTTTCCTGTAACTTTAAGCTGCATCCCATCTTCTACTCCAGCAGGAATCTTAATACTTACTGTTTCTTCTGACACTTTAAGCCCTTGTCCATCAGCATCTGAAGGTCTATGATCAATTATTTGTCCTGATCCACCACAGGTAGAACAGGTAGTAGACGTTTGCATTCTACCTAATATCGTGTTGGTAATTCTTGTAACTTGACCGCTACCATTACAAGTAGAACAAGTTTTATAGGTAACTCCTGGTGCTTGAATTTTTCGTTTTACTTTGATTTTTTTCTCTACACCATTGGCAATTTCTTCTAAAGTAAGTTTTACTCTAATACGAAGATTACTTCCTTTTACTCGACGTTGTCTTCCACCGCCACCTCCGAAACCACCGAAGCCACCAAAACCTCCGCCACCGAAGATATCTCCGAACTGACTGAATATATCATCCATATTCATTCCGCCACCGCCGAAACCACCGCCACCTTCAAAGGCTTGGTGTCCGAACTGATCATAACGGGCTTTCTTATCAGGATCGCTTAGCACTTCATATGCTTCTGCAGCTTTTTTGAACTTTTCTTCGGCCGAAGAATCTCCAGGGTTTTTATCAGGATGATATTCTATCGCTTTTTTACGGTATGCCTTCTTTATCTCAGCCTCCGTAGCATTTTTGCTAACACCTAAAATATCATAAAAGTCTTCTTTCATCTCTTTATTATTGTCCAGTTACCACCTTAGGAAAACGTATTACTTTATCTCCTAATTTATATCCTTTTTCTATGACATCAACAATCTTGCCTTTTAGCTCATCGCTAGGTGCAGGAATTTGAGTAATTGCTTCATGATCATCTGCATTAAAAGCATCTCCAGCACCAACTTCTACTTCTGTTAATCCTTTTCCTTTTAAAGTTTCTTTTAACTTATTATGTATAAGCTCTACTCCCTTTAGCAAGTCTTTATCTTCCGATTTTTCTATTTCTTTCATAGCCCGATCAAAATCGTCCAATACTGGAAGCATAGATTGCATAATCTCCTGACCAGCAGTCTTAAATAACTCTACTCGCTCTTTAGAAGTACGCTTCTTATAGTTTTCAAATTCTGCGAAAAGCCTTAGAAATTTATCCTTTTCTTTTTCAAGATCTTCCTTCAACTGCGTTTCTGTATCTTTTTCTTCTACCTCTTCTACTGCTGCTTCCTCTATTGTTGTATCAAGTACATCTTCTACCTGATCTTTTACCTCTTCCGTATTTTTATTTTTCTTACTCATGTAACCAGTACCTATTATAAGTTTATTTTCTGAAGCTGCAAAAGTACTGCCATTTTTGAATTAATGTCATAATGTCACAGGAATATTTTAGTATATATTTAAGAGTATTCATTTTCTAAAAAAATAATTTTGATGTCTGAAACTATAAACTAACATTATTATGAAATTTAAATTAGTGAATCTACTTGCTATTGCTGTGATTATTGTTTCAGCGATATCTTGTAAAGGTGAGAAAAAAAATGAAACTGAAGCTACTGCTGCAGAAGAAGTAAAAGAAGCTCCGGCAGAAGCAATCACTTTTATCGTAGATAATGCTGCTAGTACTATTGATTGGGTTGGTAAAAAACCTACAGAAAACCATACCGGAACTATAAGCATTGCTAAAGGAAAAGTAAAAACACAAGATGGAAAAATCCAGAGTGGTTCTTTTGTAATTGATATGGCTTCTATTAATGTAACCGATTTAGAAGGAGATCAAAAGGCAGGTTTAGAAGGTCATCTTAAAGGAGAAGGTGAAGGTAAAGAAGATCACTTTTTCAATGTAGCAAAGTTTCCTAATGCTTCTTTTGAAGTAACAGGTATTTCAGAAAAAGATGGTAAATCTATGATCGAAGGAAATTTAACGATCAAAGGGATTAAGAAAAACATATCTTTCCCTGCTACAACATCTATAGAAGGAGATACAATGACACTAAATAGTGAAGTATTTACTATTAATAGAACTGATTGGGGTGTGAATTATGGATCTAAATCTGTTTTTGAGAACTTAGGAGATAAATTTATTATGGATGATATAGAATTAAAGGTAAGTTTAAAAGCAAACAAAGCTTAATTCTATTCTTTATCTTAAAAGATAAAAAAAGGCTAGCGATTTAATGTTGCTAGCCTTTTTTATATTTCACACTATTATCTAAATCAGATCTTCAACAGCATGAGTAATATTATCATATTTGAAATTAAAGCCTGTTTTCATAATTTTATCACAGCACACTCTTTGACTACTAAACAATAACATGTGCATCTCACCAAGAATAAGTTTCATCATAAAACGTGGAATCCCTGGCAACAATATTTTCTTATGTAAAGCCTCTGCAATTGCATGAGTTAATTTATGGTTTGAAATAGGGTTTGGTGCCACTGCATTATACAAACCATATATTTCTTCTTGCACCACGTGTAAAAACATTCCTACTAAATCTTCTACATGTATCCAGCTTTGCCATTGTTTTCCATTACCAAAAACAGCTCCGATTCCTTTTTTAATAGGGTTGATAATTTTAGGAAATGCGCCTCCTTTATGCGAAAGCACTAAACCAATTCTAAGAAGGGTAACTTCGATATCTAAGGTTTGGAATTCCAAAACAGATGATTCCCATTTTTGAACTACTTGACCTAAAAATCCATTATCAACTTCTTCAGAATCTTCCATATAATAATTCTGAAAAGAATCTGGATAAATACCAATTGCACTTGCTGATACTATTTGGCGAACAGAATGTTTTATTGTTTTTAAAGATTCGACAAGCAATGAAGTTGTTATGATGCGACTATCAATTATTTCTTGTTTATAACGATTCGTCCATCGTTTCGCTACTGTAGCCCCTACCAAATGAATAATTATTTCAACATCCTGAAAACAATCTAGGTCTATTTCTCCTGAACTCGGATTCCAATAATATCCTTTATAATTATTTTGAGATATCAGTTTGTTTTTACTTGTTGTTAGATAATTGACATCGATGTTAGATTGATGACATAATCTTACAATTTCCTGACCAATAAGTCCAGTAGCCCCAGTAATTAAAACTTTCATTAGTAATTTTAGTTATTCCTAGTTATAAAATTAAAATGGTCTTTAAGATATGAAGAAAAATCTTCATAAAACAGATCAAATGACAATCTTATAAAATGCAAAATAATACGTGATATTAACAAAACCTATCGCTTTATTATAGGTTTAACAATGTAATTATAAGCTCTTCATTTTTTTGAGCAATCATTAAAGTGTTTATAAAATTTTAGAAGCTCTAAGCATTTCTCTTTTACCAGGTGGTCCTGGAAGCCTTTCTACCATAAAACCAACTTCTTGCATTGCTCTTCGTACACTTCCTTTTGCAGCATAGGTGACTAAAATTCCATTAGGTAACAAAGCATTGTACATTTTTTTAAAGATAGATACTTCCCATAAAGAGGGCTGAACTCTTGCTCCAAAAGCATCAAAATAAATTAAATCATAAGAATTTTCATCTTCAATATCTTCAAAGAGTTGTTCTCGCTTCAAAAGTAAAAATGTATCTGAAATAGCATGAAGATTCTCCCAAGGTTTTTGATGCAAGTCTTCAAAAATAGTTTGATGATCTGTCGCCTCAAGTTCCTTTACATAATTGAGCAGTTTTATCTCATTCGCCAAAACAGGATATGCTTCTACCCCTACATATTTAATTTTCTGATCAGCTCTAATTCCTTCTAAAAAGGTGATAAAAGCATTTAATCCAGTGCCGAAGCCTATTTCCAGAATTTTCAGTTCGTCAAGCTTTTTTGAAGTCAAAATATATTCAAATCCGTTTTTTATAAAAACGTGTTTCGCTTCATTAATAGCTCCATGTTTGGAATGGTAATGCTCATTCAATTCCGGAAAGTGAATCGTTGTAGAACCATCAGATGTGGTAATAACTTCTCTTTTCAGCCCCTTTTTCATTACTGCTTTACTAAAACCCCGTCTGCCATAAAAGAAAAGGTTTTCTTAGGACTTGTAATAGCTGCAATTTCAGCTTCAGATTTTCCTGCATCCGATGCTAAGTGTTTCAGTTCTTCTACCGAAGTCTCAGAAACATATGCTTTACCTTGTACTATGATTGTATCATTTTCGATATCTTTTGGAACAAAAAACCCATAGTTTTTAAACTTTACCATAGTTTCTTGATCATCATTTAGGGCTACTTTCATCCAGCAACCTTTAGCTTTACAAACATCATTTACAGTACTAGAAAAGGATATATCAATCGTATCTCCTTCTTTAAGATTTTCATACTTTTCAGTAATGGCATTTTTATAAAAAATGGCATCAGAAGACACTGCCTCTCCAAAATTGTTATACTCACTTATTTTTATATCCTTAACAGCAAAAGATTCTTTTTCATTTTGAACAGAATTACAAGCTACTAAACATGATAATCCTGCAAAAATTAGTGCAATTTTTTTCATAATACATGATTCTTAATAATGTTTGACAAAATTAAACATTTTTAAAATTCTTAATTTATAAGAAAAGGGTATTTTTGTTGAAAATATAAACTATTGTAAGATTTTCGAAAAGTTAAAGACTATTTAGTAGACCTTATTGAAGTTTATAATCAAACTTTCACAACCTTATAAATAATTATCGGATGAGAAATGCAGTTCCGCAGGAGATTGAAATCACCAAAGTACAAGAATCAAAAATTGGACAAGTAGATTTTAAAAACTTAGCTTTTGGTAAAGTTTTTACAGATCATATGTTTATTTGCGATTACGTCAATGGAGAATGGCAAACCCCTAAAATTGTTCCTTATGGACCTCTAACACTAGATCCTTCTGCGCGCGTATTTCATTATGGACAAGCAGTCTTTGAAGGAATGAAAGCGTACAAAGATGATCAAGGTGACACATATTTGTTCAGGCCAGATGAAAATTTTAAAAGAATTAATAAATCTGCTGAACGATTAGCAATGCCTGAGTTTCCATCAGCATTCTTTTTTGATGGATTACATACATTATTACGTATGGATAATGAGTGGATACAACCAGGTTTTGGAAATTCATTATATATACGTCCATTCGTAATCGCAACACAGCCAAGTGTTTCCGCTTCTGAAGCAGATGAATATCGTTTTATGATCATTTGTTCTCCAGCACAATCCTATTATAGTGGAGATGTAAGTGTATTGGTAGCTGAAGAATTTAGTCGTTCCGCCAATGGTGGATTTGGATATGCCAAAGCAGCAGGGAATTATGCTGGACAATTCTATCCTACTAAATTAGCAAAAGAACAAGGGTATCAGCAAATAATCTGGACAGATTCTAATACGCATGAATATGTTGAAGAAGCTGGAACCATGAATGTTTTCTTTAGAATAAATGACACCTTATTAACAGCACCTACTAGTGATAGAATATTAGATGGCATTACTCGTAAGAGTTTAATCGCTTTAGCCGAAAAGCAAGGATATAATGTAGAAGTACGACCTATAAAAGTGAGTGAAATTGTAGACGCTTTCAAAAATGGCAGCTTAAAAGAGATTTTTGGAGCAGGTACCGCTGCAGTGGTGAGCCCTGTCAAAGCTTTTGGATATAAAGGGGAGCATTATGAATTGGAAAAACAAGAAAACTCATATGCATCATATTTCAAGAAAGCTTTGATGGATATTCAGTATAACCAAGCTGAAGATCCATTTGGATGGAGAGCAAAAGTATAATGAAAAACAATAACCATATTATAAAAAAATCCGGAATCGTTTTCCGGATTTTTTTATGATTTCGATTTGTCATATGGTAGCTATCTGATTAAAAAACGATAGATTTAAAGTAATGACACATACTATATGAATCATAAAACGTTACTAAAGTAACAACTATTGAAACCTAAAAAATACCCAAATGACAAAATCACAACTCTTATATAAATTCCAAACCTTTATTTTACTTTGTTCGTTTCAGATTCTGATAGCTCAAATACCAGATGGATATTATGATACTGCAATTAATCAAGGAGGTGCTGATCTTAAATTAAAATTAAATCAAATCATAGATAACCATGTAGAATTTCCATACACAGCTTCAGAAACCGATGTTTGGGACATTCTAAAAGAGACCGACAAAGACCCAAATAATCCCGATAATGTAATCTTGATCTATTCTGGAGTAAGTATGGATGGAGATGATAGATTTAACCCTTTTAATACAAACGGATGGATTCGAGAACACGTTTGGGCTAAATCTAGAGGAGATTTTGGAACTGAAATAGGTCCAGGAACAGATGTTCACGCATTGAGACCACTAGATATAGTAACCAATGTTAGCCGTAATAATAGAGCCTTTAACAATTGTACTAATTGTGAAATAGTAGAAGATCAGTCAGGAAACGATACGGGATCTAAAAGAGATACAAATGAATATTCTTTTGAGCCAAGAGATGCTGTAAAAGGAGATGTTGCCAGAATGTTATTTTATATGGCTGTTCGTTATGAAGGATTAGACGGTTATGTAGATCTCGAACTGACAGAAACGGTACTTCCCCTTGGTGACAATACTCCTTTTCTGGGAGTGCAATCTACTTTGTTACAATGGCATCGAGATGATCCTGTAGATGATTTCGAACGCAACAGAAATGATGTCATTTATTACTCATTCCAACAAAACAGAAATCCCTTTATCGATCATCCGGAATTGGCTGAATATCTTTGGGGAAATAATGTGGGAGAGGTCTGGGGGAACACACTTAGTACCTCAGAATTTGAAACTAACACAATTCATTTATTCCCAAATCCCACACAAGATGTATTGACTATTAGGGGATTGACCACTAATACTACAATTTCGATATATGATACATTAGGAAAAAATGTTATGTCTTTTAGTGCCAAAAATGATCAGAACACTATAAATCTATCTACGTTAAAAGGTCTTTATATCTTAAAACTAACAACAAACGATTATACAATAACCAAAAAAATTGTTGTACAATAAAGTCGTATTACTGTTACTCTAAACCTATTAAACAACACTGTTGAGTCTATTTTAGAGTAACAGTTATATTTTATCTATCTAAAATCTCTCGAATATTCGGTTTAAAATAATTAGGGCCTTTGAGTACTTTACCATCTTCTCTATAGATAGGTTTTCCGTCTTCTCCTAATTTACTCATATTACTACGTTGAATTTCTTCGAAAACCTCTTCGATTTTATGTTGCATTCCATGTTCAATGATAGTACCACATAAGATATACAACATATCGCCCAAAGCATCGGCCACTTCTACCAAATCATTATTTTGAGCTGCCTCAAAATACTCTTCGTTTTCTTCTTTCATTAAATTAAAACGAAGTGTGTTTTTAGCTTCTCCTAAATCTGCCATTGGTTCATTTTTATATCCAATCTCGAATGCAGTATGAAATTCTTGTACGGCAGCAATTTTATTTTTCATGTATTTTATTTATTTGATTTTAATTTGTTCTAGCCTTACTGTCAGTCTGAGCCTGTCCAAGACTTTATGAACCCAATACTTGGTATCACTTTGACAAGCTTAGTACGACAAAATAATGCGTGATTTTATGATCTTATCTTCATATCTTTGCGGTAAAAATAACAATTTATGTTCAGTACTGGTCAGTTGATTTTTGCAGGGTGTTTTGTAGTAGCTTTTGTGGTATTAATGATTATTAGCTACAGAAAAGACCTGAAATTACATCGCAAATATTACAAGGGCAGTATTTTTATTCTCATCGGTTTTATTATCTTTATTTTCATGTTATTCGCATTAAAAGTGTATTTAAGGCCAGAATAAATTTTAGAGTAGTATCGGTTTATTTCCTATTAAATCTGCGCCAAAGACCTTCATTTTTTGAAATTTATTACTTCCGGTATTCAAATATAAATTTACTTTTTCTTCTAAATCGTTATAACTTATATTTCTATTAGCGTTTATTACTTCATTGGAGTAATGACTAAAAGCTCCTCTAGCCTCAAACTTATCTCCAATTTGATAAACATATTCCCAAGCATCTCTTGATATTCCATTAACAGCACTAATGAAAATTCTTTCTTTATTTTGAGTTCTATTTTTAACAATACTATTAAATGATAAAGGCTCATTCTTTAGTTGAAATTTTGATTGTCTTGGTAGATATTTTATTGTTGGATACTCTTTTGATAATTCCTTTTCGTCCATCCTTTTCCATGGTCTTTCTAATCCATATGAAGAACAAGCATCGAAAACCAGGATAAGTCTGGTATTTTCTTTTTGATAAGAATCAAACAAAGTATGTAATTCATGATCATATAAAATACCTTCACTAAAACAAATATATTCAGCAGAAGAGGTACTACTATACTGTTCATTTGCTCCATGACCAGAAAAAAAGATGAGACCTGTATCTCCTTCTTTGATATCTGATACAAGAAATTCTTTAATTCTTTCTTTACCTTTACTCTCCTTTACATCAAAAAACTCTTCAACTTGATAATTGAATGGGGGTTTAGTAATTATAGAAGACCAAATTCGTACATCATTATGACTCCCTTCGAGATGTTTAGAATAATTAATACTATTATTAATTCCAAATAAAATAGCTTTTCTACTCATGATAATATCCTGTTATAAATTATTAATCTAAATTACGATTACAGTATAATTAATAATATACCCATTAATCGGTATTTTCCCGTTACAAGTAGATTTGTAGCTTTACAAAAATTAATTAATCCAATAAACTATGAAAGATTCTATTTCCAAAACTTCTGATCTATTAAATACTTTTTCTACTATATCCTTTAACCAAAAACATAAAGATGTCTGGCAACCTGTATATATGAGCCAACTATATGGTACTTTTTTTGGAGTATATGGTAAATTCAATTTTGATAAGGAAAGTAATTCAATTGAAGTAGATTTTAAAACAATTAATTACAAAGGAATCATTAATATTGGAATAAAAAAGGCTGAGTTATCCAAACCTAATAGAAATAGAATACGAGTAAAGGAGTCAAAACTAGATGATCCAAAACATATTAATGTTATATCTTTCACTTTAAAGGTTGCTGGGCTTGTAGTGGAAAAAGAAAAAAACGACCAAAATCCTTATTTAAATAACCCTTTCCCCAAAAGTGATTTTTCTAAAAGAAAAGCCACCTATACCATTCCTGAAGAAATTGATATTTCAAAAGATAACTTATATTTAGAAATAATTAGAGAATTAGAGCCATTAGATGAAGGGCATTGGTCTATTCATGGAATTTTTGACAACGAACATTATTATCGTGATGGACAAAGAGATCCTTTTGCGTGGGAAGAAAATTCTGACTACATGAAATATACATCTGCAAAAACGATAAACCCAAGAGTAGACGCAAATAATCGATTAATAGATAAAATAACCCAGACTGTACAAGATGAAACTGGCAGACCGAAAGGACCTGGAGGAATTTGTCCAAGAGGTTATAATTTAATTACAACTTAATGGCTAGGATTTTTATATACTTATTTATCTTTTTTCCTTTTTATTACTCTCTCTCTTTTGAGAAAGACACAAAAACCTTAGATGAATATTATTATTTATTATCGAATTTAGAATACGAAAAATCTATAAATAAAATCTCCGAATTAACATCGTTAGAACTAAAGGAAGGTTTGACAACTTTATCAAACCTTCTTTATTATAATGGTCAAAAGGAAATTAACTTTTCAGTTATTAAAGAAATTAAAAGCATTGATCCATTAGTTATAAGCACCATCAAACTATGTAATGGATATTATAAACTTTATCATAATATTGAAAATGAAATAATATTAAAAGATTTTTTTGAAGCCTATA
Source organism: Aquimarina litoralis (assembly GCF_019295435.1). GTDB lineage: Bacteria > Bacteroidota > Bacteroidia > Flavobacteriales > Flavobacteriaceae > Aquimarina > Aquimarina litoralis_A. The sequence goes on from NZ_WEKL01000012.1 coordinate 111,668, forward strand.
GTGCTGCGAAAGAGACGGAAAATTTACTTCTAATTAAATTTTGTCTATTAAGTATTTTAGAATTTTATCATTATGAGTTCTCACAGACCAATGATCAGTTCAAAAAATATTTGGATGAATATAAAGAACTAGCATCAAGTCCTATAGAAAAAACTTGGACTAACATTTATGAAATTTATTTCTCATCTCAAAGTATATTTAAAGACAAACGAAAAGCATTGAATGCTCTAAACAATCTGGAAAATCATATTAAAAAACTTCCCCAAAATCATAAAATAAGACCTCTCTTCTTATCATTAAAAGCAGTACAATTAGAGTTTATTGGAGAAAATAAACAAGCAGAAAAATATCATTTTCAAGCCTTAAACGAAAGCTCGAACTACCCGTTTTTGAAATATATTAAATTCAGAACCTGTATAAGACTAGCAGATCTCTACTATAAAACTAAAGAATACTCAAAAGGTTTAAAATATGCAGAAGAAGCAGTCAAGTTTATTGATGCTTCTGACACTCTCAGAAGTAAAATTTACATTTATAAATATAAATCTCTAAACAATAAAGGGCTAAAGAATTATAAAAAAGCGTATGAGCAACTCGAAAAATCAAAAGAATTAGAATACAAACAAGATTTTAGAAAAAACTCTTTAGAAAACTCTAAATTAGAAATACAACTTCAAACCTTAGAAAAAGAAAAAAAGATAGTTCAACTTTTAAACACAAATCTTAAAAGTGAAGCTGAACGAATTAAGAATCGAAATTGGTTAATTGGTTCTTTAGCTCTTTTACTTTTTGGCTCTATTACCACTTTTCTAATACAAAAAAACACCAAACGCAAACAACGTATTGCTGAACAAGAACGAGAAATAGAAATTCAAAAAACTGAAAAACTATTAAAAAACCAAGAATTAACCGCGATTGATGCCATGATTTCTGGTCAAGAAAAAGAGCGACAGCGATTGGCAAATGACCTTCACGACAACTTAGGTAGTACGTTAGCTACTGTAAAATTACATTTTGATCATCTAAAGAACAATCACAACAATCCAAAAGCAGAAAATATCGAAGAGCTTTATAGTAAAACCAATAATTTACTAGATGAAGCTTATCAAAAAGTTCGTAGTATTGCTCACGAAAAAAATAGCGGAGTGATGGCTAATCAAGGACTACTGCCAGCCATCAAAAAATTAGCCGCAAAAGCTTCTAACGGTAATCAATTACAAATAGACGTACAAGACTACGGATTAGATGAACGCCTGGATAACGCGCTGGAGATCTCTATTTTCAGGATGATTCAGGAATTGATTACAAATGTTATTAAACATGCCAATGCTTCCGAAATTAATATTTCATTAACCAATCACGATTCTTTATTAAACATTATTATTGAGGATAATGGAAAAGGATTTAATGCTAAAGTATTACCAGAAAAAGACGGAATGGGATTAAAAAGTATCGAAAAACGTGTAGAACATATGGAAGGTACTTTTGAAATAGATTCTACCATCGGAAAAGGAACCAATATTATCATAAACATCCCGATATGATCACAGTAGCAATTGCAGAAGACCACCAATCCTTAATAGATGGAATTGATTTGTTACTCAAATATGAAGAAGAAATCAGTATCATTGGTATGGCTAATGATGGCGAAGAATTATTATCCATCGTGAGAAGAAAACAACCTAAAGTCGTTTTAATGGATATTCGTATGCCAAAAATTGATGGTATTGCAGCCACAAAAATTATTAAAAAAGAATTACCGTATATTAAAATTATTGCCTTTTCTATGTTTGATCAGGAAGATGCTGTACGACAAATGGTAGCGGCTGGAGCTTCTGGATATTTATTAAAAAACTCACCTTTAGAAGAAGTCCTTACCGCAATTCATGAAGTAATTAAAGGAAACACTTATTACGATGCTTCAATCGATCCTTCCTTTTTCTCTGAAGACACCAATCAACAGGTAAAAAAACAAGTGTTATCCAAAAGTGAGCGTGAAATACTTACACTCATCGGGCAAGGAAAAACCTCCTCTGAGATAGCAGCCATTCGTTTTAATTCTGTCTCTACCATAGAAACACACCGAAAAAATATTATTCGCAAATTAGGACTAAAAGGAAAAGGAGAATTATTACGATATGCAATTGAGAAAAAATATGATTTTTAATATTTAAGATATTCTCTATCTAAATATTAAAAATGCAGTTAGCAAAATATTTTTATATACTTATTAAAATTGGAGTACTAGACATTGCTTCTTAAAAAAGTTGCATAAAAAAACGCCTTCTGAGGAGAAGGCGTTTTTATTCTATAAAATAATTCGTTAATTCACTTCAGGTAAAAACCCATAAGACTTGCTATATTCGAGCATCTGACTTACAAAATCTTTAGGCTGAGTAACATTGATTTTAGTTATTTCTCCATTTTCATCCATTTCTGGCACTAAAACAGGATTCACAAAACCACTGTAAGGTGCAGAAGTGAATTGCTCATTTCTTTTAAGAACTTCTGCATGAATTGTTTGATCCACTTTTACTCCATAACCTTCTACCAAATCTTCTGCCGCTTTAAAATCTCCTTCTGATTTAATACGCTGTGTTTCTTTAAGCAGCTCACCAAAGATTTCTCGCAACTTGGCATAGTCGTTAATATTAAAATATGTTTTTCCGTCTTTGCTAACTTTTTCAATTACATTGTCCTTAGCTCCTTGTTCAAACGCCCATGCACTTACCCATTGACGATTACGCATATGTGCTTCTTCCACATCATCTCCTAAGTTAAGACGTATTAACTGTGTCATCAATCCATTTCTTATGTATCCATCATAAGCAGCTTTTCCTACTTTTTCCCAATCCTCAACCAATCCAAGTTCTTGTAATTTTGGATCCATAAGATAATATAGACCTACCAAATCTGCACGTCCTTCTTCCATCGTAGACGCATAATTCTTTAATGTTTCTTTAGTCTCTCCCACTCCAGGATTTAATTGACCAGATGCATGACCTATTACTTCATGCAAAGCCGTATGCAGTTTATCTGCCAACTGTCCATATTTTTCTTCTAACTCATACTCTTCTTCATCATGAACAAATTCTTTTAATCGACCTGAACCTCCTGCATTGTTATAGGCATTAATAATATTACCTAAGGATACAGACTTTGATCCCACTGCTGCTCGAATCCAATTAGCATTTGGAAGATTTACCCCTATTGGAGTACTTGGAGATGCATCTCCAGCTTCACCAGCAACAGTAACTACTTTATAGGTTACGCCTACTACACTATCTTTTTTGTGTTCTTTCATTAATGGAGAATTATCCTCAAACCATTGTGCATTTTCGGATAAAACGGCCATTTTTTGAGACATATCAAAATCTTTAATTTGTACAATCGTTTCGTAAGAACCTCTATATCCAAGTGGATCGTTGTATACTTCTATAAAACTATTGATATAATCAATATTCCCTTCGGTAGCAGCGGTCCACGCTACATTATAATCATCCCAAATTTGTAAGTCTCCAGTTTTATAATATTCTATAAGTAACGCTAATGCATCACCTTGAGCCTTATTTTCTGCTACACCTTGCGCTTTTTCTAACCACTTAACAATTTCGTCAATAGCTGCTCCATATAAACCTCCAGATTTATAAACTCTTTCCTTCAGTTCTCCATTTTCTTTTATCAATTGAGAGTTTAGTCCATACGATAATGGTTTATCTGGATTAGGAGACTTGATTTTTCCATAAAAAGAAGTGACATCATCATTGGTCACATTAGGCCCATAAAAGTTAACTGCCGATAACGCTACATTGTCTACTCCTTTTGCTTGGTTCACTTTTTTAACATCAGCATCATTAAAAATAACAATAAGAGCATCCTCATTCAATTGCGTTTTGGTTTCTTTTAAAAGTGAAGCCAAATATTCTTTATTGAATTCTGGTGATATCTTATCATTACTATAGTGATGATGAATTCCATTCGAAAACCAAACTCTCTTCAAATAAGTTTCAAAAGATTTCCAATCTTTGCTACTTTTGTCTCCATTATAAGACGTATAAATATTCTCTAAAGCTTTACGGATTTGTAGATTGTAACGATAATTTTGATCCCACATAATATCTCTTCCACTCAACCCTGCTTGTGTAAGGTAATACACTAATTTTTGTTCTTTTAAAGTAAGATTTTCCCATCCTGGAATTTGATACCTTAAAATCTTAAGATCAGCAAATTGCTCTACAACATAATTAAAATCTTCTTCTACAACCTCTTCTTTTTCTGATTCTTGTTGACTGATCTGATCTTGTATACTTGGATCTTTTTTACAAGCAATTAGAAAAGCACTAATTGCTATAAAATACATTATACGATTAATTTTCATTTGTTTATGTTTATTATTTCCAGCAAATGTAACGAAATAAAAAAAATGTTAATTTTTAATCATTTGGAAAGTATTAATTAACATCTCAAAAAAAACAAAAAAGACCTCAACAGCCTGAAAATCTTTAAACTAAAAGCCATTTTAAAAATTGATTATCTTAGCTACTCAAATTTTCTAAACTAACTAACATGAAAATCATAAAATATTTATTTTTCCTTCTTTTAATTGCGGTTGTAGGTGGAGCTGCTTATGTAGCAATGACTGATGGCACGTTCCAATTAGAAGAAAGTAAAGTAATGGATGCACCTGATGAATTACTCTTTAATACCGTAAATGATTATAAAACTTGGGAACAATGGAATCCTTGGATGGCAGATTCTGATGATTTGATTCTAGAATACTCATCCCAAACTAGTGGCGAAGGATCTTCTTATAGCTGGAAGAGCGAATCACAAGAAGATGGAAGTATGAAAACTGTAAAAGCTGCACCTTTTTCTAGTATCGAACAAAAACTTTCTATTATAGTTCCTGTGGTTGATGAAATTAAAAATGATGTTTACTGGAAGTTTGAAAAATTAGAAGACAAAAAAACCAAAGTAACTTGGGGAATTAAAGGAGAACAAGGCTTTATGGAAAAGCTGTTTTGGATGACAAAAGATAGTACTGTAACAGAAAGCTTGAGACCAATGTACAAAAAGGGATTAGTGAAGCTTGACACTTATACTCAAGAAAAAATGAAAGAATATTCTGTTAATGTTGACGGCATAACAGAACACAGAGGAGGTTTTTATATGTATAGTGCTACCGCCTCGTCTATAAAAGAAATTCCTGAAAAAACAGCACAAATGCTACCTTCTGTTTTGTCTTATGTAAAACAAAACAACTTACCACAAACAGGAATGCCGCTTACTATATTTAATGAGTATAATGAAACCCTTGGAACAGCTATTTACTCTTCTGGAGTTCCTGTAAGAGAAGAAGTGATCACGCCATCAGATAGTAATATTTTGTGCGGTTCATTACCAAAACAAAGAGTGGTAAAAACAACCTTAAAAGGTGATTATATTAATTTAAAAGAAGCTTGGGAAGCTGGATATCAGTATATTGAAAAAAATGGTTTAGTATTAGCAACCGAATCTCCCGCATTTGAAGTCTACAGATCTGGGCCTGATGTACAACCTAATCCAGCAGAATGGATTACTGAAATCTACATACCAATACAATAATTATATAACCAACCTAACTAAAAGTCTAAGACCATTACAAAATGAAACAAATACTTCTTGTATTTATTGGTGGCGGTACAGGTAGCGTTGCAAGATTTCTTATTAGTAAATACCTAAATAGCGAAACTAGTGGTATTCCTTATGGTACGTTAACTGCAAATATATTAGGGAGTTTTCTTATCGGAATTATTCTTGGGCTCGCATTGAAAAACAATGTATTATCCCAAAATGCTGTTTTATTACTTGCTACAGGTTTCTGCGGAGGATTTACAACCTTCTCTACTTTTGCTTATGAAAACCATATGTTATTAAGGTCTGGAGATTTTATCAACTTTGCGATATATACTCTTTGTTCTTTTGTTATAGGGTTTCTTTTAGTATTTTTAGGTATGTGGCTAGTAAAATAATATGTACAGAAGGCTACAATAGGACTTTAAATCAAAAATTAAAATAATAACCAATAACCACAACAACCCATGAAAAAAATAGAAGCAATAATTCGCAAAGCACGATTTAAAGAAGTTAGAGATGCATTGCATGAAATAGAAGTTAATTTTTTCACTTATTGGGATGTTACTGGTGTAGGCAATGAAAAAAAAGGACACCTATATAGAGGTATTAGTTATAGTACTTCGGATATTCAAAGAAGATATCTTTCTATAGTGGTGTCTGATGAATTTGCTGAAAGGACGGTACAAACAATTATTGATGCCGCTAAAACTGGAGAGATTGGTGATGGAAAAATATTCATTTCTGAAATACAAAACACCTACAGAATTCGTACAGGTGAACATGGGAATCAGGCATTGAATTAACAACTTTATTGAGAGATATTAAAAAGCTTATCAGATATTGATAAGCTTTTTTTATGACTTATGAATTAACTTTTACATAACTTAATTTAACAAATAATACGTATTATTTAGTTATTTAACACTCTCTTAGAAAACTACACTTTCAAATTCTTAAAAAATCGACCTTCAAACGATAATGTCTAATTTTTTAAGGGTATAAAATAATAAAACCGTAAAAATTACACTGCATACCCCTTTTTTTATTGGGATAAATTTGTTTTAACATAGTTTTACAGCACCAATTAAAAACAAATTAATACCAATTAATGTTTATTATGAAAACAAAAACCGTAACAAAACTTTTCAAAAAAGTATGTCTTTTTTCTCTTGCATTATTGAGCTTTTCTGCAATTGCACAGGAAGAAGAAAAAAAATGGTTCGATAACTTTTCTGTTAATGGATCTGTAGATGGCTATTTCAGATATAATTTTGGAGCACAAAATGACAATTCTACAGCACCTGCTACTTCTTTTGCAAATCAATCGGGATTTGCTTTAGGTATGGCTAACTTAATCGTTGGATACGAAGGTGAAAAAGTAGGATTCGTGGCTGATCTTGTATTTGGCCCAAGAGGTGAAGACGCAGTATTTCTTTCTGATGGATCTTCTCAAATAGTTAATCAATTATATGCGTACTGGAATGTAACTGAATCTTTCAAGCTTACTTTTGGTAATTTCAATACTTTTCTAGGATATGAAGTAATTTCTCCTACAGGAAACTTCAACTATTCTACTTCTTATATGTTTTCTTACGGTCCTTTTTCACATACTGGATTGAAAGCAGATTTTACACTTAGTGATAAATGGTCTGCAATGGTTGCTATAATGAACCCAACTGATTACACAGAAAACAATCCTTTCGACACTTATATTTTTGGTGCACAGGTAGGATATGCAGTTGACAATGGTAGTGCATATCTTAATTTTAGATACGGAAATGAAGGTGAACCAGGATTAGTAGGACCTACTTTCCAAGTAGATTTAACAACTGGATGGGATCTTACCGAGAATTTTTACTTAGGTCTTAATACTACCTATTTAACTACAGAAGATCAAGGAGATGCTGATGCTTCTGGATTCTATGGAGTTGCACTATATCCTCAATTAAAGACAAGTGACAATTTCAGTCTTGGATTAAGAGGAGAATATTTTTCTGTATTTAACGGAGGTTTAGTAGATGTGATTGGTTTAGATGGTGAAGGTGATGGAAATGTTATTGCTGCTACACTTACGGGAAGTTATGATATTGGTGACCTAACTCTTAAGCCAGAATTAAGATTAGATTCAACATCTGAAGATTTCTTCGCTGACAATGATGGTGACTTAACAAAAAGTCTTTCCTCGTTTGTTTTAGGAGCAATCTATAAGTTCTAATATATTATAGTTTAATATATTGTTTGTTTATGCAAAAAGCACTCTGATTTCGGAGTGCTTTTTATTTATTCTTCTCGTACTTATCATACTTTTTAACTCCAACAGGAATCTCTAAGTCCAAGTGATTTTCCTCTGGTGGTATTGGACAAGAATAACGAGGGCTATAAGCGCAATATGGGTTATAAGCAGTATTAAAATCAATGATAATTACATCTCCTTCTGGGATGGTGAGATCTATAAAACGACCTCCTTCATATGAGGTTGTTCCGTTTGTTAAATCMGTAAAAGGTAAAAACAGGTAATTTTCATATTCTGGCTGTGTTTTTAATCCTTGATTTTGGTATATATTTAATGTTTGCTTTTTATCCTCCAAAACAAATTGAGCTTCACCATACTTCACATATATCGGCTCCCTATTGGTAGTTGTTTTCATGATAAAAGGAGTTTCATACGGTGTTCTCACAAATTTTGCTTTCACACTATACATCGTATCAATTTTAAAGAATTCTAATTCTTTAAACGTTTTGAAATCCTTTGGTGTTAATGGTGATTTTTCTTCAGAAGTAAACTCTTTATTCAACTCTTCCTGAAAAGCTAATATTTTTTTAATTGTGGTAGAATCTTGAGCCACTAAATGGCTAAAGCATAGCATTAGTAAAAAAGATAATCTGTACACTGTCCCCTTATTTTTTGCAAAAGTACAAAGCATTCACAATAAACAAGTTAATATTCTCTAAAATTGTATACAGTTTTTCGACAAAAAGCTACTTTTACCGGTTCTAAACAAATCAGCCACCAAATACTGTGAAAAAACTATTACTTAACTACATTGATACTTTCTCCGGATTGTCCAAAGAAGTTTGGTGGTTGGCATTGATCACACTTATCAATAGAATGGGAGCAATGGTAATTCCTTTCCTATCGCTATATCTATCAGACGACTTATGCTTTACTTTAAAAGAAATTGGTTGGGTTATGAGCTGTTATGGTTTCGGGTCTTTATTGGGTGCTTGGTTAGGAGGAAAATTGAGTGATAAAGTTGGATACTATAAAGTAATTTTAACGTCACTCCTATTAACCGGAGTTTCTTTTTTTGTTGTACAATATTTCACGAGTTTTTGGAGTATCTGTATAAGCTTTTTTATTCTAATTACGGTGGCAGATGCCGCAAGACCAGCTTTTTTTGTTGCGCTTAGTGCTTATAGTAAACCTGAAAATAAAACAAGATCACTAACTTTTATAAGACTCGCTATAAATCTAGGATTTTCTATGGCTCCAGCATTAGGTGGTTTTCTAATCGTTACGTTAGGGTATGCTGGTTTATTCTGGGTAGATGGAATAACCTGTATTATCGCAGGATTTATTATGATTAAAACATTACATCCTAAAAAAGCCCGAATCATTGATAAAGAGGTTGTAATTGACAATCCTACTCCTGCGATTAGTGATGCGACCTATATGTTATTCCTTGTTGCATTAACGCTCTTTGGGTTTATTTTTGTTCAATACTTTTCTACCATACCTTTATATTATAAAGAAGTACATTTCTTATCAGAAAAAAGTATTGGACTTATATTGGCAATGAACGGAGTCTTAATTTTTATTTTTGAAATGCCTCTTATTGCTTATCTAGAGTCTACTTCATTATCCAAAATAAGAAATGTAATACATGGTTTTATTTTGACCGGAATAAGTTTTCTAATATTATTAATAACACCTTGGGCTGGAATTGTAATAATTGGAATGGTTATGGCAACTGTAGGTGAGATGATCTCTTTTCCTTTTGGGAATTCGTTTGCTTTGGATCGATCCAAAAAAGGAAGGCAGGGAGATTATATGGGATATTATAGTATGTCTTTTTCTTTAGCTCATATATTTGGACATAATACGGGAATGCAATTTATTAATATATATGGCTATGATAACGCATGGCTATTTATGGGAGGCATCTCTGCGATTGGAACAATTTTATTAATTATTGTCAAATACAAAGCGAGTAAAGAAAAAACTATACATATTGCGAGTACTAGGTAGGAATTACATTGATCAATTTAAATARACAAATAGGCCAAACAAAATCAGTTGAAATGAACATTAAGAAATTTAAAAATTACTTGATCAATAGAAATGTTTAAAGCTCTTAATGAGAGAAGGAAGTGACTATCCCAATAACTATCGGAATTTTCAATTTTATAATTTATTTTTAAGCAATTATTAAATTTAAACATGTGAAACATTTAGCATACACCTTTTTAATATTCATTACTTTTTTTAGTTGTAAAAACAACGTAAACACTACTGATAATAAGCAGGAAGAGCATATCGAAGTAGTAAAAAAGCAAAAGACTTTCCCAAAGTTAGAGCCTAACCGATATAATGTTGGGTTTCTAATTATGGATGGGACTTATAATACTGAATTCACTGCTCCTTTCGATATTTTTCAACATACACAATACCGTAAAAACATCAAGCAAATGAATGTTTTTACGGTAGCGAATACAGATGAAGCAATTACCACCTTTGAAGGCGTAAAGATACTTCCAGACTATAATTATCTAAAGGATTCTATACCACACATAGATATTTTGGTTGTACCAAGTGCGGAACATCACCTTGATACGGACCTAGATGATATTGATATGATTGATTTTGTAAAAAAAGTGGATAAAACTGCTTTGTTTATGACATCGCATTGCGATGGTGCCTTTGTATTAGCAAAAGCTGGAATATTGGATGATAAAGTTTCTACTACGTTTCCAAGTGATATAGATGCTATGAAAGAAATGTTTCCTAATCTAGATATTAGGAAAGATATATTATTTGTTCATGATGGTAAATATATAACTTCGGCAGGAGGCGCTAAGAGTTTTGAAGCCGCTCTTTATTTGTCAGAACATTTATATGGTGCTGAAATAGCAAGATCGTTAGCTAAAGGATTGGTAATTGATTGGAATCTAGAAGAGGTTCCACACTTGGTGATTTCAAAATAAAATGGATATTATACCAAAAATATAAAAGCGCTTCCTGTTGGAAACGCTTTCATCAATTTTAGGGCAAATTACGTACTCTCTTTAGCTTCAAGATTTGGGGTCTTTCAGACTAATGTCCTCACACTTAATAGGCCCTGACGTATTCCAAACTAATATTTCAAAGCTGTATCGTCATACAGTTTAAAATGTTAATTCTGGCCATACATCATTATGTTTTTAAGCTTATGTAAATATATTGTAAAATAATTGTTAATGCAAAATTTTTAACGATAAAAAACATAAAAAATCGATGAAATACACAAAAATCTTTGTTTTTGTACTATTTTGGTATAATTAATTTATTTTCATTAGGGATATTTCCACCTGTTTAGGCCAATTTTTTCAATACGATATTTATAAATAAAAAAGAAAAGCGATCTATTCATTAGATCGCTTTCTCTTATGGGTCAAATTAGTACTCTCTTTAGTTTTTAGATTTGGGGTCTTTAGACTAATGTCCTCACACTTAATTTATCCCAATGCGTATTCCAAATTAAGATTTTAAAAACATATCGTCATATATCTTAAAATGTTAATGTGTAAAATACGCATCTCTATATTTTACGTGTTATAAAGATATAGTATTTTTCACTTCAAAACCGTAAATCAAAAAAAAGTTATTAACAAAAATACGATTAAGTGCGTGTTAATATCGTCAAAATACCTGTTTAGTAATTTTTAAGTACTTAATTTGAAGTAAAAAACTTTGAAGTCCCTAAATACTTTTTTATGATATTATTGTACTCTTTTGAGATCCTTAATGACAATGTTCCTTCGATAGTATATAATGCATCCATTTCTTTATAACCTTGTTGTAACATTTTCTCCAAATAGAAAAGTGCAGTTTCAGTATCCTGATCTATCGCACTCAGCGCAATAATATTTTTATAAGAATCGAAATCATCTTTATCGATGATGGTACTTAACACATTTAAAAATATTTTCCTATCTATCTCTTTTTTACTTTTAGAAAGTTCCTTTTTATAATTAGCTACTATATTCTTTAAAAACCCTCTTATTCTTACTACCATAGCCGTAGTATAGGGCTCTTTAGAATTAGATATCATATCGAACTCTTCCATTTTATATTGCCACCATCCGAGATTGTTATATTCATTTAAAGCTATGTCTTCTTCTAACGCAAAAACTAATGATTCTCTTAAATAAACTTCTTTGTTTTTATTCCTAGACTTAATTCTTTTCTCTGTTTTATAAGCTTTTATTTTTTTAATCTCTTTTTGCTCATTTTTTAATTCATCAATAGCTACAAAGGCTTGAAACCTTTTCTGCATTCGAGTCAATTCATCGAATGCCTCTAGGTATTCTCGTTTCTCTTTTAATTCAAGTATATTTTCTTTATCCTTTTCATACCTCATTTTAATCCATAACGAATCCTTAGGAATATTTCCTTTCTCCATAGCATCCAAAGTAAAAAAAGGCAATGCTTTATGTATAATCTTTTGAGAAGGTAATGCTATATCCCCTTCATATGTATATAATGATGAAGAGATTCCCTTCCTATCCAAATACTTATTAGATATCAAAAAGTCTTGATATCTAAAATTATGAGTACTAACAATTCCAAAATAAGCGAAGTTCTTATTTCTACGTAATTTTTGATGATAATCAAAACTATTGTCAATTGCGATTACTCCACTAAACTGTTTATAAAACAATGGTAAGGAAGTATTTAACGGAGCATCATCACCAACTCCCAACGCATACATTCTTTTTTCCTGGATAGGAAAAAGCGATATGATATGTTTCACAAATACAGGAATATAACTTGATTTATCACTTTCACTTAATTTATTACCATAATTAGAAACTACAACTATATATCCAAAATCTTCGGCTGCTTTTTGAAACAAACTTGTTAAAGTATTCATATTTCCCTTACTATCGAATCCAAAAAGTATAGGCCAACTTTTATTCAGATCGAAAGCTTTTGGAAGGTATATACTATAAACGCCTTCAGTATCCGGCACTAGTAAAGAATCAATTACAACTCCCTTTTTCAGTTTTAATTCAGCTTGACCATAGCTAAAGGATGTAAAAAGGCTAATACATAGTATAAATATGATGTTTTTTAAAGAAATCCTTTTCACACGCTTAAATTTTAATAATTCTCTAATAGCAAACTAATTACAACATTGAGGATGTATGTTACCACTTCATTCTCTCACTATTACAAGCCACAAAAAAAATGCCATATACTTAATCGTACACTTCAAATATCAGAATGATAAGTTAAGCTCCAATCTTTCCTAATTCTACACCTTCTGAGTATGCAACTTTTATATCATGCTGACTAAACGCTTTTTTTATTTCCTGATGTGTAATGAAAGTAACTTCCCAAAAATCATCGGGCTTTACATAAGGTCGAACTGCAATTAAAATATTATGAGAATCAAAGTTTTCTATTCCAATCTCGGTTTTTGGAGTATCGAGTATTTTATCGATAGGATTTATAGCATTTTCAATCACCTTTTTAACTTTCGCAAAGTCTTCATCGTATGGCATAGTTACACCAATCTCTAATCGTACAACTCCTCTTTTAGAATAATTAGCTACAACATCGTCTGTAACTTTTGAATTAGGAATAATTAAAACTTTATCACCTGGTGTTACTACAATTGTACTAAAAATACCGATTTCCTGAACTTTACCAAAAGATTCTCCTACCTGAATCCAATCTCCAGCTTCATAAGGTTTCAGGAACATAATTAAGATACCTGAGGCAAAATTTCCTAAACTTCCTTGAAGCGACATCCCGATAGCAAACCCTACAGCAGCAAGAATAGCAAGTAATCCTGATAAATCAACACCCAGAATGGTAACAATAGCAAAAACAATAGCTATTTTCAAAACTACTGAAATGATCGATAACAAAAAAGGACGCATCGTATCCGAAATCCCAGTCTTTTCCAATGTCTTATCTAATAGTCGGAGTATTTTTTTAATCAGTTTAAAACCTATCCAAAATACTAAAGCAGCTGCTATAATTCTAGGAGCAAAAAAGACAGCTTTATCAATAGCTATTTCAAAATATTCTTGTAGTTTTTCCATGATTAGATTTTTAATATCTCTAAAATAGAAAAATTAAATAAAAAAAAAACGCTCGAGTGAAACTCTGAGCGTTTTTCCTATCTTTTTCCCGTACTCTCTTTGGTTCTTTATACCAATGTCCTCACACAAGATTTTGATAAATTTTACACACTTTATATACATCAAATCTCATGCCAAAACGAAAGAATTATATCTTCTCGAATTTCTTAATTGCATCTTTGTACTTCTTCAATTCTTTTGATACTCTCGGAGCCATTATAAACAATCCAATCATGTTAGGAACAAGCATTGAAAAAATCATAGCATCCGAAAAATCTATTACTGCGGTCAAACTAGCAGCAGAACCAATAATTACACAGATACAAAACATACTTTTGTAGATATATTCAACGTATTTTTTTCTACCAAATAAATAGGACCATGCCTGATATCCATAATACGACCAGGAAATCATAGAAGAAAATGCAAATAGTATTACAGCAAAACTTAACAAATAAGGAAACCAAGAGATTCCACTTTCCAGCGCATTAGCAGTCAATAAAACACCTTGTTCGTCTGATATTGCAGTTCCAACATCTATTTGTCCTGTTATGATTAAGACCAAGGCGGTCATTGTACAAATCACAACTGTATCAATAAATGGTTCTAATAAAGCTACTAACCCTTCGCTGGCTGCGTATTTAGTTTTCACAGCTGAATGTGCAATAGATGCTGAACCAATTCCAGCTTCATTAGAAAAAGCAGCTCTTCTAAATCCTTGGATCATCACTCCGATAATTCCTCCAGTAACACCTTCTGCRCTAAAAGCTCCATCAATAATTGCAGAAAAAGCATTAGGTATCATTTCATAATTTATGGTTATTATGGTAATAACAGCAAGTACATAAACTACTACCATTGCTGGAACAATCTTATCGGTAACCTTTGCAATTTTTTTAATCCCTCCAATAATCACAATGCCCACTAAAATTGCCATAATCAAACCAAATAACCAACCCTTTCCATAAATAAAGCTGTTTTCAGCTCCTGTTACATACTCAAATAATTTAAATGCCTGATTCGCCTGAAACATATTTCCACCTCCAAAAGATCCACCTACACACATAATTGCAAAAATTGCTGCCAATGCCTTTCCTAAATTAGAAAAACCTCTTTCTCTCAAACCTTTGCTTAAATAATACATTGGACCACCATATACAGTTCCCTTTTCATCAATTTCTCTGTACGCAACACCTAATGTACATTCTACAAATTTGGATGCCATTCCTAAAAAACCTACTAAAATCATCCAGAAAGTAGCTCCTGCCCCACCAATTGATAATGCTATTGCCACACCAGCGATATTACCTAATCCAACGGTAGCGGACAATGCCGCTGTCAAAGCTTGAAAATGACTAACCTCTCCTATTTCTCCTTCCACTCTAATAGTATCAGGTTGATCGTTATTGATCGTGTGTACTGAATTTGATACTTCAATGATTCCAGAATTTTCAAGGTGATCATATTTTCCTCGTATGATATTAATAGAAGTCCAAAAATTTCTAAAATTTATTCCCTTAAAATAAATTGTGAAATAAGATGCTCCTAATAATAAAACTACTAAAACCCAAGGAATACCAACATCTGTAGTGATTGGTATTTCAGCTAAAATTGCATCTACAAACCAATCTGTTATGCTTTTGAATCTATCATTTATTCGCTCATCAAATGACTGAATTCCTAATTCTTGTGATTTAACTTGCGTATTTAAAAGAAAGGAAACACATAATAAGATAATTTTTTTCATCTGTCCGATTATTTTGATTTCGGACGAAGATTGAATAAAACAACTTAGCACAAAAGGTTACGCAATGATGAAATTAGGGTGTTCAGATGCTTAAGCATATACTTAATCACAATCTTCATTTCGAATACTAGCATATTGCAAAAGTTGATTGGCTTTGGCAAAAGCAATAAGCTGCTCTTTCCCATCTGCACCGCTAATTTTAAGTACCTTTTTTATTTGATAAATATGCGTTTGTAAACCATCTAGACTAATATTCATAGCTTCTGCAATTTCTGGATAAGACTTATTTTCACCACAAACACCAAGATTTCCTAATACTTCCTTTTGTCGATCAGATAGCGTAATTCTGGTAGATTCTTCTAAGGAGTGAATTTTTAAACTACTTTCTTTTAAACGCTCTTGTAATCTTGCAATGGTATCCAAATGACTTTCATTGGCTAATACCAATTTCTCTTTTTCTTTCAGTAGCGCTTCTTTTTTTTCTTTCAGCAATTCTAATTCACTTTGTTTTAATTCTTTTTCTGAAAGAAATTTCCAACTATATAACAATATGGAGAATAAAAGTATAAAGAGGAATTTAAAAGATATTCCTGTTATTACCCCAATCAAAGCCCAAAATTCCTGATCTAGGAGTGCTAAAGCTTTATCTTGTGGTATGATTCTATGTGTCACTGCTATTACGATAAGAACAAACAGCAAAAAACATGGGACTACCATAAACCTCATCTTTCGATTTGCAAATGCTTTATTAAGCTCATTTAATAAGGCGAATGCTACTATCAAAGAGATAGGTATATCAATAAGCCAGATAAAATTATTACTTATCTCTGTATTACTATAAGAACTTACTATGAATACGAAAGCAATCATAATAAGTATTCCACTAAATAAAATAATAAATTCTTTTTCTGAAAAACGCTGGACCAATCTAACTACTATATTACGTTCTTTTTGATGTTCGATGGATGGTAATGAAAGTAAAATACTTAAGGAATTTGCCAAAGAAATAAGCACTCCTATATAAATAACAACTTTATGCGTCGGGCTTATTTTAGCCATTTCTATCAACATAATATTGATGAGAGCTCCAAAACCCCAAAGAAAAATTGCTAATCCAAACCATTTGATACCAACAATAGATATGGAAGATTGATTTTTAAAATTCTCTTTGTGATAAATTCTTTGAATAACAAAAGCAGTGATCAGGCAAACTATCGCTGTAACATAATATTCTAAGGTAACGTACATAATAGTCTAAAGATAAGATATAATCTATTGATTAGTATTTCTATTTAAAATTGGATTGCTTTCGACTACATTGGACAAAATAATATGAGTTTTTGCTTCGCCATAGGTGATTAATCTATCGATAAATCCCTGCAAATGAACCTGATCTTCTAATACCACTTCCATGATGATATTTTCATTACCAGTAATTCTATAACAATTAAGCACTTCTTCAAACTCTGATATCTTGGATAAAAAAGGTTTTAGACGTCCCATAAAAGCTCTAATAGTAATGATCGCTTTTAATTGATACCCTGTTTTAGCATATGAAACTTTAGTGGTATATCCTTCAATAACTCCAACATCTTCCATTTTTTTTATTCGCTCTGCGACAGCTGGCGAACTTAACCCTACATTTCGTCCAATCTCTGCATTAGATAGTCTGGCATTTTCCTGTAAAAGCTGAAGAATTTTCCAATTTGTGTCATCCATTATGATTTTAATTTTTATTAATGAAAAACTTTAATTCTTAAAGCAAATTAAGAATTATGCTTTAAACTAAAAAGCAATATCCCCTTAATTACTCTTAATTTTGATGTTATAATGGAAAGTCGCCCCAAAAATATAATTCTTTATAAAAAAGCACTCGAAATTCTTGTTTTGTCCAAGAGTGTTTCCAAGTATCTTTCTTATGACTTGGCTCCGTTAGAAAAAAACGGGAGCGAAAATCCTTTTATCTATTTTACCGGAGACATTGTAAAAGATTCTGATTCTTTGGTACCTAGAATTATGGAAGTTGAAAGTCAAGTTTTTCAAGATGACCGATTGAAACATGCCTGTCTTTTAGAAAGTTTGACAAACAAACTTTATAAAAACTGCGAGCGATTAGAGCGTTCTGGAAGCAATGGTAAAGATTTTGTTAGATTATTGAGAAAGGAAGTAAAAAAGTTCAAGAAGCTACAGCGCAATTGGATGATGACATTGTAATTGTTACACTTTAATTGTTGGGATAGATTAATGATCTAATTTTATCGGCAAGTTCTTTTTGATTTGTATTCGACTGATATAGATTTGGATTATTCATAGAATAGGCAACAGCAAAAACCTGAAAACGAAGTCTTTCTAACATTTTTTTCATTTCGGGATCTTCATCTTTATCCAGTTTTTTAAGTTTTCCTAATTCCTTTTCCCACCAAGAGAATTTTATATTCTCAGGATTTTTATAATCCTCAAAAAGTCGTGTGGTAAACTTTTTTGTTAAGGTAGTTTCCTTATCAAAAGCTTGAGATACAGATTTCAATTTATTTTTATATGCTTTACTTTTATGAATCGCTTTTAGTTTATCCGAAATGCTATCCAAATTGTAAAATGAATTATAGGTAAGCAGTGCTCTTTCATAATTTTCTACTGCATATAACAAATTTCCTTTTTTCTCAGATTCTTGTGCCTGTTTACATATCTTTTGATAGCTTTTATAAATTTCGGGAGCCTCTTTTTTCTTGAGCCCTTTCAAATGCGCTTGGATTTCCAACCAATCAAATGCTCTTAGAATTTGTTTTGAAGGCGTCCAACTATGATTACCATCATAGGTAATTAATGTATTGGAGAACTTTAGCTGCATTAAATATCCTTTTGCTCGAATCATTTCTTGATAATTCATATCTCGATCTCCACAAACTCCAGCATACGAAAAACTTTGCGTACTGGGAACATGAGAGGATTCTAAAGAAAAACCAGCTCCACATCCCACAACTCCTGCTACCTGATTGGTTAAAACAGCAATGGCAGAAGCCAAGCGCGAACCACCGGAAAATCCAGATAAATACACTTCATTTCGTTTTATCTTAAAATTGGCAAATACAAAATCAAATAAACGATTCGTTATATCAAAATTGCGATCATAAGGACCATTTTTGGTATGATTAGAACAAACCAACATATACCCATAAGCTTCAGAAGCTTCAATAAATGGTTGAATCCCTCTCTTTCCTTCTGCTCCAGGATCAAAAATAAAAACAATAGGAGATTCTTTTGTTGCATCAAATGAATTCGGCAAATAAAGGGTAAATGTTTCTTGTGTTTTACCTGATACCAAAACCGAATCTATCACTTTTCCAGTTTCATATTTTTGCGCAAAGGAATTTACATTTACAAATACTATTGTAATAAGTATGATTAATCTTAACATTACTTATATCTTTTTCCATTTTTAATAATTACATCTACATCCTGCAATAAACTTACATGCCTTAACACATCTCCCTTTACAGCAATAATATCTGCTAGCTTACCTTCGGTAATAGTACCTACTTTATCAGAAACACCCATCCAAACAGATGGCCAATAGGTTGCTGCTTTTATCGCATACATTGGATCGATTCCAAATTCATTTACCCAAACATCCAGTTCATTCCAGGTAGATTGACTATGAAATTTCATAGGAATTCCACTATCCGTACCGATCATCAGGACAACTCCAGCATCCATCAGCTGTTTAATTTTAGTTTCTAAAGTTGGTTTTCTTAAAGGTGTTAATTGAAAATACGGCAGTCGACTCTTCTTATGTTTAAAACTATTCTTAATATCAGCAACTACGCTATCCGGCAGCCCTCTATGCCATGAATCATTATCCAAATGTTCTCCATGATCTCTTACGTATTCATAGTTATACAATCCTTCAACGGTTGGACACCAAAAAAGCGGTCCTAAATTCATTTGAGCCGTTCGCTCTTTGATTGCATTCATTACATCATCAGGGTATCTTGGAGCTGATGATAAACCTGTATGTTCAAAGCAGTCAGCGCCTTCTCTTAAACCTACTTTTATTTCTTCAGGTCGATGTGCATGAGCAACTACTTTAAGATTATATTTATGTGCTGTTTCTACAACTGCCTGTACTTCTGCACTTGTCATTTGATCCTGATCAATGAGTTTAATACAGTCAACACCTGCATCTGCTAATTTTTTGATCTTCTTTTTAGCATCTTCAACTCCGTTAATTCCCCAGCGAAAAGCTTCAGTTCCTGGATATGGCTTTTTTTGTATAAAGGGTCCTGAAACATATAGTGTTGCACCTGGAATTTCTCCTTTGTTAATTCGATCTCTAACGGATAAACTTTCTTTCAAAGGTCCACCAAGATCCCTTGCACTTGTAACTCCTGCCATTAATAACTGCTCTGCAGAAGCGGGCATAATCACATCTTCTAATAATGGAGGATAGGTTTTATCCCAATAGGTATAATTAGCATGACCATTTATCATTGTATGTACATGCATATCCCATAATCCTGGTAATACAGACATTCCTTCTGTAGAAATTATTTCAGCTCCTTCTGGTACTTTTAAAGTTTTGGTTGTACCTATCTTCATTATTTTTTCACCTTCAATAAGGATTACACTATTTTGAATAGGAGTCGCTCCGAAACCGTCTATTAATGTTCCCCCAACAAGTGCTTTTAAGGATTTTTGTTGGCCAAAAGTATTACTACATACAAGTAGTATCAGGAGTAATTTTTTCATGATGAGTTGTGTTTCTTTAAAGATAGAAGACTATAAGAAAAGAAAAATCCCGTAATAAAACGGGATTTTAACTTATTTTTACATTGTATAGACCTCAAAACAAGTTTGGGGTAAGCGACCTCTAAGCTTTTGCTTTCGTAAAAGCAAGATTCTGCTTACATGTTTCTTCGATATTGTCCTCCTACTTCAAATAAAGCGGAAGTAATTTGACCTAAAGAACATTGTTTACAAACCTCCATGAGTGCTTCAAAAATGTTTTGATTATTCACTGCTTTGTGTTGTAGATCTTTTAATAGTTCTGCAGTATCATCTTCATTCCCTTTATGCAATTCATTGAGCATAGTGATTTGATACTGCTTTTCTTCTTCAGTTGCCCTAATTACCTCTCCAGGAGTTACTGTTGGAGAACCTTTAGAACTTAAGAAGGTATTTACACCAATAATTGGGAACTCGCCAGTATGTTTTAAAGTTTCGTAATACAAACTTTCTTCTTGTATTTTACTACGCTGATACATAGTCTCCATAGCACCTAAAACACCACCTCTTTCTGTAATTCTGTCAAATTCTGTTAGCACAGCTTCTTCTACTAAATCTGTTAACTCTTCGATGATAAAAGATCCTTGAATTGGATTTTCATTCTTAGCCAAACCTAACTCTTTATTAATAATAAGCTGAATTGCCATTGCTCTTCGTACAGATTCCTCTGTAGGTGTTGTAATTGCCTCATCATATGCATTTGTATGCAATGAATTACAATTATCATAAATTGCATATAATGCCTGCAATGTAGTACGAATATCATTGAAATCAATTTCTTGAGCGTGTAAAGAGCGTCCAGAAGTTTGGATATGATATTTTAGCATCTGTGCTCTAGAATTAGCACCATACTTATGCTTTAATGCCTTCGCCCAGACCTTACGCGCCACTCTACCAATAACCGCATATTCTGGATCTATTCCATTCGAGAAGAAGAAAGATAAGTTCGGACCAAATTTATTGATATCCATTCCTCTACTTAGATAGTATTCTACATAGGTAAACCCATTTGCAAGTGTTAGCGCCAACTGTGTAATTGGGTTCGCTCCAGCTTCGGCAATGTGATAACCTGATATA
>NZ_WEKL01000092.1 GCF_019295435.1 Aquimarina litoralis
CCAAAACCCAACTGCTGCTTCCCGTCCAATGAGTGCTTCAGCAAGTGGTTTTGTTCCTGGAAGCGGAGCAGGAGCTTTGGTGATAGAAAGTCTAGAAAGTGCACAAGAGCGAGGAGCTACGATTTATGCAGAAATTTTAGGTGGACATGTAAACAGTGGAGGACAAAGAAATGGAGGAAGTATGACTGCACCAAATAGTCTAGCAGTTCAACAATGTATTCAACAAGCGGTGAAGAATGCGGGAATTACTGCAAATGATATTGATGCAATTAATGGTCATCTTACAGCTACAACCAAGGACGCTACTGAAATTAAGAATTGGATTGAAGCTTTGGATAGGAAAGGAAAAGATTTTCCATATATTAACTCTTTAAAAAGCTTGGTTGGACATTGTTTAGCGGCATCTGGAAGTATAGAGAGCGTGGCTACAATTCTTCAACTAAAAGAAGATTTCGTTTTCGGGAATATCAATTGTGAAGATCTTCATCCCGAAATAGAAAGTCTTATAGACGCATCAAAAATTCCAACGAAAACAGTCTCAAAACCTCTTCATATAGCTGCTAAAGCTAGTTTTGGATTTGGAGATGTAAATGCTTGTATTATCTTTAAAAAATATTCATAATTATAAAAATTCATGACAAAAGAAGAATTACTATCTAAGTTAAGAACCATCATAGAACCTTATGTTCAAAATGAAGAAGGATTAACAAACCTTTCTGAAGAAACCAATTTTATTGAAGATTTAGAAATTAATTCTGCCAATCTGGTAGATGTAATCTTAGATGTGGAAGATGAGTTCGATATAGAAATAGATAATGATGGGATGGATAAAATGCTTACCGTAAAAGCTTCTATTGAAGTAATACAAGATAAACTAGCTGCTAAATGATAGGGAATGATGTTGTAGATCTTAAACTAGCTTCGGGACAAAGTAATTGGAGAAGAAAAGGTTGGTTGCAAAAAGTTTTTACAA
Organism: Aquimarina litoralis; assembly: GCF_019295435.1. Lineage (GTDB taxonomy): Bacteria > Bacteroidota > Bacteroidia > Flavobacteriales > Flavobacteriaceae > Aquimarina > Aquimarina litoralis_A. The sequence continues at coordinate 974 of NZ_WEKL01000092.1, forward strand.
CATCAGAACAAGATATTATTGCCAGCTCTTTAGATCCTAATTTCAAGGTTTGGAAATTGTGGAGCATGAAAGAAGCTGCTTATAAAGCACATCAAAGACGGTTTTCAATTCCACCTAAATACAATCCATGGGATTTTGTATGTTCGGATGATGATGTATGTGTAGATACTATGTCTTATAAAACACTTTCCGTCGCTACGAAAGGATATATTCATACCGTTTCGTATTTAGATAAGCCAAATTTTGTTTCTAAAGTATTTAAGAACGGTTCCTTAACCTACAAAAATCAACTTTTACAGTATATTTCAGAAGTGAAAAGGGTAGATTCCTCTAAAATAAGTTTGCAAAAAAATGATTTAGGAATTCCAGTTATTTATATCAATAATTCGGAAACGGATATAATCGTTTCCTTTTCCAGTCACGGTTTGTTTTCTTCATATGCCGTGGATTTATGAAATAGAATGATCTTTGTTTTTTATATTTTTGGAAAAAATAATTCATTAATCAAAATATATACTCACTTTATGTTATTCTATAAAAGAACCTTTGTTTTTATATTTATAAGTCTAGCGTTATTATCTTGCTCAAAGTCTAATAGCGAAATAGTCTCTACACAATCGGACACTTCAGATTTTACGATTGATTACGAAAAATTCACCTTGGATAATGGTCTAGAAGTTATTCTCCATGAAGATCATAGTGATCCTATTATAGCTGTAGCAACAATGATGCATGTAGGTTCCAACAGAGAAAAATTAGGAAAAACTGGTTTTGCACACTTTTTTGAACATATGTCTTTTAATGATTCCGAAAATACTCCGGTAGGTGCGAACAGGAAATTGATTCCTGAATGGGGAGGACAAAGAAATGGTGGAACTTGGACAGATGGGACTGTTTATTACGAAGTAGTTCCGAAAGATGCATTCGAAAAGATCTTATGGATTGATTCTGATCGGTATGGATATATGATAAATACTGTAACAGAAGCGGCATTGGAAAGAGAAAAACAAGTAGTTAAAAATGAAAAGCGCGAACGTGTAGATAATGCTCCTTATGGTTATACAGATGAGGTTATAAGAAAAAATTTATATCCAAATGGGCATCCATATAGTTGGACTGTTATAGGTTCTTTACCTGATTTACAATCTGCGACTTTAGAAGATGTAAAAGAGTTTTATCACAAATATTATGGAGCGAATAACGGTTCTTTAGTGATCGCAGGAGATATAGATATTGAGGATACTAAAAAATTAGTTAAAAAATGGTTTGGAGAAATAAAAAGAGGGCCTGATGTTGCACCTTTAGAACCAATGCCGGTTACTTTGCCGAGGAGTAAATCATTATATTTTGAAGATAATTTCGCTAAATTACCCGAACTAAGAATGGTATTTCCAACTGTACAAGATTATCATAAAGATGTTTACGCATTAAATATTCTTGGACAATTACTTACGGGAAGTAAAAAATCTCCTTTTTATAAAGTTCTAGTTGAAGAGAAGAAATTAGCTCCTAATGCCTCAGGATACCAACGATCTTATGAATTAGCTGGTGAATTCACTTTTAGAGTCCGAGCGAATGCTGGCAAGGATTTGGATAGTGTAAAAAAAGCTATAGATGAAAGTTTAGCTAGGTTTGAGAAAAATGGTTTTGAAGATAATGAATTAAAAAGAATTAAGGCTGAAGTTGAAACTGGATTGTATCAAGGAGTAAGTACTGTTTTAAATAAGGCTTTTCAATTAGTTCAAGACAATGAGTTTAATGGTGATCCTGGATATATAAGTAAAACAGTAAAGTTAACAAATGCTGTAACTAGAGAAGATGTAATGAGAGTATATAATACTTACATAAAAAATAAAAATTATGTAATGACCAGTTTTATTCCAAAGGATAAATTAGAGTTATCTGTTTCTGATTCAGAAAAGGCAACTGTTTGGATCGAAGAGGTGAAAAATGATGTAGCGAATGAAGAAGTTGGACAAGGTGAGGAGGCTGTTTATGAAAAAACCCCATCTACCTATGATCGTAGTGAACCTGATTTTGGAGAATTACCATTATTCAAATCTCCAATAGTTTGGACCAGTGAAACGGATAATGGAATTGAAGTATTCGGAATAGAAAATAACGAACTCCCTCTGGTTAATTTTGATCTTACTATTGCAGGAGGACATTTATTAGATCCATTAGATAAAGCAGGGATTTCTAGTTTGATGGCGAGTTTGATGATGGAAGGTACTGCAACTAGAACACCAGCTCAACTGGAAGAGGCTATTGGTCTTTTGGGAGCATCAATCTATATGTATAGTAATGATGAAGAAATCATAATTACAGGATCATGTTTAGCTAAAAATTTTAAAGAGACATTATCTCTTGTTGAAGAAATAATTTTAGAACCTCGTTGGGATGAAAAGGAATTTGACCGCTTAAAACAAGCCTTAAAAACTAATTTAAAAGGACAAGAAGCTAATCCAAGATCGATAGCTTATTTTAATTTTAATAAGCTAATATATGGAGATAAACATATTTTTGGAATACCTAACTCTGGCACTTTAGAGACTGTTGAAAATATATCCTTAGATGATGTAATACAGCACTATAATAAATTGTCATCGAAAAATGCTATTTTTAATGTAGTAGGAGATGTTAATAAAAAAGATGTTGGAATAGCTTTATCATCTTTGGATTCTAAATGGAATACTGAAGAAGTAGAAATTCCGAGTTTTCAAGTTTCACCAAATAAAAAAGAAGATCAATTATATTTCATTGATGTTCCTAATTCAAAACAATCTGTTATTTTGATTGGTAATTTGGTTTTATCTGGTTTAAACGAAGAGTTCAATAACTTAGAATATGCAAATGAAATTTTAGGAGGAGGTTCAAGCGGGAAATTGTTTCAAACTTTACGAATTGAGAAAGGATATACGTATGGAGCATATTCATTTATTAGGTCATCAAAAGATATTAGTCCATTTATCGTTTCAACTAGTGTTAGGTCTAACGCTACGCTTCCATCTTTGAAAATAATCCAAGAAATGATAGCTAATTATGGGGAAAACTTTGATGATAATGTCTCAGAAATTACAAAAACAAAAATCTTGAAAAGTAACACTAGAGCTTTTGAAGGATTAAATGATAAGCTAGGTATTTTAAGAGAAATGAGTAAATATGATAAAGATCCATCTTTTATTGAGAATAATCAAAAAGAATTAGTTGAGATGTCTACCGAAGACTTTAAAACAATTATATCAAAATATATTTCGGAAAATGAAATGATCTATGTAGTTGTAGGAGATAAGGAAACACAATTTGAAGAGATTAAAAAATTAGGTAAAAATGTTATAGAACTGGATATTTACGGAAATAAATTATAAAACAATCTACTACTTTTTTATTAAAGAAATGATTAAAAAAGGTCCGTCGTCTATTCGGACCTTTTTCTATATAAAGAATTAGAACATGCAGTTTTAATATAATAAAATCCACAAAGGGTATAAAACCCCTGTTAAAAACCGTATTTATACCCTTATTTTTTTT
>NZ_WEKL01000093.1 GCF_019295435.1 Aquimarina litoralis
GTGCTGTCGAAGTGCTGTCAAAGTGTTAGGCAATACAAAAAAGAAGGATCATAATGATAATAAAAATTTGAAATACAAAAATGAGGGCTGAGGTTCTCAAAGTCCGATTTATAAAGAAGAACCTTAGTACAGTATAAAGAAATAACAATATGGAAAAATCAACAATAATAGCGACGACAAATCATCATAACACTATTACAAACACAAGTAGTAGTAATGCTAAAGTTTTGCAAGCTGAATTGGCTTGGTTAAGTTTAGTATTGCAGACTCGTTTAGAACTACATTTCCAACAGGAAACTATATATGAATCTATTACTGATTTAACAGTCCCCAATATTGAGGATAAAGAAGGAAGTTATGCCAATTTTATCCAAGAACACAAACTCAACTTTGCAGAACGATTGCTACTAATTCTGGCATTAGTACCACATTTAAAACCTGAGGTTTTAAATATTTTACTCACTAAAAATAAAGACTATGATCGTAGGTATAGCGAATTTGGAGGAGTATTATTAGAAGGACATTTGGGGTTAATTCCTACTGCAGAAACAGCTATGTTTTTATTAGCAGGAGATGACCTTCAAAAACGACTACAATACCACGTATTACTTACTCAGAATTTTATAGCTATACAACAGGGAATGATTCGTATATCACAAACTAAAGGAAACAGTCCTTTATTGAGTAGTATATGGATGATTGCGAATGAATATGTAGCCTCTATAATAACCGGTATACCCTATCAAGCAATATATAGCCCTGATTTCCCTGCGCAACAGTTGCATACTAAGCTATCGTGGCAGGATCTCATCGTCTCTAGATCTACAGCACGTAGCTTGCAGGAAATCAGGGATTGGGTTACTCACGGACAAACAGTTTTAGAAGCTTTAGAGCTGGGAAAACGATTAAAATCCGGCTACAAAAGTTTGTTTTATGGGCCACCAGGAACAGGTAAAAGTATGGCTGCTGCTTTATTGGGGAAAAGCACAGGTAAACAAGTGTATAAAATAGATCTGAGTATGACGGTTTCTAAATACATCGGTGAAACCGAAAAAAATCTAGCAAAAGTATTTGATCAGGCACAGCAGCACGATTGGATTTTGTTCTTTGATGAAGCCGATTCTTTATTTGGGCAACGTACTCAGGTAAGCAGTGCTAATGATCGATATGGAAATCAGGAAATTGGGTATTTGCTACAACGTATAGAAGATTTTCCTGGAGTAGTAATCCTTGCAAGTAATTTGAAAGATAATATAGACGAAGCTTTTACTCGAAGATTCCAATCAATGATTGAATTTAAAATGCCTGGAGTAGAAGAACGCTATCAGTTATGGCAGCAGTCTTTTGCTCAGAAATTACCATTGGATGCTGAAGCAGACCTATGGGAGATTGCAGAACACTATGATATCTCAGGTGGATTGATGATGAATGTGATACGGAAATGTACACTGCAAGCAGTAACCAATGAAAAAGCTACTATCTCTCAGCAAAGTTTGGAAACAGCCATAAAGCAAGAGTTACAGAAGGAAGGAGTTATTTTGAGTTAATAAAATATGATAAATTTTAAGAAAGTGTGAGAATAAACTAGAGAAAGGTTTTGAAAAACATCCCTCCCCAGCCCTCCCTTCAAAAGGGAGGGAACTTAAAAAGTCTCCCTTCGAAGGGAGATTTAGAGGGATGTCTTATCCCATCCCTCTGCTATCCATATTAAGACATAGAAGTGAAAATCAGAAAATAAACTATGAAAACACAAATAGATAAAACTCAGCAACCGCAGAACTCGATTACCCCGAGAGTTGCTAGTGAATCTAGTAACGGAGGTACGGCACAACTTATGGATAACCGTACCTCTTCTATCGATCAGCGACAACTGCAACAATCTATGGGTAGGAATGAAAAACCTATACAAAGGAAGAATAAAACCGGCCTACCCGACAACCTAAAATCCGGAATCGAAAATCTATCTGGTTATAGCATGGATGATGTAAAAGTGCATTACAACTCCAGCAAACCAGCGCAATTACAAGCCCATGCCTATGCGCAAGGAACTGATATTCACTTAGCACCAGGACAAGAAAAACACCTTCCGCACGAAGCCTGGCATGTGGTACAGCAAAAACAAGGTCGGGTCAAACCGACACGACAACTAAAAAGTAAAGTGAACATCAATGATGATGTTGGTTTAGAAAAAGAGGCGGATGTTATGGGGGCGAGGGCGTTACATTCTAATACTCAGCATCCTGTTTTTGGCCTGTCAAAGCGGTCAACATCCAATAAACCTTTGGCTGCAAAAATAACAGAAAACAATAGTAGGATTGTACTAAGAAAAAAGATAAAAAAATTAGACAATAAAAAATCAGGCTTATACATCATTGGAGAAAATCACAATGATTATGATGATAACATCCGCTTAAAGGAACAGGAGGTGATATACGGAATTATGAAATATCATAGCTATACATATTTTCGAGAAGGAGATCTAAAGGTGAAAGGAAATTTTGCAGACCCTATTGTCTTAAGATTAGAAAACGCCTTGGCTTTTTCAAAAGAAGATTTGAGAGACCTTTCTATGTATACCGAAACGGTAACAGAGATAGATGCATATGAAAACAATGGAGCAAAAATTAATGCTGGATCTATTATAAATTCGATAGATAATATGACTATAGAACCGCTAACAAAAAAAACAAAGCTTAAGGGTAGCAAGCTAAAAAATATAGTAAAGGCAATAGTAGCCCAATTGCATGAAAAAGGTTTGCAGAACGATGAAGGTGTAATACGTCAATTATGTTCGAACGATTTAGTTTGGACAGATATAATAGGTACAAACAATTTTAATGGTGTTACTATGGTACAAGCGGAATTAATTTCTAAACTAGAGTATGAGGAAAAAAAACCGATAGGTACCAGTGATCACCTGTTTCAGATGAATAATTATCTGAAAAAAAATTACGGTCGTTTGAAAGGTTCAATTCTTGAATATAAAGAAGAGTATGAAAACAAAAATGAACTGCCATACGAATTTGATTTGTTACAAGAACTTGAAAGCTTTTTAGATAGTTGGAAACAGGCAAACGATACTGGCTTACAATTCGTGGATAAAGAAGATGGTATAAAGGCAAATAAAGTCTATAACAAATTCCGAGAGGTATTGAACAGACAGGAATTTAATAACATCAGGACGGGAGAAAATGTAAGAAAAGATAGAAGCAAATGTATGCATGAAGCCGCAGAAGAGTTGCATGACAAAAATATCATTTGGAAAGTAGGTGATAAACATGTTTCTGACATTATCAACATGGAAAAAAATACAGGTATCAAAACAAATTATTATTATATGGACAAAGAATCTTTCCAAAAAAAATATTGGAGTAAAATCAAACCTAAATAGCTTCAGGAATACGACAATGCTAAATAAGAAAACAATCTGTGACTAATTGTAAGGTGTATAATGTGACAAAACTTCGCATTGACTAATGAAAATGTGAGGTAGCCTGCCATTTTATAAGTTTTAGCATAACGCCACTTTTAGTATTCTTGAAAATGGTGAGAAACGTAGCATCAATATTGTACGGATTTGTTATCCATGCTTTTAATAAATAAAGAACATAAGCTATGAAAGCACTATTAGAAAACTCCCAAAAACCCCAAAAAAGAACGGTACAACGGGTACAACAAGAACACTTGATCGCGCGGATTTGTAATCCGTATTTCTGATAGTTATCAATTCAATAAAATGTTATACAAAAGCAATGAAAGCACCACTAGAAAACATTCAGGAACAACAAAAAGAAACCGTACAACGGGTACCACAAGAACCCAGTACTGGAGGCGAAGCCACCATTGTTGATTACCGTCCCGCCATAGCAGTACAACGCAAGTTGAGGTCAGTTATGGGAGGATCAGAAGATAATACGAAGAATCCAATCCAACGAAAAAACAATACCGGCTTACCCGATACACTAAAATCAGGCATCGAAAACTTATCTGGCTACAGTATGGATGATGTAAAAGTATATTACAACTCTAGTAAACCTGCACAGCTACAAGC
>NZ_WEKL01000094.1 GCF_019295435.1 Aquimarina litoralis
GCAGCACCAGGATTGGATTGGCAAGCGAAAATATCTGGAGATGACCATACCATCAAACTGGACAGAACTTTAAATACAGCTGCTGATAATGTTGTCTATTTTAAAGTGAATTATGCTGGTGGAAACACCTTAGTACCAACTTTACAAAAGGTAGGGAATTATCCAGCAAATGAACTTTTTGTATCCATTACCAAAGATGAAAACTGGAAAACCAGTGATGGTAATAATCATACTACAAAAGAATTTACAGACAAACGTGGAAGAGTTATTTTAAAACGAACCTACAATAGCAATGTCGCGCATGACACCTATTATGTGTATGATGATTTTGGAAATCTGTCCTATGTATTCCCTCCTAAGGTAACAGTAGACAATGGAATATCTGGTACAGAACTTAATGAACTGGGATATCAGTACAGATACGATCGCAGAAACCGATTGGTAGAAAAGAAAATACCTGGAAAAGGTTGGGAGTATATTGTATACAACAAACTGGATCAACCAGTGATGACACAAGATGCAAATCAACGTCCACGTAATGAATGGTTGTTTACCAAATACGATGCCTTTGGAAGAGTAGCTTTTACAGGATTACATTTGCATCCAGGTAATGTTTCCAGAACAACGATGCAAGGTTTCTCCGATAACGGAAATTATACACAATATGTAACCAAAACATCACAATATATTGATGTAGCAAATACGAACATCTATTATTCTAATGATGCCATTCCTACGGGAGTTCATAAAATATATACCATCAATTACTATGATGATTATGGTTTTGATAGAGATGGATTAAACAAATCAACAAGTGTATATGGAGTAGTTACTACCAATACCACCAAAGGATTAGCCACAGGATCTAAAGTACGTGTACTAGGAACAGATCAGTGGATCACTACAGTGATGGCATATGACAATAAAGGACAAGTGATATGGACAGGTAGCCGTAATGACTATTTAAACACTACGGATATTGTAGAAACCTTATTAGACTTTACTGGAAAACCAATCAAAGTAAAGACCACACATACTAAAGGGAGTAATGCAGCAATTGTAACTACGGACACCTTTACCTACGATCATATGGGAAGAGTATTGACCCAAAAACAACAAATTGGGTCGCATCCTGAAGAGCTTATTGTACAAAACAACTATGATGAACTTGGGCAATTAGAAAGTAAAAAAGTAGGAAATGCAGAACAGGCACCATTACAAACCGTAGATTACAAATACAATGTACGTGGTTGGCTTACCGATATCAATGATGTGAATAGTATTGGAGACGATCTGTTTACTTTTAAGATTAACTATAATGCAACCGAAGGACGCTATAGTATCCCAAAACTTTATAATGGTAATATTGCGGAAACGATCTGGAAAACAGCCAATGATAATACCAAAAGAGCCTATGGATATGAATATGATCCATTAAATAGAATAAAAGATAGTTACTTTAGGTACAATGAAAGTCTTACAGGTGCCTCTCTTAGATCCTATGATGTAAGAAATATTAACTATGATAAAAATGGGAATATAACATCACTGACTCGATACAATGAGATGGGAACATCAAATATTATGGATAACCTTTCTTATCAATACGGATCTGGAAACAAGTTATCCAAAGTGACAGATAATGGCAATGATCATGTTGGCTTTTTAGATGGCACCAATACTAATAGTGACTACGCATATGATGTAAACGGGAATATGACCATCGATCGTAATAAAGGAATTACAGGGATTACCTATAATCACTTAAACTTACCCACATCGGTGGCAATAAATGATCAGGCACGTTCTAACACGGGAAATATTAGCTATATTTACGACGCAACTGGAGTGAAACAAAAAAAGATCGTCTCTGGTGGAAGTTCTTTAACAGTAGAATACGCTGGTAACTATGTATACCAAAATGGACAGTTACAGTTCTTTAGCACCGCTGAAGGATATGTAGAACCGGTATTTGCGAGCAATGGCGTGGCAATCTCATCCTTTGACTACATCTATCAATATAAAGACCATTTAGGAAATATCAGACTATCCTATGCTGATAATAATAATGATGGTAATATTGATGTCATTCCAGGATCAGCAACAAGTGAAATCTTAGAAGAAAATAATTATTATCCTTTTGGGTTACAACATAAGGGGTATAATACTCAAATCACCAGTTCTAATGCTGCACTGAAGTACAAATACAATGGTAAAGAATTGAATGAAGAATTAGGAATCAATTGGCATGATTATGGTGCTAGAAACTATGATGCTACATTGGGTAGATGGATGAATTTAGATCCGTTGGCGGAAAATTATTATGTTATAAGTCCATATACTTATACCGCTAATAATCCAATCTTATTTTTGGATCCTGATGGGAAGAGAATTAAATATTTTAATGATCCTAATAAAACAAGAAAAGAAAATAGACAAGCAAGAAGAGCAGTTCGTAAAGAACTAAGATCATTAAAAAAAAGATCCTCAATCGCTCGTAAACATATAAATAGATTAAAAAGAAGTAAACATACGTTCACAATAAAGATTGTTGGAAGTAATAATAGAAATAGAAATACTACAGATCCCGATAATCGTCAAGATGCTCAAGATCCAGAAAAAGGCTCTGGAGGAGTTATTTATTACAACCCTGGAACTTTTAGTATCGCTCCCGACACAAATTCCGAAGGATATCCTGAAATATATCCTGAAACAGCATTATTAGAGGAAATTGTACACGCCTCTAGATCTGTATCTGGAGAAATGACATTAACTGAATCAGGAAATCAAATTAAAGATAGACCAGAGTTAAACATTGAAGGAAATGTTAAAGAAGAAATTGCAACAAACAGAATAGTTAATAACGTAAGAAATCAACTTTCTCAACCAATCAGGGTTACTTATACATTTCCCGCTACAAGAGTAAACCCACAAGATGGAAGTTTAGATTTTAGCCAAGGGTCTCCTACCGTAAAAGTAGTTGTACCAATAAATAATCCTAATAAATACAAGGTTATAAAGAAAAAATGAATAGTAATATTAAAATCGTAATCTCTTTTTTATTTCTAGTGCCTTCTTTGTTTTTTTCTCAAGAATGCAAATTAATAAATGAAAAGAAGATAGGTGAAACACTATTAGATAGTGTATTTCATTATCCAAACAAACAAATGGAATTAGTGGCAAATGAATTTAGAAAACATTCTAATAATA
>NZ_WEKL01000095.1 GCF_019295435.1 Aquimarina litoralis
ACCAAAAAGCAGAAATTGGTCTGTGGTTACTTCCTGAATATTGGGGCAAAGGAATCATGAAAGAAGCAATGCCTCTTATTTGTAATTATGCATTTCATGATCTTGGATTACATCGTATAGAAGGGTTTGTTGATTCTGAAAATGAAAATTGTAAACGAGCCATGGCAAAACTTGACTTCAATCATGAAGGAACAATGAAAGATTGTGAAATAAAAGATGGTAAGTACATAAGTATAGATATATACGCACAATTAAAAAAGTGATATGAAACCAAATCCACAATTAAAAAGCTTTATCGAGCCTTATGATAGTGAAATGCAAAAATTAGCTTTGGAGTTAAGAAATTTCATATTAGACTTGGTACCACGGACAAACGAATTGATTTGGGATAATTATAATGCTGTTGCTATTGCTTATTCAAAATCGGAAAAGCTAAAAGATGCGTTTTGCCATATTGCTCTTTATTCGCAACATGTAAACTTTGGATTTAATCGAGGAGCAGAACTGTCCAAAACAACAATTAAACTTAATGGAAAAGGAAAACTGATTCGGCATATTTCTATAAAAGACTTTGATTCTTTTCCAAAGAATGAAATAAAAAAAATGATTTGGGAAGCAGTTGGAATTTCTGAAAAATTAAATCCAGAATTAATAAACTCAAAGCAGACTCCGAGGAGTATTGTAATGTCTATTTCAGAAAAGAAAATAAGGCCAAATAGAAAATAAACCGTAAATAAAAAAGTATCAATGGAAATGACTTTAGAATATTGGAATGAATTAGCAAAGCAAACTCTTTTAGTTTCTTCTTTATTAAGTGGATTTTCAATTACAGTTGTAGCTAATTTATTGGTATCAGATAGAAAGGATAAACTCACCAATCTAATTTTAAAATCTTCCACTTTTTCGGTTGGTAGTTTTCTCGTTACTGTTTTTGCTATGGTAAATATTGTGATGACAACAACTCCTGGAGGATATATCAAAAATGCATCAATCAATGATTTTCAAGTGGCTCGATTTATTGGAATGCTCACGTTCATGCTTGGACTTTTATCGATTTCTGCTATGATTTCATTATCTGGCTGGACAAAATCTAAAAAAGTTGGGATATTTACTACTATTATCGGAATATTGACATTGGTATTAATCTTTTTAACGATGGTTAGGTTTAGCACTTAAATAAAAAAGAATCCGATCAAACATAATGTTACGAACTGTGTTAATCGTAATTAAAACACACTAAAATATGAGCAACTACATTAATGCAACCCCAGAAGCTGGGAAAGAATTTTATCAAAACTTCCATGACAAAGGTAAAATCACAATGCTTAACTTATTAAAGTTCAAAACACAAGCTGATTATACAAACTTGGAAGAATTGAAACCAATAAATATAATAAGTGGTGAAGAAGCATATCAATTATATATGAAAAGTACTACTCCACTTTTAGAAAAAGCAGGAAGCCGAATTATCTACTTTGGGAAAAGTAATAATTTTCTAATCGGACCAAACTCTGAAAAATGGGATGCGATATTGTTGGTAGAGCATGCATCGGTAATGAAATTCATGGAATTCGCTCAAAGCAAGGAATATTTAAAAAATGCTGGACATAGAACAGCAGCTTTGGAAGATGCTCGTTTATTACCTTCAACAGAGTTATTATAGAACAAACAGGCTATTGTACTGATTTTTCATCTATCATATTCACTACCAAAAAACTTAATAGTAATTTTCTATGATCTTTATAAAATAACTTCAATATAACATAAAATGAATATAGACGTAGATTCAATTTTAACTGCAGTAAAAAAGTCGTATGCTCCTTTATCTTCACAATGTGAAAAAGAGTTCATTGCTAACACAAAGTTTGGCTCTTATAAAAAAGGAGAAATTGTTATTAAGGAAGGCCAATTTTCTAAAAAAGCATACTTAATCATAGAAGGATGTGCAAGAGCGTATTATTTAAAAGATGGTAAAGACATTTCTGAGTGGTTTACTTTTGAAAATCAATTTATGGCTCCTATTGTAAGTTTCTTTAGTAATAATCCAAGTCCACACTATGTAGAATTTATTGAAGATTCCACAGTTCTTGAGTTCTCAAAAGACGATGTAGATAAACTAGCAGACAAATACCACGATTTCGAGAGATTTATTAGCAAAGTTGTTACTGAAACGATGCTAGGATTGTGTGAACGACTTCATACTATTCAATTTGCAAAAGCTGATGAAAGATTTAATCATCTTATTACTATATATCCTGACATTGTACAGAGGATTCCTCTTACTCACATTGCATCCTATTTGGGAATAACTCTTGAAACCTTAAGTAGAATTCGAAATCCTAAAAGACGGATTTGATATAGATCAAATGATAGTTCTTCCATTAGATTGAACTTTGCTAAAAACTAAAAAAAATGGAAGAACATTCAAGTAAATTAAAATCAATTTGGGGACAATGGTGGGAGCCTTTTAGGAAATGGCTTTACCCATTGTGGTTGTTATATGAAACTACTATTCGTTTCTATGAGTATGCTTTATACACCTATTACAGTATTATAGACGTACCTATAGAAATTAATGAAATAGCAATACAAACCTTAGCAATCTGTGC
>NZ_WEKL01000096.1 GCF_019295435.1 Aquimarina litoralis
AGAAACTGAATAGAAATTACGAACTTGTTTTTCAATAAAATATTCCTGTACATCTCCCATTAACCTTAAAGCAAACTCTGTAGAAAAAATACAAGTATTCTGCGCTTGATCTTCTTTCAAAATATCTGCTTGTACAGTTCCACGAACTGTATTCAGGGTAGTTGCTTTAATTTCTTGATAGACATCTGCTGGCAACACCTGATCTCCCGTAACACCCAATAACATCAATCCTAATCCATCATTCCCTTCTGGAAGTTCTCCTTGGTACGCAGGTCTTTCTACTCCTTTGTCTTTATATATTTTCTTGATCTTGGCTTCTACCTCAGCTTCAAGACTATTTTCTTTGATATATTTTTCACAATTCTGATCAATTGCAGCATTCATAAAGAATCCTAACAACATTGGAGCTGGTCCATTAATTGTCATACTTACAGAAGTCATCGCATGCGTAAGATCAAAACCAGAGTATAGTTTTTTAGCATCATCTAAACAACAAATAGAAACTCCCGCATTTCCAATCTTACCATAGATATCAGGTCGATGATCAGGATCATTTCCGTAAAGCGTTACAGAGTCAAAGGCAGTTGACAAACGTTTTGCCGGCATTCCTAAACTTACGTAATGAAAACGTCTATTAGTTCGTTCTGGTCCTCCTTCACCGGCAAACATACGCGTTGGATCTTCTCCTGTACGCTTGAAAGGATATAATCCCGAAGCAAAAGGAAATTCTCCTGGAACATTTTCCTGTAAACACCATTTTAGAATATCTCCCCAAGCTTGATACTTAGGTAAAGCCACTTTTGGTATTTGACTATGTGATAAGGATTCTGTATGTGTTTCGATCTTTATCTCTTTATCTCTTACTTTAAAAGTATAAATAGGATCTTTATATTTTTGAACTTTAGTTGCCCAACCGATAATAGTTTCCCAATTATGTGGATCTAGATTTAATTTTACTCTATCAAATTCGGCTAATAAAAGCTTTAAGAAATCCTGATTATCGTCATTCTCTACCTTTTTTAGGCTTTCAATATCAATTCCGTTTTTTGATAAGTCTATGCTATCTAAATTTGCAACACTACAAATGGTTTTATAAATACCATATAATTTTTGAGCTACTTCTACCTGTGTAGTTACTGTTTTATCATAAGCTCTATTATTTTCTGAAATTTCTGATAGATATCTCGTTCTACTTGGAGGTATCACAAATATCTTTTCAGACATTTCTTTAGAAATATGGAAATCAGATTTCAAATCTGCTCCTGTTTTCTCAACCACCTTATCCATGATTGCTTTATACAAAGTATTCATTCCAGGATCATTGAACTGAGAAGCAATGGTTCCATATACTGGTAAATCATCTTGTGGAACATCCCACAACTGATGATTACGCATATATTGCTTTTTTACATCTCTCAATGCATCCAAGGAACCTCTTTTATCAAACTTATTGATCGCTACAAGATCAGCAAAGTCTAGCATATCTATTTTTTCCAATTGTGTAGCAGCACCAAACTCTGGGGTCATTACGTATAAAGAAGTATCACTATGCTCCAGAATTTCAGTATCGGATTGACCAATCCCAGATGTTTCTAGAATTATTAGATCAAATTCTGCCGCTTTTAAAACCTCAATTGCTTCTGCTACATACTTTGATAATGCAAGATTAGATTGTCTTGTTGCCAAAGAACGCATATATACTCTTGGTGAATTGATCGCATTCATACGAATTCGATCTCCCAATAAAGCTCCACCTGTTTTTCGTTTAGATGGATCTACAGAAATCAATCCAATGGTTTTGTTTGGAAAATCAATCAAAAATCGACGTACTAACTCATCTACTAAAGAAGATTTTCCAGCTCCTCCAGTACCAGTGATACCCAAAACAGGAGTAGTAGATGTTTTATTCTTTTCATGTATTTTGTCTAAAGTATTCTTTGCTATTTCTGGGAAATTCTCTGCCGAAGAAATAACACGTGCAATAGCCCCAATTTCTTTGTCAACCAAATGATCTGCTTCACCATTAAGACTATCACCAATAGGAAAATCAGATTGCTGTACCAAATCGTTGATCATTCCTTGTAATCCTAACTCACGACCATCATCAGGTGAATAAATTCGAGTAATCCCATAATCCATCAATTCCTTGATTTCTTCCGGAAGGATTACTCCACCTCCTCCACCAAATATTTTGATATGAGAAGCTCCTCTTTCTTTGAGCAAATCATACATATATTTAAAATATTCATTATGACCTCCTTGATAAGAAGTCATTGCGATCGCATTCGCATCTTCTTGAATCGCACAATTCACTACTTCTTCTACACTTCTATCATGACCTAAGTGAATTACTTCAACTCCTGTAGATTGAATAATCCGGCGCATAATATTAATGGCGGCATCATGACCATCAAAAAGAGATGCGGCAGTTACAATTCTAACTTTATTCTTGGGTTTATACGGTGCAATTTGTTCCATTGATAATAAAAAGCATTTTTAGTGCTGCTAATTTACGAAATATGCATCAAAAACGA
>NZ_WEKL01000097.1 GCF_019295435.1 Aquimarina litoralis
GATACTACAACCAAACCTATAGAACCAGAGGTATACCTTTTCCCTAACCCAACTACAGGTAAAGTATTCATCCAAGGATTATCTCAAGAAAAACAACATAACATCAGAATTTATGATATCAAAGGAGCTACTTATGTAAATCAAAAATTAAACGAAAATCATATCATAGATATACAAAGTTTACCACAAGGAATTTATTTCCTAACAATAGTAAATCCCAAAGATGGAAATAGAACTTTAAAACTCATCAAAAAGTAGAACCTATAACCTAATAAATTGCATTTAAGCTCTTTAGAGTGGTCAGGCTTTTGTAGAAGTCTGACTACTCTAAAACCTTTCTTGCCCTTATTTAGACAAACAAAATTCAAAAAACATTCAAAATGAAAAACAAATTATTCTTTGTATTCCTGTTTATATTATCAATAGCAGGCATACAAGCCCAAGATTGGAATGGAATTCCAATTCCAGCTGATCCTCCAACAGGTATGGTTTGGGAATTAAATCCAGTTTCAGATAGTTTTGATTATGAATCATCAAGCAACAACCTACATCCAGAGTTTACAAAAAGATGGAACGAGCTATATATTAACGGGTTTTCAGGACCTTCTGCAACCTTCTATCATAAAGACCATACTTGGATTACTGATGGAAAACTAAACATTCATGGAGCATGGGATAATAACCTTCCTATCATTTATACCGGATGTATTTCGTCCAAAAAGGCTTTAGCTTATCCAATGTATATGGAAGCTAGAGTAAAACAAGCAGGATGTATGTTAGCTAATAATATATGGATGATCAGCGAAGATGAAACTGAAGAATTAGATATGCTAGAATCGTATCCTAATATTCAAGAAGGAAGAGAATATTTTGACAAGCGTATACATCTAAGTCATCACACTTTTATCAGAGATCCCTTTACGGATTATCAACCGAGAGATGAAGAAGGTGTTTTTGGGACTTGGTATATGGAAGATGGAAGAGAAACCTGGAGAGAAGAATATTTTACGATTGGTGTCTATTGGGTAAACCCACATCATGCAGAGTATTACATTAATGGAGAATTAGTTCGTACTATAAAATCAAATGAACATAGTTTCAAAGATCCTGAAGGGAATTTATCACAGCACACTACTTCTTTCGATGCTATTGATAAATATGGATATACAGGTGGCACAGGTTTAAGTAAACCTCAACATATTATTATCAATATGGAACAACAATCTTGGTTGTCCGATCTTAATATTTATCCTACTCCTGACGATTTGGATGATGCCAATGGTCGTAATCTTTTTCAAGTAGATTGGATTCGAGTATATGATGCTGTTCCTGTTGGAGGAAATGTTCCTGTAACGGGAGTAGAAGCTGATCAATTTAGTATTACTATTCGACCAGGTGAAACTTTTGATTTGACTCATAATATTATACCAAATAACGCAACTACTCAGATTGTAACTTGGTCAGTGAGTAATACAACAATTGCAAAAATAAATGGGTTAGGTCAGGTAACTGGTCTTTCGCAAGGAACCGTAGGAGCAGTTGTAAAAACTTTTGATGGAGATTTTACAGATGCAGTAACCGTTACTGTAGCAGGAGAACCCATTGGACCAATAGATGAAACGATTCCTGTTGAAGCTGTAAGTATAACTCCTCAAGGAGCCACAATGGAAGTTGGGGAAACACTCGCACTAACTGGTGGAATCATACCATTTAACGCAACCGTACAATCGGTTACTTGGGCGTCTTCTAATCCAAATGTTGCAACCATAGACAATCTCGGTTCTGTATTAGCTGTAGAAGCAGGATCAGTAAATATAACCGCCAGAACGTTAGATGGAAATAAAACCGATATGATTACCATTACAGTAACCGATTCTGGAGATACAGGCGGAGGAGATATCGCAGTAACCGGTGTCGCTGTTTCACCGGCTACTATATCCTTAGATCCAGGAGATACCACAACACTTACAGCAACTGTTGCTCCATCCAATGCTACCGATAAAACAGTAACTTGGTCTTCTAGCAATACTTCTGTTGCTTCTGTTTCCTCTAGTGGTGTTGTCACAGCACTGACAACGGGATCGGCAATTATAACAGCTACCACCATAGATGGTAATTTTACAGCTACTAGTACTATCACTGTTAATGATACTTCTATACCGCCTTCTGGAGATCAAATCATTATTGAAGCTGAAGACTTTATCGCAACTGGTGGAACCTTTAATGA
>NZ_WEKL01000098.1 GCF_019295435.1 Aquimarina litoralis
ACCTGTGTAGGATCTACTAGCGTAATATTATTCTGTGATGAACAGCTCGTAATCGTAGAAGTAACTACTACTAAATACTCGCCTGCGCCTAATCCATCAAACAATGGATCATCCGTCTGGTCTGGACCGATCTGAGCACCCTGAACACTACCCGTGAAATCAAATAACTGATAGGTATATGGAAGGTCTGTACCTACTGGAGTCGTTACCAATATAGACCCATCACTTGAACCTACACAATTTGGATTATCTCCCGTTAAAGCAACTGTAGGATCCGTTGGAATTTCTCTAGTAACTGTAGCTGTAGCATCACATCCTGGTGCAGGTGCAATTCCGGAATCTGTTACCACAATACTATAACTACCTACTGATAAACCAGTAAATACATTACCGCCCGCTCCATTCTGAGTAATTGGACCAACAGCAGCCGATGCGCTATCCGTTCCAGTCAATACAAAAGTGAAATTACCTGGGTTCGTAGCAAAATCAGAACCGCCGCTAACCGTAACAGTAATATCACCATTGAAATCCCTACATGTAGGATCAACACTAAAATCAGCACTTACCAGCAACTCTGGATAAACAATCATCTGGTCTGTATCTGTACAACCATTAACGTCTCTTACAAAAATATTATAAGTTCCTGGTCCAGTAACTGTAAACTGATGCTCTGTATTACTCACATTTCCTGCTACATAAACTGGAGCATCTGGTGTTAATGGATCTCCATCATCTATACCATACTCTAATGTTCCTGTTCCGGTAGCCGTAACTGTAAATGTATAATTGTTATCAAATGTACATGCGTCATCTACAAACGCAGGAACACTTACAAAACTAGGATCTGCAATAGTGTTTAATGTAACATTTACAGAAGCGGATGGACAGCTATTCGCATCCTCCACACGTATTGTATATGTCCCGGCAGCTAGTGTATTAAAGAATCCAGTTCCATTTGTAGCAACATCTGTCGTACCATCATTTGCTATATAAGTATATGGCAATGTACCTCCCGTAGCGGTTACCTGAACCTCAGGGCTTCTTGTACAGAATCCATCTTGCTGACTTACTAAAGCTATACCTAAAGCTTCTGGCTCTCCTATTGTAAACTCAACGGCTGCATTACAAGGAGCAGCCACACCTCCATCTGTTTCAAAAACACGAAGTTGATAAGTTCCAGGTGATAAATTATTCAACCCATTTGTTACTGTTCCTGTAGCAGCAGCTGGGGGAACTAAACCTGTTTCTGGATTACTATTCGTCGAATTCGTAAAGGTAAGACCTCCACCAACTGCTATATCAGTTGCTAAATCTGTTACACTATATACCTCATAAGTTAGTTCTGTTCCTGCATATCCCGTAATCGAATACGTAAAACTACCATCTGCATCTCCTACACAACTAACATCTGTTGGCGTAACACTTATAGCAATACTTGATGGACTTGGCTGTGGAGCAATTGTCTGAATATCCACACATCCAGTACCTAAATCAGTAACCTGATAAGTAAATGCTGTATCAAATGGCAAGTTTGTAAATTGATGATTTCTTTCAAAAGGAGTACCTGAAGAAACAGGTAAACCATTCAAAGGAACTGGCGCGCCCGAAGGGAACTCACTAACTTCAAAAGGACCTGTACCACCTGATACTGAAATATCTACAGTAACTCCACCAGTACAAGTACCAACTGGTGCGGATTCTGAAACTGTAAATATAGCTGTTGTTGCTATATCAAATGGGAAAGTAAATCTACAACCGTTACTATCTACAATTTCTAATATATAATCACCAAAAGTTAAATCAGTAAATGTGGCATTATCTGCTGTTGTTCCTAAAACTGGGTTCGTAGATGGCGTAATAGCTAATGAATTATCTAAACGTAACAACGTATAATCATAAGTACCTGTACCTCCCGTAACTCCCGTAACTTGAATTGAACCATTGGTAGTAGTTCCGGTCATAGGATCACAGGTAATATCAACTGTAGTAGAACCTCCTAGAGTAATAGCTGCAGGAGAGCCTACTGTAACACTGAATGTTTCTGTACATTGTTTTGCATCTCTTACTACATAATTATATGTGCCTGCGGCTAATGAACCATACGTTGTCTGATTACTAAAACCTGATCCATCAAAGTCTATCTGATATGGTGGTGTACCAACTGTCGTATCTATTGTAATAACTACTGACCCATCAGTAGCTCCTATACAGG
>NZ_WEKL01000099.1 GCF_019295435.1 Aquimarina litoralis
GGTGGTATCGGGAACATTGTCACCATTGGTATCATACCCTTCGGTAGCATCTGGAATACCATCGCCATCAGCATCGGTATCCACATAGTCCGCACCACCAGTRCCRTCTATATCAACTACATCTGGATCTAAAGCAGTACCATTGGTATCATAAGCATCATTCACTCCATTACCATCGGTATCAGATTCATCTACTAAAGGTGTTAAAGGATCATCGACAATAGGGGCAATATAACCCGCTGTGGTCTGACCCTCGATATTATCTACTATACCATCATCATCAGCATCGATATCTAAATAGTCAGGACCATCGTTAGGATTCATATCCGTATCCGTAGGTGTACCACTAACTCCCGCACCATCAACACCTCCATCTTCTGCAGTATCTGGAATACCATTCGTTCCAACACTACCATTGATCTGACCATCATTGTCCGTATCTAATACTCCATTGCCAGTCTCTACTACATCGTATAATCCATCATTATCACTGTCTAAATCTAAGTGGTTGGGAATACCATCTCCATCATTGTCATACACATCCGGAACACCATCACCATTACTRTCTGTATARTCMGTCGTACTTCCATCACCAGTACCATCATCACTATCATCCTGCCAGTTAGGAACACCATCACCATCCTCATCGCCATTAGGAGCATTTCCGCCACTCTCTACAACATCGGGAATACCATCATTGTCATCATCCTCATCAACATTATCGGCAATACCATCATCATCCGCATCTAATGGATCCCKCCAGTCTCTATCATCCCCTGGATTGTCATCATCGGGAAAGTCTGTTGGTACTGTACCACCATTGGTAGCTCCGCCAGCATCCGTAGTCGCTGTACCATCAACATCATAGTTGTCATCTAATCCATCRCCATCACTRTCATTACCACTCGGWARSGTATCWGCTACATTGTCCCCATCGGTATCATAMCCTTCGGTAGCATCTGGAATACCATCRCCATCAGCATCRGTATCCACATAGTCCGCACCACCAGTACCGTCTATATCAACTACATCTGGATCTAAAGCAGTACCATTGGTATCATAAGCATCATTCACTCCATTACCATCGGTATCCGATTCATCAACCAATGGCGTTAAAGGATCATCAACAATAGGGGCAATATAACCCGCTGTGGTCTGACCCTCGATATTATCTACTATACCATCATCATCAGCATCGATATCTAAATAATCAGGACCATCGTTAGGATTCATATCCGTATCCGTAGGTGTACCACTTACTCCCGCGCCATCAACACCTCCATCTTCTGCAGTATCTGGAATACCATTCGTTCCAACACTTCCGTTGATCTGACCATCATTGTCCGTATCTAATACACCATTGCCMGTCTCTACTACATCRTATAATCCATCATTATCACTGTCTAAATCTAAGTGGTTGGGAATACCATCACCATCATTGTCATACACATCCGGAACACCATCACCATTACTATCTGTATAGTCCGTCGTACTTCCATCTCCAGTACCATCATCACTATCATCCTGCCAGTTAGGAAYACCATCGCCATCCTCATCWCCATTAGGGGCRTTTCCTCCACTCTCTACAACATCGGGAATACCATCATTGTCATCATCCTCATCTATATTATCCGCTATACCATCATCATCTGCATCTAATGGATCTCGCCAGTCTCTATCATCCCCTGGATTGTCATCATCAGGAAAGTCCGTGGGTACTGTACCGCCATTGGTAGCTCCGCCAGCATCCGTAGTCGCTGTACCATCAACATCATAGTTGTCATCTAATCCATCGCCATCACTATCATTACCACTCGGTAAGGTATCRGSWACATTGTCMCCATYGGTATCATACCCTTCGGTAGCATCTGGAATACCATCRCCATCAGCATCRGTATCCACATAGTCCGCACCACCAGTGCCATCTATATCAACTACATCTGGATCTAAAGCAGTACCATTGGTATCATAAGCATCATTCACTCCATTACCATCGGTATCAGATTCATCTACTAAAGGTGTTAAAGGATCATCGACAATAGGGGCAATATAACCCGCTGTGGTCTG
>NZ_WEKL01000100.1 GCF_019295435.1 Aquimarina litoralis
GCTGTTCATCACAGAATAATATTACGCTAGTAGATCCTACACAGGTAACTGCGAGTGCGACCCAGAATGCTTATAGTTGTGCAGCAGACAATAGTGATGTTTTCCCAGATATAACAGTTACGATAGTTGATGGTACGCCAGACTATACGATTTCCTATACAGGACCGGGTATTACAGTAACAAACTTACCGGTAGTTGATGCGGATGCTGTTACACCGGGCGTTCAGTTTATTATTGATGCAGATGTAGCAGGTAACTACGATATTACAGTTATGGATTCGAACAATTGTCCATTTGTAGTACCTACAGTTGTAGTACCACCATTCCCAGCTATTACTGGAGAAACCGTGGTTAGAGATGCAACAGCGGTAAATGCAGGAGCTATTTCTTGTGATAACCCAGAAACAGTAATTGTTTCAGTTGCTGATGATGGTTTAGGTACTGGAGATTATATCTTTGAGGTATTAGAAACAGGGGTTGTTGTAGATACGCCTTTACTTGACTTTGATGCACAGTTTACATTACCTGCAGTTGGAATTTATACTTTTGAAATTACTGACGAAAGAACAGGTTGTTCTGTAACTACAACGTACGAAGTATTGCCATTTGATACGATAGCAGCTACTTTAACATTAGTAACGGATAATGTATGTTTTGGAGATGCATTAGGTGAATTAAACTTAAACATAACAGGATATACAGGTACTTACAACTATACAGTAACTAATACAATTACTAGTGGTGTTGCAGCTACAGGATCTGGAGATACAACTGCTGCGAACCCTCTATTGATAGGTTCACTGCCAGCTGGAACTTATGAAGTTTCTGTGGAAGCATTGGATTCGCCTTTCTGTGATGAAACAAGTAATACGGCAACAATTTCTGAACCAAGTGATATTACATTTATGGTTGATCAGGAAAATGCAAATTGTAATACAGGAGGTATAGTAACAATCGTTGCCGATGGTGGAACACCACCATATACTTATATAGCTGATGATGGAGTTAACCCAATCATCACTAATACTGATGGTAATTTTGTGTTAACTGATCCTACAGGAACAGGAACTAATTATACGATTACAGTTCGAGATAATAATAATTGTACTGAAACAAGTGTGATTACTGTAAATACTACAGCGAATCCTGTGTTAGATCCAATACAGGCATTTGTAGATGATCCTTGTACGTTTGATAACAATTATACATTTACTGTAACAGCATCAGGCTTCGGACAATTAACATATCAATTAGACGCTGGAGTTCCAGTACCAGGAA
The DNA here is from genome assembly GCF_019295435.1 of Aquimarina litoralis. Taxonomy (GTDB): domain Bacteria; phylum Bacteroidota; class Bacteroidia; order Flavobacteriales; family Flavobacteriaceae; genus Aquimarina; species Aquimarina litoralis_A. Next base: position 1,279 of record NZ_WEKL01000100.1, read on the forward strand.
ACGTAAGTAATACAGAACATCAGTTTACGGTTACTGGACCAGGTACTTATACAGTTACAGTTTACGATGGAAATAACTGTCCTTCAAATCAAGAAACTATAACGGTATATCCTGAATTAATAGTGAGTGCTGATTTTAGTGTTGAGCCTACGTGTAGGGATTTCAATGGAGATATTACCGTTACCGTTAGTGGTGGTTCTGATTTTGCGACCAACCCAGGTAATTTCACCTTTGTATTAACAGGTACTGATAGTGCATCGGCTGCTGTTGGTCCTATTACTCAGAATGGAGCTGGTGGTAATGTATTTACTGGTTTATCAGTAGGTAGTTATAGCATTGTGGTTACAGATTCAGGAATTGCACCTGCACCAGGATGTGATGCTACAGCTACAGTTACTAGAGAAATTCCAACAGATCCTACAGTTGCTTTAACGGGAGATAATCCAAATTGTGTAGGTTCTAGTGATGGATCTATATTGGTAACGACACCAGTAGGTACAGATATTCCATATACCTATCAGTTATTTGATTTCACAGGTAGTGTTC
>NZ_WEKL01000101.1 GCF_019295435.1 Aquimarina litoralis
CTAGACTCAAAGGTCTATGAACAATCTTGTCCCAAAGATTATTTTCTTATTGGAGGACAAATAATAGAGCAAATCTGGATAAAAAAGAATGAAAAGCTAAGTTTTGTATATTTTGGGACAAAAGATCCAATTATGCAAATGAAAGATGAAAATAATATTAGAGAATTAAAGAATTTATTAAAAATAATATTTTATAAATGGGATGACGAATGGGGCTACCGCTAGTTTGCCCCCGCTACCGCTAGTTTGCAACTAGTGGCGTCAAAGATTGGTACGGATCAAAATAAACAATAAAAAAGAAGACAAAAAGCTATGCCAGATAGGTATAGCTTTTTGTATTTTGTTACAATGAGTAGAAATTATAAGTTTCATAATAAATCAGGTCTGTATTTTGTAAGCTTTGCAACAGTACTACACCCGTCCAAGAAACAAGTAATTTTCCAATTACAACACAGACAATTATARACTATGAAAAGGATTAAGAAAATTTATTTAATATCTTCTGATTTGAATAATTACACAGAAGTAGAAAATTTTGACAATGTCCCTTTTGGAAAAGGAGCTGCTGTCATTGGAGAAGGTATGCAACAACACGTAGTTGCAAATTATGGAAAAAGTAAAGATGGGACTGTTTATGTTTTTTCTAAAGGAGGGAAGAATTTTAAACCTGAAGTTTTACCATTAAAACAAGTTCAAAAACAATATGGGTCTACAAAAGTTAAATTTTATCAAAGAAATGAATAAGAAAGTTTTATTTTTTTTGATTTTGACAATCACATTTTTAAGTACTGCTTGTACGACAAATAATCAAGCTATTTTTTTTCAATTAAAAAATGATAAGATAGTCGAAATAACGAACTATGAATTTTATTCAAAAAATGATGGGAGTGTTTTTCTATTTATAATGAATAAAGATAATAGAGATGTTTTAAAATCGACTCCTATCAAATCTGTAAAAATAAGGTTTGACGAAACTATAATTGAAGGTAAGGTTATTGAAGCTGCCTTCTCAAGAGAGTTAAACAATAAGCCTTTTATTTGTTATACACACAATGATGGTTATGTCAATTTTGAGAGTTTTAATAAATTAGAATTAATTTATATAGGTTCAGTTAATGAAATACCCCTAGCTCTTCGAAGAGTGATGCTCTGCGATAGTTTTTAACTTCGCAGTGGTATGAGTAAGAATGTAACATTTGCAACTTCGTAGCTGTAAAAACATAAATAAAAACATAAACCAGTTACACCAACTTGTAACTGGTTTTTATGTCAAACTTAATAATAATCATTAATAATCCTTCGAAGTTGCAAACTTCGAAGAGCAAAGAGTTTACAACTTCAAAAAGCTAAAATAAAGTTCTAAATAAGCTCTGCGAATGTCTGCGACTTCGCAGCATTACTTGCACTTCGTAAAACAGTTATTTATTAGTATATTCATTTAATGCAAACAGATGGCTACAAAATAAGAGATCAATCAAAAGCTCACTTTATAACATTTACTGTATTTGATTGGGTAGATATTTTTACAAGAAAAAGATATAAAGATACTATTATAGAGAGTCTACAATATTGTATTGAATATAAAGGAATGGTTCTTTTTGGATATGTAATAATGAG
>NZ_WEKL01000013.1 GCF_019295435.1 Aquimarina litoralis
CCCACACCTTTTAAGTAATCGATAGGAGTTTGTAAGATATTAGCGCTTGAAGACAATTGACCGATTATTTGAGACTCTGTTTACAGCACAATATAGAAATAAATAATTAGCGATAAGTAGATTAGAATGTAATATGAAAAGGTTGTTTTGTGAATTTTATAGGAAGATCTGTAATAATTTGCTTAAATATTTTAATTTTTAGTAAAGTTAAGGGTTGAAATTATGCTTTTTAGTGATTTTTTATCTTAAAAGTATATTGAATTTTTATTTTCAGCCCCTCAAAATAAATTTTCTTAAATTCTTCTGAAAGTGTTGATTTTATTGGAGTTGGTGTTTTGTAAATCGTATTTCATCGACAAATAATTACGTTTTAACCGTAAAGGAAATGCGTTTCACCTGCTTTTTTGGCTAACTTTACGAAAACGTTTTAGTAATAGCGTAACTGTCTAACTCCAAATACATTATCTCATGAAAAAAACATTACTTTACACACTCGCATTAACAATCTCTACTTTTTTTATTTCTTGTAGTAAAGATGAAGTAACATCAGAAGAAACTTATAAAGGATTTACATCGGTTTCGGCAAAAGCTCCTTGGACCGATATTCTTATCGATGAATTTAATGCTGGAAGTAATATTGACGCCAAATGGCAACGAACAGAAAGATTAGATTATAATTCTGATTTTTGTATGTATAGACCATGGAATGTTAGTATTCAGAACCTAGATAATAGAAGTTGTTTACGACTACGTTCGTATAAAAAGCAAAACGGATTATGGGAATCTGGTCATGTAAAATCCTGGGCTAGTTTTGAGCCTGGTTATAACGAGCAAGTTCATGTGCAAGTAAGCGCTAAAGTGATAGCATGGGAAAATGGAAATGCTAAAGGATTTGCAGAAACTTATGGTGTTTGGCCTGCTGTATGGACTGTTCAAGAAACAGCTTGGCCTACTCAAGGAGAGATTGATATGATGGAAGCATATTCTTATGGATATTACGGAGGAGAAAAATATGCTAGTAATTTGTTTTATGGATATAATGAAGGTGAAAGTTTATTAGGACAAAATGCAGTAAGACATTATGATAATATTGGCGAAGGATGGCATACCTATGATATGTATTGGACAAATGTAAATGGAAACGTTTATGTAGATGTGCTGGTAGATGGAGCGCCCGTAGCTAATTACTATAATGGAATTGATCCAGATTTACAGTTAGAAAATTTTGGGCCACATAATGTAATCCTGAATCTTAATATTGGTTCTAATGATGGAATCTTTAATAATAATGCCATCAATGTATTCTGGAATACTGATATGTATGTGGATTTTGTAAGAGTTAAAAAGACGTCTATTTAATTAGATAGTATGTTTAAATTAAATATTTTGGTTAAAAACCTGAGCAACTGCTCGGGTTTTTTGTTTTTTCTTAATATCACGATTAGAAATTTTATTGGATGATCATCTTATTCAGATGTCACAACAAGTGAATTAATTCGTTATTTTGGCAGAACATTTGATTATCATATTATATGCGATTTATTCTGTATTTGTTTTTTGGATTTATTTCTTTTGTAACCATTGCTGGGAATGAAAAAATTGAAAGGTTTTCTAATATTAAAAAAGAACAACCTTATGTAGATTTCTTAACAGGAAAGGTAGCTGTTTTTCTGGATGCTAATTTCAAAAAAGTAGAAGGTAAAGTGGTCTATACGTTTAAAATTTTACAAGCTATAGACTCTATAACGATCGATGCACAGAATATGCAAATTATGGATGTCTTATTAGATGGAGAAAAGACAGAAATTAATTACGATACAAAAAAAATAAAAGTTGCTAGGGATTTTACAGAAAATTCTGAACATACGGTCGAAATTCAGTATATCGCTGCACCTAAAAAAGCGTTATACTTTTTAAAAGATTACCAAGGCGAAGATCAAATATGGACACAAGGACAAGGAAAATATACGTCTAATTGGTTGCCTAGTTTTGACGATATGAATGAGAAAGTAGAATTCGATTTGGTTATTCACTACGATTCTGATTATGAAGTTATAGCCAATGGGAAGTTGTTGAACTCACAAGCTGTCAATGATTCTATAAAACGATGGGAATATGATATGAAGTATCCTATGAGTAGCTATTTATTGGCGTTAGCTATTGGAAAGTATGAAAAGGTTGTGGAAACTTCTGAAAGTGGAATTCCGTTAGAGATGTATTATTACCCTGCTGATAAGGATAAATTCGAATCTACGTACAAGCATAGTAAGCAGTTATTTGATTTTCTGGAAAAAGAAATAGGGTATGCGTTTCCATGGCAAAATTATAAGCAAATTCCTGTAAAAGACTTTTTATATGCAGGTATGGAAAATACTGGTACTACGATATTTTCAGATGCTTTTGTAGTAGACCCAATAGGTTTTAATGATCGAAATTATATCAATGTAAATGCTCATGAATTAGCTCATCAATGGTTCGGAGATTTGATTACTGAAACTGAAGGAAAGCATCATTGGTTGCAAGAAGGTTTTGCAACCTATTATGCCTTATTAGCAGAGAGAGAAATTTTTGGTGATGATTATTTTCAGTATAAATTGTATGAGAGCGCAGAACAACTTACAGAACAATCTAAAGCTGAAAATGCAACGGCTTTATTAGATCCAAAAGCGAGTTCTCTTACCTTTTACCAAGGAGGTGCTTGGGCATTGCATGCGCTAAAAGATATGATTGGTGATGCTAACTTTAAAGCTACAATTCGTGAATATTTAGAAAAACATCAATTTGGCAATGTTACTACTTCTGATTTTATTACCATTGCTGAAAAAGTAAGTGGTCAAGATTTATCGGACTATCAAAAAATATGGTTGGAAGCAATGGTTTTTCCATCAAAAGAAGCATTAGATATTTTAACGAAAACGCCATTTATTAAACGTTATCTAACACTTGCAAGTGAGCGAACACAGCCTATTGCAGGAAAGTGGGGAACGCTAGCAACAGCATTAGATTTTCCGATAAATGAGTATTTAGGGCAAGAAGTGATTTATCAATTAGAAGGAGATACTTCCAAAGAATCATTAGCATTATTTACGAAAGCTTTTGAAACCAACAATATTTTTGTTCGACAAACTATTGCAAATACAATGAATACCATTCCTGGAGAATTAAAAAAGCAATATGAATCTTTATTGAAGGATGAATCTTATGCCACTATAGAACCTGCATTATACCATTTGTGGGCTAATTTTCCAGCAGATAGAGCAAAATATTTGGAGCAAACGAAAGATATTATTGGATTTCACGACAAAAACGTTAGAATCTTATGGTTGGTGCTAGCATTGAGTACTCAAGAGTATGAAAAAGGAAAACATCAGGAGTTTTATAAAGAACTCTCAGGGTATTCGTCTCCTATTCATCATTTTAGTACTCGCCAAAATGCTTTTACTTACTTAGAGAGTCTTCAGGCTTTTTCTGATCAATCTTTGGTAGATTTGGTAGACGGAGCTGTACATCATAATTGGAGATTCAGAAACTTTTGCAGAAAAGTATTGGATAACCTTTTAAAGAACCCTACAATTCAAAAGAAATATGTAGATTTAAAGGTTCATTTGTCAAAAAGGCAACAAGATTTTTTAGAAAAGAAATTAACCCCATAAACTAATTTATGCGCGCATTGGTCATATCCGGTGGAGGAAGTAAAGGAGCTTTTGCTGGTGGAGTGGCACAATATCTTATTCAAGATTTAAAGAGGGAATATGATTTATATGTAGGTACATCTACAGGAAGCCTACTGATTTCTCATTTAGCCTTGTCAAAAATAAAAGAGATAAAAGAAGTATATACGTCTGTCAATCAATCCTCAATTTTTAGAAACTGTCCCTTTGTGATCAAAAAGAGAAAAGGATACAATCTGATCACGATTAACCATTTTAATGTACTAAGAAATCTAATCAAAGGAAACAAGTCTTTTGGAGATAGCAGAAATTTAAGAAATCTGATTAAAAGATCAGTAACAGAAACCTATTTCAATCAACTTAAAGCATCTGATAAAGATGTAGTGATTACGGTTACTAATTTATCTACAAATGAAGTGGAGTACAAGTCTATCAGAGAGTGCACCTATCAAGAGTATTGCGATTGGATTTGGATTTCTTGTAATTATCCTCCTTTTATGAGTTTAGTACGAAAGAATAATTGTGATTATGTTGATGGAGGGTTAGGTTCTATGGTTCCAATTGAAGAAGCCATTCGAAGAGGAGCTAAAGAGGTAGATGTGATTATCCTGGAAACGGAAATTAATTATTTAAATAGGATGCCTACCAAGAATCCATTTACCTTAATAACCAGTATGGTAGATTTTATGATGGATACTATAGAACACCAAAATATTCGAATTGGTAAGTTTATCGCAACTCGAAAAGATGTGTCTATGGATCTGTACTATACGCCAACAGTTTTGACTACAAATTCATTAATTTTTGAAAAAGAAAAAATGAAAGAATGGTGGAAGAAAGGGTATGAATTTGCGAAAGAAAAAAATATATCAAACCGATTAGAATAAAAATATATGCGTGCATTAGTAATATCTGGAGGAGGAAGTAAAGGAGCTTATGCTGGAGGTGTAGCTCAATATTTGATCCAGGAGCAAGGTAGAAAATATGAACTTTTCTTAGGAACTTCTACTGGAAGTTTATTGATACCGCAATTGGCATTAGGAAATATACAAAAGGTATACGATATCTATACCAACGTAAATCAACATACAATTTTTAGTGTAAATCCTTTTAGAACCCGTAAAAAAGGAAATAGAGAGTTTGTATCAATTAATTTCTTCAACACTATAGTACAATTCTTAAAACGTAAACGAACATTTGGAGAAAGTAAAAACTTACGAAGAAATATCCGTAGAAATTTTTCTGAAATAGAATTCGAGTTGGCTAAGAAAAAAGTTAAGGATGTGGTAGTTACGGTTTCTAATTTGACCAAAAATACTACTGAGTATAAATCTATTAATGATTTTTCATATGAAGATTTTTGTGATTGGATTTGGATCTCTTGCAACTATGTGCCTTTTATGAGTTTGGTCACTAAAAATGATTGTGAATATGCAGATGGAGGTTTTGGATGTATGGTGCCTATTCGGGAAGCAATCAAAAGAGGGGCAACAGAGATAGATGCCGTAATTTTAGAATCTGAAAATATGGAACATAATAAGGTGCTAGGCAAAAATCCATTTTCGCTAATGGTAAACTTGTTTAGCTTTATGTTTGATCAGGTAGAAGGTCATGATACTGTAGTGGGAAAGTTAGCTGCAAAAAATAAAGACGTAGTCCTGAATTTGTATTACACACCATCAAAGTTAACAGAGAATTCTTTAGTTTTCAATAAAAAATTAATGCGTAGTTGGTGGCAGCAAGGATTTGATTATGCTGCTGAAAAGGCCAAGCAAGCTGATGAAAATAAATTAAAGGATATCGATATGGCAGGATAAAAGTATCTGCTTGATATTCCTAAAAAAATAGTCAAACTGAGTAATCATCTATTATATAAATGAAAATCTCAATTTGACTATTTGGTCTTTATATTTAAAAGATTAATTTAATTCTTACTATCGCTGTAATTTTATAAACTTATCTACTTGTTTGTTGTTAATCAATAAGAAATATAGTCCTTCAGAAAGCTTTGTAGTATTGATAGTTTCTGGAACGTCTGATCTTTGAATTACCGTTTGTCCCAAAGTATTAATGACTTTCAACGAATATCTATCCTTTAAATTAGATATTCCATCAATATGCAATATCTCGTTTGCTGGATTTGGATATAGTACAATTAGATCTTCTGGAGATTGAATATCAGGCGTGGATAAGGATTGAATTTCAATAGGCTCAGAAAAAGTGATGCATCCAGCTTGGTTAAATACTTCTACTGTGTATGTTCCAGCTTCTTGGGCCAAATAGGTTTGAGCGTTTGCACCTGTAATCGGTTGATCTTCAAAATACCATTGGTATGAAGTATAATTTTCTACTACCGATAGTTCATTAGTTTGATCATCTCTATTTACTGTTGGTATAGTTGGAGATTCTGAAACATTTACTTCTATAATAGCTCGTTCTGAAGTTGTACAACCTCCAAGAGTAGAAATTTCCCAATTGTATAGGTAGTAGTAAAAACCTTGTGGATTAGTAGTAGCAGAACTTCTTTTAATATTTACCACATTATCCACTCTATAGGGATAATTGATGTTATCGTTACTTCTAAAAAGGTTTGCTTCTTCTAGGAAACCGATTTCCATATCAGTTCCAGCAGGAATATTCATATTAATATCAATAGTATTTTCACCATCAGGAATATTGATTGTTTTAGAATCTATTACAGTTCCATCGGCAGCTATTAATTGTAACGTTCTATTTCCAGAACCTTGCGCAATAACAACAGCTGTCTTTAAAACAATAGGCTGATCAGTATCAAATACTAAATTAAATCCTCCTTGATGAATATTACCAGATAAATTCGCTAAATCAGTGATACCAGTGATGGCTTCAACGATTGGATCAGTAGTTCCAGCAACATAGTATGTTTGATCTTGGGTAACGTTTGATATATCCAAGCTTGGTCCAGTGGCAATAATAGTATCGCTATTTGGGCCATCATACCAAATATATCCATTACTACCTGATACGGTAATTGGATCAGTATCACCAGAACAAATCGTTTGTGTGCTATTATTGGGTAAAGAGGCTATTGTTATGGTAACCAAATTTTCCTTAGTATTGGTGTCTTCTCCAATAGCATTAGTAGCTGTTAAGGAAACTGTATAAACTCCATCGGTAGTATAGGTATGAGTTGGGTTTTGTTCTGTAGATGTATTTCCATCTCCAAAATCCCAGAGAACAGAAGTAACCGTATTGATAGAAGTATTTCTAAAACTAACTTGATCACAATCTATATCAGCCTCAAAGTTGGCAATTGGAGGTTGATTGTTATTACCAGGAGTATAAGATCCAGAAATTTCATAAAACCCTACAGAAGCATAATCAGAATATCCATTGGAAAGGTTTCCTTCGCCAGCACCATCAATTTCTATAAAATATGTACCTCCTGCTAAGTTAGTATTGATACTAGCACTTAGATTACTGGTGGGGTTGGATATAGCAAGTTCTTCTCCTGTACCACTAATGATTCTAGCTTGTATGTTTAAATTTGGATAATAAGGGTCAGGATCAATATCAAAATTAACCTCTCCACCAGCAGTAATAAATGAAAATACATCTTTATCCTCTTTTGTAGATATTAATGCTTGATGTAACGCAGGATCTACAGTTCCATCAGAACTTACCTGAATAGGAGTTGCTTCTGAAACCGTATCAGCATGATCATCTTCTTTGTACCCAAAACCATTTCTGTTTCCAGCGATAATACCCATATCATCTTCCTGAGTAATAGCATTATCATATTCTCCTTTACTCCATTGACCAATAGGTTTACTAGCACTCCATCCCATTATTGGACTCCATGATCCATGTCCTGAATAATATTGATTTCCCGGAACTCCATCGTGTGATAATCCTAATGTGTGTCCAACTTCATGTGATCCTGTTTCTCCAGCAGATCGAGTTCCGTTATTATATACCCAACAAGGGTTATCAATATTGTTATTGGAAAAAGAATTGAGATATGCTACACCACCAGATCCAGGAGCAGCATCGGTAGTAGGAGTAAAAATACACATCATCCTACGGTTAATTGGTGTATTCTCGAAAGTAGTTCTATCTGTAGTGATATTGATATCAAATGGTCTAAAATCTTCTGCCATAATTCTCCAGATCTCAGTAATTTTAGCATCGCTATATCCTGTAGGTTGCGCGTTGATAGTTCCTCCATTTACCCACCAAGTATCACTTACTACTTCACCATCAAAATCCAAATAAACAGTAAAAGCAGATCCTGGTAAACTTGATAATGTGGGAACTCTTGTTGAAGCTTTTTGTGTGTCATCTTCCTTTTCAACAATTCTTGTATATTTTATACATAAAACTTTATTAATATCAACTTTTTCAATGAAAATAGCATGTTGATCATCAGAGAAATATTTATAGGCAATATCTTCTTTGTACAAAACAATATGACCAGATATCAAATTGTTTTGTTTGGTAATATGGAATGTTGAGGTTTCAGAATTCCCAATACTTCCAATAATAGAATATGAATCTGGAGTACCTTTCTTTTTAGTAATGATGCCACTGTACGATAGGTCTTCAGATACGGTAAGGGTAATGTTATTAGACTTTGCATTAAAAAAATTACTAGAGAATGCTTCTTCACTTCCTAAATTAAAAGAATTCTTCTTCTGAGAATAGCTAGTTTGTGAAAAACTAATCATAAGAAGTAAACAAAATATTCTAGAGGTATTGTGTGTAATCTGTTTAAAGCTCTGCCTATGTTTTACTTTAAAGAGTGCAATTGGTTTCATTTGATGTATATTGAGTTTGTGTTTACGGTTTGATTCAACGTTCAAATGACTTGCTGGGATATGAATAGTAAACATCCATATCCTTAAAAAAGGTACTTGTGAAAAGATAGTGTGGAGGAATGAATACTAACCGAGTTTGTCTGGTTTTCGGAAATTATTTCTGAGGATGTCTGAAGTCCTCAAAACAGTATTCATTAAATTACACAAGCATTTTAATAATGTCGTTTTACGAAGTAAAACATATTTACTTAACTCAAAAAATCTCTTTTTAGTATTTGTGTCGGAAATGGTTTTTAATAGTAGAAGCCCATTTTTCTATGTGATCATTACTTGATAATGGTGAAAAATCTTGATAAACAATTGTTTTTAAAGGTGTTTTAAAACTTTTAACTTAGTATAGTCCAGCAGTTAATTCCTACGATTTGTTTTTTGAAATTAGATGATATTATTGTTTTATTGGATACGCTACAATAACAAATTTTATTCTTTAAACAATGTTAAGTGTATTCCATTTACTCCTTCAGAGATATCTTGTGTATTCAAAATCATTCGGAACATATATTTTCTCAATTTTAGAGGACCATTAATGCTCCAGTTATCATTTATTTTATTCGCTTTTACCATTAAATCAAAAACAGATTCTTTATAATTCTTATTTCCAAATTTTAAATTGACTACAACTCCCATTCCCTTAAATGTTTTGGGGAGATATGTTACATAATCATCACTATTAAGATCTACTGTTCTTTTTGGATCAAATAGCGTAACAACTTTTTCAAGAAAAATTAGATCAATTTTATTCTCAAAGTATATGGTTATATGAAGTGTATGTGTCATGTTTGAGTATTAGATAACATGTAATTATTTTTACTTCAGATTAAATAGGAGTGTTCTGTTCTGTTTTTTTGGCAGGAGTTAATTTTTTTAATCCTTCTTTAGACAAAAATTTAGTATACATTCCTCCCTTGATATTGTTTACATCAAATTCTACAATAAAAGCGTGTTTATCAATTGTGTCGATCAAGTTGTAGGTTCTTCTGATATCAATTCTATTGATTACGCTGTGAATAATCTTTTTTTCAGACTGTTCACCTCTTTTTCCAAAACCTCCAGAACCTGAATACATCGTTGTGCCGGTTCCTATAACTTTAATTAATTGTCTATTAATTTCATCAGGTTTTTCCGAGACAATCATTAAACCTACATAATCTTCAAACCCTTCTATCATAAAGTCTATAACTTTGGCGGTAACGATAAAGGTTAAAATAGAGTACATGGCTATTTCTATAGAAAGTAGTAAAGCTGTAATGCAGAATAAAATAATATTGAATACTAAAATAACCTTCCCAATGCTTACGCCTAATCGATCGTTGATGAAAATTCCTAATATTTCGGAACCATCTAACACAGCACCATTTTTAACAGTTAAGCCGATTCCAGTTCCTAAAAATAAACCACCAAAAATTGCTATTAAAAGTTTATCATCAGTAATAGCACTGAAATTTTCGAAATGGATAATAATTGCAAGAGAAATAATGGATAGTAAGGATTTGATAAAAATTCTTTTTGTGAGACTAAACCAAGCCAAAACTAGAAAAGGTATACTTACCAGTAATAAGAAAACAGAAATATCAAGTTCAAAAAGTTCGCTAAGTAAAATCGCAATACCTGTAGCTCCTCCATCTAAAAAACCGTTAGGGAGCAAAAACATTTTTAACCCTACACTTGCCAAAAATATGCCCAATGCAATTTGAAGAAATTCTGATAGGGTTCTTTTCATATAACTATTTTAATTATACAAACCTTTAAATTAAAACGTATTGATCATCTCTGAAATAATTATTCACCAGGATAGCGCTAAAAAAGATCTTCTACCTCAGATTTAATAGCAGATAAAGCCGTATCACTTGGGGCTCCTTTTTCGACCACTTCCGTTAAAATCATTTCTCTCATTTTATTGGAGGAATCTACTTCGTTATTCAAAACGCTTTTTCGAATTAAGGCGATCGTTCCGTTTTTGGCAGTTTTAATCATATTCCAACATTCATCTGAAATATAAATTTGTTGGGTTAGATTATGATCAAATTCCTGTTCTATAGTATTTACAAGTAAGGATTCATAACTTTTCTTATCATCATCTACTGGAGGAGTTCTTAGCAATAATTTACCCGGAGAAATTCGTTCCATAAATAACGCCATACGTTCATATGCCTGTAACCGAAGTGGTAATGATTGTTTCTGATTTTCCCTGTGAAGTAGATATCTTCTTCTTTTTTCTTCATTATCAGTATGTGTTTTAAAATAAAACAGTGCTAATAAAGTGATGAATAGTGATGGAATTAATGAAATTAATAAAGGAATGATTTCGATGTTCATTTAATGTTATTTTGAAAGTGTTTCTGAATAATGTCCTCCTAAATATGAGCAATCTTTCAGATCTTGAGTACAGGTGAATTCTACTGGAGTTTTGCTATATTTAAAGGAATCTTCTAAGGTTTTTGTAAGTTCTCCGTCATCGACATTCACATCAATATCTTTCATTGTGAATTGCGATGGGTGTTCATATCCGGCAGCATGAGTTATCTCTACGAGTTCTTTTCTAAAAGATTTAAAGTATTGTGCTAATCGATCTGATTTTAAAGGGACATTAATACCTTTTTGTAACCATTTACTTTGTGTGGCTACTCCTGCAGGACATTTATTTGTATGACATATTTGAGCTTGAATACAGCCAATACTCATCATAGCTTCTCTAGCTACGTTAATACAGTCTACACCCATTGCAAAAGCCATAGCGGCCTTTGCAGGAAAACCTAATTTTCCACTTCCAATGAAGACCACTCTTTCCGTTAGATTATGCTTTTGAAATATTTTATAAATCGCACTAAAACCATAGATCCAGGGAAGCGATACGTGATCAGCAAAACTTGGAGGTGCAGCTCCAGTTCCACCTTCTCCACCATCAATAGTTATAAAATCAGGTCCTCGATTAGACTTTACCATAAGCTCTGCCAATAGTTCCCATTGTTCGGTTTTTCCAATTGCTGCTTTAATACCAACAGGTAGTCCAGTTTCTTCTGCAATATCTTCTATAAGTTGTAATAATTCAGGTACATTTTTAAACGCTTTATGAGTTGAAGGAGATAAGACATCTTTACCGACTTCAACACCTCTTATTTTAGCAATTTCAGGAGTTATTTTAGCTCCTGGAAGAACTCCTCCTTTTCCCGGTTTTGCACCTTGGGAGAGTTTAATTTCTATTGCCTTAATAAAAGGATTGTTAGCAACAAGTTCCTTCATTTTTTTCATAGAGAAATTTCCATCTTCTGAGCGAACACCAAAATAACCTGTTCCAAAATGGAAAACAACATCTCCTCCGTTACTATGATATGGAGATAAACCTCCTTCACCTGTGTTGTGAAATGCTCCAGCTTTTTTTACACCAATATTTAAAGAATCTACTGCACGAGCAGATAATGAACCATAGCTCATAGCAGAAACATTAATAATAGAGGCTGGACGATAGGGTTTTCTACGTTGGTTATAAACACCCATAACCTTGGCACACGGTAAAAAAGTTTTGTCTATGGTGTTAGGATGATCCGAATTCATCTGAAAAGGGATCATACAGTTTTTTACAAAAATATGTTGATGCTCATAGATGTCTCTATCCGTTCCAAAACCTTCATAATTATTTTCATTTTTAGAAGAAGCATAGACCCAACCTCTTTCTATTCTATTAAACGGGAGTTCTTCTCTATTATTCGCTACAAAATACTGTCTCATTTCAGGTCCAATACTTTCTAATAGATATCTTAGATGACCAACTATAGGAAAGTTATGACTTATGGTATGTTTTTTATTGAAAAAAATATCTCGTATTGCTACTAAACCTAACACTAGCAATATCCACATCCACCAAGATATAGTGCCCAGAAAATTTATGATAGTTTCCATATACTAAAATTATTGCGCGTTTAAGTAATCTAAAGTCAATTGAGACATTACTTTTACTCCAAGTAACATTCCACTTTCATCAATATAAAAATCTGGGGTATGATGAGCAGGTGCGTCTTCAGAATTGTGAGGTTTTCCTCCTAAAAAGAAATAAAAACCAGGAACTACTTCCTGAAAATACGAAAAATCTTCACCACCTGTTGTTGCTTTAGATAAAACTACATTTTCTTTTCCTGCAACTCCTTGTATTGTAGGTAGCATTTTTGTTACTAGATCAGGATCATTGTAAGTAATAGAAGTATTATTTTGAAATTCAATCGTAGCGTTGCCTCCATATGCTTCTGCTATTGAAGGTACCATCTCACTCATTCGGCGAATGATCATTTTTCGCATTCGCGGATCTAAAGTCCTTACAGTTCCAATCATTTCTGCACTTTCTGGTATAATATTAAAACGAACACCACTTGTTATTTTTCCCACTGTTATTACTGCAGCTTCTTCTACCAATGGTGATTCTCTGCTGATAATGGTTTGCAGTCCATCAATTATTTTTGCTGAGATCAAAATTGGATCCACACCAGACCAAGGAGCAGAACCATGCGTCTGTTTTCCTTTTACATTAATTACGAAACGTTCTACCGCAGCCATAGTACCACCTGGTTTGTAACGAATCATTCCTACTGGTGTTCCTGAATTAATATGTAATCCAAAAATTGCGTCTACATCAGGGTTTTTCAAAACCCCTTCTTTGATCATTAATTTTGCTCCACCTTCTTCACCAGGAGGAGGACCTTCTTCTGCCGGTTGAAAAATAAACTTTACAGTGCCGTTTATCTTTTCTTTATGCTTACTTAAAACTTCTGCAACTCCCATTAGAATTGCTGTATGCGTATCGTGACCGCAAGCATGACTGACACCAACTTCTTTATCAAGAAATGTAGTTTTTACCGTAGATTTAAAAGGAACATCGGCTCGTTCGGTTACAGGAAGAGCGTCTATATCTGCTCTCAATGCGACTACTTTTCCTTCTTGTTTTCCTTTTAAAATAGCCACAACACCAGTTTTAGCCACTTGTTCCGTTACTTCTAATCCCAAACTTTTTAGATGCGCAGCAATTTTTTTGGCAGTTTCAAATTCTCGATTAGAAAGTTCTGGGTTTTGATGAAAATCTCTTCGCCATTCGATCACTTTATTTTCGATCTTATCAGACATAGAATCTACATCAGGATCTATTTTTTGTGCACTAATCGTATAGCACAATAGTAATAATATGATGGATACGCTATTCTTCATAGGGTAATTGAGTTAAAAATTAATGAGTTTATAGTTTTTATTTTGCAATTGCACCAAAGCCGTCATTGCTGATAAAGCTATTTGTACTCTGGGGTGTATGTCTTGTTTTTCAATGTTTCTATGTGCTGCTGTTTGTCCGCATAATATGATTTGAACACCTTTTGCGCTTAAAGCTGTTAGTAAATCGGTATTAGGGTTTATAATTCCAAATTTTTCTTGATAATTCTTATCTTGTAAAATATCATTTGCTGCGTTTCCATGAATTACCAATGCTACTTTCATGTTTTCGAAAGGTACTCCTGCATCAACGTGCATATTAAGATATCGCGCAGCGGTGTTGATTAATGGGTTTATTTTAGTATTGTCTCCCAAAGAACGCCCAACATCAAAAACAACTTTCAAATCATTTGTTGTATCTGTTTTAAAATCAGTGTTTTCAATACTATAAGTGCTGCCGTATTCTGAAATAATACTACCTTTTTTAGTGTCTTTTTGACAGAAAAGTATGATAGGAAATGAGAAGAGTAGAAAGAAAAATGTGTGTTTCAAGCTTGTTTTTTTGTTTCTAAAGATATTCAAAAATCTAATAAACTAAAGTTAAAATGTAATCTTGACTTTTGTGCCTTCTAAAGGAACATAAAAAAATGCATTTAGAACGTTAGTAATACTTTTAATGTTGAAAGGGAAATTCTTTAAAGTGAAAAATAGATATAAATAAAAACTCTCAACATACTAGGAGTATATTGAGAGTTTCTTACTAACAATTTGTAATATTTTAAGATATACTAATAATTCTTTCTAGGGGTATTATTGTTGATTGTTTAAGAATTACTTCTTTATCCGTAATTCCCCAGATCGTGGTTTCTACTTTTTTAAAGCCTTTATTGTCGACAAAAATGATTTTCACTTTGTGACGCTCTAGATTCCCTAGAGATAAAGCTCTTTTTAGCTCTAAAACTCTATCGATTTGATCTTTTCTTTTTTCTAGTACTTCTTTTTTTGGAAATGTTAGGAACTTAATTTGCTCTTTTTCAATAAGCTGAATGTTTATGTTTGGGGACATAGCAAAATAATTAGGTTAATGTTGGGGTTAAGGTACTTTCGGTTATTTGGGAAATAAGAAAGTTCTTTAAATATACATATTTTGTATTTAAAAACCGTAATTAAGCAATGTTTTTTGTGTAAAAATGTATTAAAATACTATAAAAACACTGATCTTATTCTGATTTTCATGTGATATTATGGTTAATGATTTGTTTATAAATATCGGAGACATTAGTTCTATAAAAAGGATAGTTTACTTAAATTTCGAGGCTTATAAAAAATTGAAAACTTGGAAGAATATTTAGCTGGATTAAATGATGCGCAAAGAGCTCCTGTTTTACAAAAGGATGGACCTATGATTGTAATTGCTGGGGCAGGTTCTGGGAAAACCAGGGTTCTTACGTTTAGGATCGCTTATCTGATGTATCAAGGAATAGATGCATTTAATATCTTATCCTTGACTTTTACCAACAAGGCTGCACGTGAAATGAAAAAGCGTATTGCTGACATTGTAGGAGCCAGTGAAGCAAAGAATTTATGGATGGGAACATTTCATTCTATTTTTGCCAAAATTCTTAGAATAGAAGCGGATAAACTCGGATATCCTTCCAATTTTACCATATATGATACTCAAGATTCTCAACGACTCATTGCTTCGGTAATTAAAGAAATGGGGTTGGATAAGGATATTTATAAATACAAACAAGTTCAATCCAGAATCTCTTCTTACAAGAATAGTCTTATTACCGTAAAAGCATATTTTCAGAACCCTGAATTGGTTGAAGCTGATGCGATGGCCAAAAGGCCTCGAATGGGAGAGATTTATCAGCACTATGTGGATCGTTGTTTTAAGGCAGGTGCCATGGATTTTGATGATCTACTGTTGAAAACTAATGAGCTTTTAAATCGTTTTCCTGATGTATTGGCGAAGTACCAAAATCGATTTAGATATATTCTGGTAGATGAGTATCAGGATACAAATCATTCACAATACCTTATTGTAAAGGCGTTATCAGATAAATTTCAGAATATTTGTGTGGTAGGAGATGATGCACAAAGTATTTATGCATTTAGAGGTGCTAACATCAATAATATTTTGAATTTCCAAAGAGACTATGATAATGTGCAGCAATATCGCTTAGAACAAAATTATAGATCTACCAGAAATATTGTAGAAGCTGCTAATTCTATTATAGATAAAAATAAAACCAAATTAGACAAGGTAGTTTGGACTGCCAATGAACCAGGTCCGAAAATTTTAGTTAATAGATTGCTTACCGATGGAGATGAAGGACGCTATGTTGCAAGTTCCATTTTCGAGAACCAAATGCAGCATCAGTTAACTAATGGTCAATTTGCTATTTTGTATAGGACTAATGCACAATCCAGAGCAATGGAAGATGCATTACGAAAACGTGATATTAAGTATAGGATTTATGGTGGTTTGTCTTTTTATCAGCGAAAAGAAATTAAAGATGTTCTTGCATACCTACGATTAATTATTAATCCCAAAGATGAAGAAGCTTTAAAGCGTGTAATTAACTATCCAGCTAGAGGAATCGGAAGTACAACTGTGGATAAACTAGTTGTTGCAGCGAATCATTATGATCGATCTATTTTCGAGGTGATCGAAAATTTAGATCGTATTAACTTAAAAATCAATAGTGGAACAAAGACGCGACTTGAGAACTTTATGAATATGATTAAAAGTTTTCAAGTTACGAATCAAACTTCTGACGCTTTTACGTTGGCCGAAATGGTGGCCAAAAACACTGGATTGTTACAAGAACTTAAAAAAGATGGAACACCAGAAGGGATAGCACGAATAGAGAATATTGAAGAATTACTTAATGGTATTCGCGATTTTGTAGAAGGTCAAAAAGAGTTAGCGGATGAAACAGGATCGCTTGCCGAATTCTTAGAAGATGTGGCATTGGCAACAGATCTTGACCAAGATACTGGAGATGATGATAGAGTCGCTTTAATGACAATTCATTTAGCAAAAGGGTTAGAATTTCCTTATGTATATATTGTGGGCATGGAAGAAGATTTATTTCCTTCTGGGATGAGCATGAATACAAGATCTGAATTGGAAGAAGAACGTAGATTGTTTTATGTTGCGCTTACAAGGGCAGAAAAACAAGCCTATTTGACATATACGCAGTCCCGATATCGTTGGGGGAAATTGGTGGATGCAGAACCAAGTAGGTTTATTGAAGAAATTGACGACAAATATTTAGAATATATTACACCCGTAGATACGTATCGCTATAAACCTCTTGTGGATACCGATATTTTTGGAGAAGTAGATAAAAGTAAATTAAGACTTAAAAAACCAGTTTCTGGATCTCCTCCAGTTTCACATAGACCTACAGAAGAACAATTGCGTAAACTACGCAAATTGAGACCGGTATCTAATGATTCTCAAAGTACTCCAAAAGCAAATAGTATTGATGGTGATTTAGTCCCAGGTACTATAGTAGAACATATGCGTTTTGGAAAAGGAAAAGTTCTTAAATTAGAAGGAGTTGGGCAAGATAGAAAGGCGGAAATAAACTTCGAAAATGGCGGAATTAAGAAGCTTTTATTAAGATTTGCCAAGTTAAAAGTGATAAGCTAAACCAGGTATTCTTCGCTACATTATTTAGAATGCGAAAACTATGATTATATAAGGATAGTGATGAAACAATAATCAGCATGATTTGTTTTTGTTAATCTTTCAAATATTAACTTCAGTTTTTATTAGTTTTTGATTGTTTTTGTTTTTTGATATTATTTCTCAAAAAATGTCAAAATATTAAGCATTTTTTTGACTGGTTTCTACTTTTTTAACCTTCTATAGGATAAAATATCAACACTCAATCGTTTTCGTGAAAAATAGACCTTCTTAGAATTATATTATTCGGTTTTTTTTTAGAAATCTTTATTACAACGATTGAGATAATTTCCCTTAAATAAATTATCCAGTTGTTCTTTTATTAACACACAAACAAAATCTTAATTATGAAAAAAATACTCTACTTAGGGTTATTAGTGGTTTGCCTATGTTTACCAAAAATAGGAATAGCGCAAGCGGAAAGAAATCTTCCATTTTCGTGGGACAATTTAACAGTTTACTTTTTAATTACCGATCGCTTTTATAATGGTGATACTACCAATGATTCTAACTTTGATCGTTTTCAGGATAGTAGAAACAATGAATTAGATTTTCATGGGGGAGATATTGCTGGAGTTACTCAAAAATTGGAAGAAGGTTATTTCGATGAGTTAGGAGTTAGTGCGATTTGGGTTACACCAGTAGTCGAAAATAGACATGGATTTAATAATCCTCCTGCTGATGATCCTGCTTTTAGAGATTATCCATATCACGGATATCATACCAATGACTGGACTGCTTTTGATCCAAATTTTACAAGTGCAGAGGACTTTGAGAAATTTATAGACACTGCTCACGATCATGGAATTAGAGTATTGTTGGATATTGTAATGAATCATTCTGGTTATAGAACTTTTAAAAATGTAAATGGTCAATTAGAATTTGTAGATGAAGATTATCCATCGGATTGGGTGAGATTACGATGCGGAGCTGAAAATGGAGAGCTTCCTTGTGACGATTTAACAACACCACTTTTTGGATTGCCAGATATTCGTACCGAGTCGTTTAATTCGGTAGATCTTCCACAATGGTTATTGGATAAATGGGAAGCAGAAGGAAGAAGACAGCAAGAATTAGATGAACTAAATGCATATTTTGCTAGAACAGGAAGACCAAGAGCTCCAAGATATTATCTCATTAAATGGTTAACAGATTGGGTAAGAGAATATGGTATCGATGGATTTAGAGTAGATACAGAAAGACATGTTGGTGTGGATGCTTGGGCAGAACTAAAAGATGAAGCCGTAGCTGCACTTAGAGAATGGAAACAGAATAATCCAACTAAAAAATTAGACGACCTTGATTTTTATATGACTGGAGAACATTCTGGTGTGAATATTATTGGAAATGTAGGAGATCCTTTACCAGATGATTTTACTGTTGGTAAATTTAATAGTATGATCAACTTCCGTTCTCCAAAAGAAGCTTATACAGATTTAGGTCAAGAAGAAATATTTAGCTCTTTTGCTGCAAAATTAAATAACAATGATAATGGTTTTAATACTCCTGGAGAGTATAATATGATAAGTTACTTAAGATCTCATGATTTTAGTGAGTTCTTTACAGGTAATATGTTTGAAGGGGCAGTGAAGTTATTATTATCTCCTGGAGGAGCACAAATTTATTATGGAGATGAATCAGGACGTCAATTTTTTAATGCCACTACTTATGTAGATGCTGGATACCGTTCTGATATGAATTGGGATTCAATAGATGATGCTTTATTATTACATTGGAGAAAACTTGGGAAGTTTAGAAGAGAACATATCTCTATTGGAGGAGGTTCTCACCAAAAATTAAGTGATGCTCCGTATATCTTTAAACGTGAATATAACCGTAATGGAGTTTCTGATAAAGCCCTTGTTTTCCAAGGACAAGATAACGATTTTGCAGGAGCGTTAAACGTCTTCGGAATGTGGCCTGATGGAACTTTATTAAAAGATTATTTCTCAGATACTACGGCAACTGTTTCTGGAGGAACCGTGACTTTTGGCACTACATTCGGAATTGTATTAGTCGGAGAGCCATTTGATCTTTCAGATTCTGTAACGCTATCTATTGATCCAGCTTCAGGATTCTATAATGATGATATTGCCGTTAGCATGACCGCTTCTACTACAGCAGAAGGTGCAAGTGTTGATATTTTTTATACTACAGATGGTTCAGATCCTTCCGCTGCAAGTTCAGAATATTCAGTTCCTTTGAATATCAATGCTTCAGCTACGATAAAAGCTATAGCAATTGATTCAGAAGGAAATGAATCGTCGATTGTTTCTAGAGATTATATAATAGGAGATGGAGAACCATTTACTGTTTATTTTAAGAAACCTTCAGACTGGTCAACAGCTAATATTTATCTGTTTAACCAAAATACAGGAGAAGCACTTCCAGGTTTCCCAGAATGGCCAGGAGATTCAATGACTATCGTAGACGGAACTCCTTGGTATTCATATGTAATAGATCAAAATGTACAAGTAGGTATTGTTTTTAATGATAATGGAGGAGATCAAACCGATGATCTAACTAGAATTGTTGAAGGATGGTATGATAATGCATGGTTTGATACTTGTCCAAGTGATTGTCCAACAGGACCACAGCCACCAACACTTACAGTTTCACCAGATTCAGGATCATTTAATGGAAGTGTTGAGGTAACAATGAGTGCAACGAATTCAGGAACAATATACTATACATTGGATGGATCTGTTCCAGATACTTCTAGTACTTTATATGAAGAAGAGTTTACTATATCTTCTATTGGAACGACAGAACTAAATGCAATAGCGATTAATGATGCGGGAAGTTCTCCTGTAGAGAATCGTATATATACAATTCAGGATGTTGCTGGGTATACAGTGAATTTTAGAAAACCAGATACATGGGGTACAGCATATATTTATTTATTTGATAAAAATGCAAACTCTGCTATTCCAGGATTTCCAGCATGGCCTGGTATTGAAATGACACAATTAGAAAACTCTCCTTGGTATTCTTATACGATAGATGAAACTGTAGAAGTAGGAATTGTATTCAATGATAATGGTGGCGCTCAAACAGATGATTTATCTAGAACAACCGATGGATGGTATAATAATGGATGGACAGATACTTGTCCTGGAGAATGCCCAGGTATTATTTCTGATGATTCATTTGATGTATTCTTTAAAAAACCATCTTCATGGAATACA
Organism: Aquimarina litoralis; assembly: GCF_019295435.1. Classification (GTDB taxonomy): domain Bacteria; phylum Bacteroidota; class Bacteroidia; order Flavobacteriales; family Flavobacteriaceae; genus Aquimarina; species Aquimarina litoralis_A. Next base: position 20,606 of record NZ_WEKL01000013.1, read on the forward strand.
GCTTATATCTATTTATTTGATAAAAATGCAAATGCTCCAATCCCAGGATTTCCTAGTTGGCCAGGTGTAGCAATGAACGAAATTGTAGGAACTCCTTGGTATTCTTATACGATAGATGAATCGGTAGAGGTGGGAATTGTATTTAATGATAATGGTAATAGTCAGACTGATGATCTATTTAGAACAACAGATGGATGGTATGATAATGCATGGTTTGATGCCTGTCCTAATGATTGTCCGTCATTAGATGCTATCAAAGGCTCTTTCGTGGATAAAACCCCAACAGATGATACATTACAATTAGCAAAGGCATGGCCAAATCCTTTTAATGATTCTTTGACCTTATCTTTTACAGGTAATATGAAAGATAATCATGTGAGAATTGAAATATTTGACCTTGCAGGAAAGAATACAAATACATCTGTAATAAAAGATACTAAAACGAATACCGTAACCATGAATACAGCTAACCTTCCAAAAGGAATTTATCTTCTTAAGATAGTTTCTAATAAAAATGTGAAAGTGCTAAAAATGGTGAAGTAAAAATAAATTTTGCTGATTTAAAAACCTGTCTGGAAAATTGAAGTTTTTCGGCAGGTTTTTTTTTATTGTTTTCTTTTTAATGAGTCGTTTTTGTAATTCAAAGCAAGTTTCTTCTAAATTTTATAAAATTGATAATCAGTTAATTGTGTTTGTTTTTTGGTTAAGATAAAAGTTTGGCACACGTTTTGAAATTTACTAAGCAACTGATAACATAATTATCGGTTTTAGTTAAAAAAGTTTATTAATTTAAAATTTAGAAGTTATGACAAATTTTATTTCATTAAAGATTAATTGGAGTGTTTTGAGGAAGTTTTTACAAGAATTACCAGCGGCTAGTAGTCATGCAATTCACAGATAGACTTTCATCAATAAATCCCCTATAAAATGTATACTAATTACTTTTAATAACTGGATATAAACGTAGTTTTATATCCAGTTTTTCTTTCCCTTTTTTTGATTTCTTTTTTCTAAAATTTACGGATAACCCCTAATTTTCTTATCGACTAACCATTTGAAAGTGTAGTGGTTTTCAGGGGTATCTTTCCACTGAATGTCTGGTTGATTTACAGTCCGTTGTGCTTTACATTTGAAATAACCAATTTAAAAATATATAACCGGTATCTACGAACTATTTATTTTTTCCGAATTAAAAGTTTAGTTGTTTTTAGCGTGTATCATTTTTGATAGGTTCCACAAATTAATCTTAAAACTTAACAATGGCACTTCAATCTAAAATACAATTGTTTATTGAGGGATATTGTATTGAGGCTTTTAAAGAGCTAACATTACAACAAGAAATTGATGCTCATCATACTTTAGAACTTTTATGTCGTCGAGATGTTTTGGAGAAAGTTTCTAATGTAAATGAAGAAGTAAGTAATGATTTTTTAGGGCAAACGATAACGCTTTCGATTACTTCTCTAGATACCGTAAATATTTATAAGGAATTAAAGTTTAAAGGAATAGTTACAGAAGTAAGACTTACCAATGGTTTTCATAGAGCTACTGGTGATTCTATTCTAATAAAAGCAAAAAGTAATTCGATAATAACAGATGATGGGCCTAACTATGCATCATTCAGTGACGAAAGTCTAGAGTCGATTCTCAATCAGGTATTTCAGCCATATGACCGTTCTAAATTAGCTACTGCAATAACCACTAGATCTAAGGATAACCTACATTATTGTGTTCAAAACGGCGAAAGTAGCTTCAATTTTGCTAGTAGATTATCTGCTCAATATGGTGAATGGTTTTATTATGATGGTGAAAAATTAATTTTTGGAAAACCTGCGGATTCTGAAGAAGTAGTTTTAAGGTATGGCGTCGATTTACAGGAATTTTCTAGAAGCTTACATCCAAGATCCAATCATTATTCTTTTTTCACAAACGATTATTTGAACAATGAAAAGCATGAGGTTGAAACCTCTGAAATCATGAGCTCCATAAATGGATATAATGGTTATGCTTCTAATAAAAGTAATGAGATGTTTCCTCATAATACACAAGTTTTTCTAAATACATATAATGATCCTAGTACTAAGCAGAGGTTAATTAGTTTGGTAACTGAACAAAAGAAAGCGGAAGAGATTAAGCAAGTTTTGATAACAGGTAAAACGGATAATCCTGGAGTTAGTTTAGGGAAAGTAGTAAAAATAGAACAGCAGAATAATAGTAATGGAAGCTATAGAATAACAAAAGCGACACATAATGCCACTGAAAATGGGAAATATACAAATCACTTCGAAGGAATAGCTATAGATCAAAACGTATATCCTAAGACCAATATATTTAGAAGCCCTAAAAGTGATACACAGGTAGCTACTGTTACTGCTAATAACGATCCAGAAGGAATAGGTAGAATTAAAGTTCAATTAGATTGGCAAAAACCATTGGGCACTTATACACCTTGGTTAAGAGTGATGACACCACATTCTGGTGGAGATAAAGGTTTCCATTTTATTCCTGAAGTAGGAGAAGAGGTGCTCATTGGATTTGAAGGAGGAAATGCAGAGCGTCCATATGTCATGGGAGCACTATACAATGGAACTGCAAACCCTAGTAGTTGGAAAACCGATAAAAATAATGTAAAAGCCATTAGAACTCGAAGCGGTCATACAATTGAGCTAAACGATACCGATAAGTCCGAATTCATTACTATAATCGACAAAAATCAGAATACAATTCATATAGATACTGCTAATAATAATATTACCATAACAGCATTAGAAAATATGACTTTGAATGCTAAGAATTTTGAAATGAATATTCAAGAAGATGCTAACTTTAATATTGGTAGAGATACGGTAATTTATACTGGAAATAATTTCGATACATCATCTTTGAATCATACCAACATGGTAGAAAATAAAATGAAAAATACAATAGGAGGTGATTTAATACAGAATAGTGGTAATGCACAAATTCAAAGTAAAGCCWATATGAAAATAGCATGTGGAGCCACAGCTTCATTTCAAGGAGGAGGAAATGTGAAAATTAGTAAAGGGTAATTTTCTTAACGTAAATACATATCAATGATCCCAAGTAAATATACATTTAGAACTCAAGAAGTTCAATTGAAAATCCCGAAGCAAGGGATACGTAGATATTTAATTGAAACCAAAAATTATATCAATTATTCTGGAGCGATACGATGCGATCGCAAAAAGGAAATTAATATTTCTATAGAGGAGGATGAAGAACAACCTTATATTCGAAGTGTTAAAATTGAAATAGAAAAAGATACCTTTAAATTTTCAGATGGTTCTTTTGCAATGCAGGATATTATCAAAAGAACAGCATCGGTTTATGAAACTATTTCTTTAGAATTATCATATAAAGGAAAAATTGTAGCAATTCAAAATATAGAAGATTTACAACAAAGATGGAGTTCGTTAAAGGAGTATTTAACTGCAAAGTATAAAGGAGATCAAGTAGAACGTTTTATCCAGAAAACAGATGACATTTTAAATTCTGAAGATGAAATTATTAAAGATCTTTTGTTGTATCAAAATTTTGGAGGTTTATTAAAATCTATATATCAAAAATATAGCTCAGATACTTGTAGCCAAACATCGCAATACCTAACTACAAAATATGGTAAGGTAACTACTAAAGAAGAATTCTTACTACAGTCTGCAAATGAAACAGAGGATGTACAATTACAATTACAGTCGCATTACCCAGAAAAAGAAGAATATGTTTCTGTAAATGGAACATATAATTTTTCGGGACTAAAAGAGTCTTGGTTAAAAAGAGCTGTTATTTCTTGCATTGAGAAATACGGAAGACAAGAATATCATAATACGATTAGTATAATTCAATTATAATAAAATGGCTGGGCAATTTGTTAAAAATGGTGCTACCTTAAAATGTCCATTATGTTCAAGTAATGGAACATTAGTAGTATCTCATACTCAAGTCCAATTACAAGATACACCTTGTGCTACCAATGGTGATAAAGGAGGAGCCAATCTTGTTTTTGGAGGCGTATGCAAAAAATGGAGAAAAAGCCCACCTCCTTGTGCAAGTGTAATAGCACCAACTCAATGGAAAGGAGTTGCTACAGATATTGAGATTGATGGAGAGTTTATGTTGCTAGAAGATTCTACGATCACGTGCAGTACTGGTGGAGTAGATATTGCTATAGAAGATACAGCTCAAATAGATGTTCCTACAGATCTAGAAGAACCGACCCTAAAAGATATTGAGGTTCCTTTTTATGTAGAACGTTTTAGAATACCAGGATTAAATACTTCAGGAACCGCAATAGCCGATGATATGACCTATGGTTTCGGAGAACCTAGTACTTTAATTTATACAGAAGAAGAAATACAGGGATATACAGATCAATATATACAAAATGGATTTAATGTTGCTGAACATATCAAATTTGCTAATGGAGATCAGATTACGGACAAAGCTATTTATCGTACAAAGGAAATTACAGAATTAAGACCATTTCTGTTTAATCTCACCAGATTGAATTTTGATTTTATGCTTTTTGACGATTTTAGAATTCTAGCTTTTCAACTTTCTTCTGGACCTTTAAGGGAGAATATAGCTTCCATGATCGACAGATTTCAAAGTAATCAAGGAGGAATTTATGAAAATGATGCACTTAATGATGCGGCAAAAGAGAGTTCTGCGACGAAACGTTTTTGTGAAGCGTTAGAAAGAGATATTACACAACGAATTCAGAATGCTGGTGGAGATATTTCTGGAGCAGAAAACACCTCTATTAGATGGCAACGTAGACCTGGAGCTTCTCCTTCATTCGCTAGAGGAGAGGACAATAATCTTTTTCGAGGATTAACAATCGCAGTAAACGATGTTTGGAGTTATGAGGTAAGCATAACGGATTACACTAAGAAGGAAAATGGATATGATATCACATATCAGGTAATTTATTGGGATCACTTTGGTCTTGATTTACCAGATATGCAAAAGTTTTATTCATTAGGAGCTGGTTTTAGAGCTTGGTTTGTTTTACAACATCTTAGAGGGTATAAACCGTTTTTAACAAAAATTACTTTTGAAAAGGAGTTTTTTGCCTACGCGCCATCATTTCTCAATAATCTAGATCGTATTTAGATAGTCATTACCAAAAATATTGTGCTTATGAGTGGACATAACGATACAGTACAAAATATTGCCAGAAATAATTCTGATGCACGTCTTCAAAGGATCCAAGATCGATTTGGTCGATGGAACGAAGAGACTAATCAAACTACATTTGCTACAAATGATCCTGAAGAAGGATTATTAGATGCATATTTTGCAGAACAAATAACTAGACAGTTTGGAATACCTGATGGAACCTATACGTATAGTTTTGGAGGAACTAATGATACTAGTACAGCGGATAAAAAAAGACGTATCGCCCAAATAATTTTTGATAGAGTTTCTCCTCAACTAAAACAGAATGGGCAACATACTGCAATTGAATTGATTATAGCTGTATTGGTAAATGATAATTATAGTAATACTAATGGAGATTCGGTAACTTTTGAAATTTTTAAAACGGAAGAACGAACCTCATATCAAAAAATAAGTTCTGGTACTTTGGGAGGAGATTCATACATCATCGTAAAAGGGTTTGCATTGAAGGATAAGGAAGCTACCATAGAAATTTTTGAAAAGGAACCTTTTTTATTAATGGAAAGTGAAACACCACTTACCGTTATACAATATGATTCTCTTAATGCAGAAGAGCCTAATGAAAGTGTCAATAAGACAGAATTAAAAGCCACTTTTGATGATAGAGGAGAAGCGGTTGTAAAAATCAAGTTTCGTCCGAAAGTGGAAGATCCAGATACTGTATTTGATGGATGGAAAGAAAAGTTTAAACCTATTGTAGAAACAACAACAAACGAAACTGGTGCTGTTGAAACAAGTATTAGACCGCAACCAAGACCAGATGATTTAGATACCACAGGAAGTTCAACAAATTATACGATTCCTAATACCGTAGATTTGTTATGGTTGAAAGTACAAGTAAATGGTGACAAACAGAAGTATGAAGAAGAGTTTTTGAACGAGAGTAATAGTGCTTATTTTGTATTATCAGATTGTTGTTCAGCTCCAATAACCTTAGAACAACTAAAACAAATATTTACGGCAACTTCTGATGCAGATCTAAATGCTATGAAAGATGCATTCAACGAAGCATTTGTTCAATTTTCTATGAATACTTGTTTGAATAAGGCACATTTCTTCGCACAAGTAAAACAAGAAGTTGGGAATTCTGTGGATGTTGAAAATACAGCTGAAAATATGAATTATAGAGTTTCTGCCTTAATTTCAACTTTTACATCATCATTTGGAAGAAACCCTGCTAAAGCACACGAATATGGCAGAAAACCTGGTCAGTCAGCAAATGTACAAGCAATAGCTAATTATGCATATGCAAATAGAAATGGAAATGGAAATTTTGCGAGTGGTGATGGTTGGAATTATAGAGGTAGAGGTTTTTTACAATTAACCGGAAGAACAAATTATAATAATGCTAACCAAATCATACAATCCTTATATCCTGAATCAGGTATTGATATTATTGCAAACCCTATTTTAGTTTCGACAGATGTTAGAGTTGCTATGATTTCTGCAATGGCTTATTGGGTAGAAAATGGGCTTGTAGAATTGGCAAATGCAGGTGGAGAAGATACTAACGTTAATAGTATAACAGCAGTAATTAATTTTCATACAAGCAGTTATGCATCACGTAGAAACCATTTCCAAACAACCAAAAAAGTTTTTTTAAATGAATGTAGTTAAATTAAGACTCATGATGATTTTTAAAAATGTTCTAATCTTATTTTCTGGTGTATTTTTTATTTCATTTAATACAACAGTATATTCTTGTTGTAATAATTTTCAAATAATGCATACTGAGAAAGGACTCTTTCCTTCTCATTATGAAATTAAATCAGATACTACAAAGTTAGGAGATAACTTTTTGGCTATAATAAAAGGAAAACAACTTACTATTATCGAGAAGACATCTAAAATTGAATGTACAAATAACAATATAATAAGACTACAAGATGAATCTAATAATTGCTTTTCTGAAGGTTTTCAGGATATTTCTATGAATGATAACAAGTTGTTAATTGTGCAACAAATATGCTCTTCAAAATTTTTTATCAAAGAAATAGTAACCTATGAAATGGAATTGAAAAAGAAGTCATTTGTTTTAAAACAAATTGAATATGTGAAAACGTCAAAAGCAGACCCCGATACTAATTTTATTCCTCAAAAATTTTATAAAAAAGACTTTGGAGAAATTTCTTTTGCACAAACGAATTTAGATGCTCTCTATTTTAAATTAAATAATTAAATTTTTGGTTTATCTTCTATCTAACCAACCTTCTAAAGTTTCCAGAAAACCATCACATCTTTTAAAAGGTAAATTATTGTCTTGGAATTCGTAAAATCCACCAGTTTCACATTCTTGTATATTGTGATTACAATTTGGGAATGATTTTATTTCCAGTTCTGTATTCTTTGCTAATGTTTTTTCATATAATAATTTGGTTTTTTTCCAATCTACATTCATATCAGTTTCTCCAAATAAAGCTAAAACTGGGATTCTTACTTTAGATAAAATAGTTTCAAAATCACGAATAATAATTGGAAGACCAGTTTCTGCGTCAAGTTCTTCTTTCATAAGTGTTTTTTGATAACTATAATATTCATCTTCTGTAATTGTACTGCCATTATTAAACCTTAATATGAAATCATTTTTTCTAAGATTTGGTGTTGCATTTAGTGCACTTTCATAGCTTCCTCCTGAATGATGAATTTTTATAGCAGCTTTCCACTCGCTGACAATTAAATTAATAGAATCTTTAGGTAGTCCATCAATTCGTAGGTTTTGTTTAAGTAGATATCCAAAGTTTTCTTTATCATCAACACCACTTACCGAAACCCAAAATGCTATGTCTTTGAATTGGTCTATAACTATTGGATTGATCCAACCAGCTCTACTACCACCATATAAACCAATAGTATCCGAACCTGGAATTTGCTTTTCCCTCAAGGTTCGAATCGCTGCTATTACCTCTAACGCGCTATTGTGAACTGATTGATTGTAATCGAAAGTGCCCCCACTTTTTCCACACCCCATTTTATCCCACATATAGATCCCATAACCAGCTCTGACAAATGTTTCCCTTATATCTAAATACCATTCTTGCGCTACTGCGTTTGTTTCTCCTGATCCATGAACTAGAATTACAATTCCTTTAGGCTTTTGATCTTTAGGAAGATTTAAAACTCCATTCAATAGTACTTCTTCAAATTCAAAGTCAAAAATTTGCCTATTACTTTGAGCGGTTACATTTGTGAGAATTAAAAAAAGTATTGAGATTGTAACGATTCTTTTCATCTTGAAAATTTGACGTAGTTTGATTATGAATGTTTATTATAATATAGATCTATAAACTGTAAGAGTGTTACAGTTTACAATAAAAATTATATTACAATTATGAATCGTTATAATGAAGTTACTTTGTAAATAAAAATTCTAAAGGAATATGGAGTCTTTTGCTCCATGCATTCTCACTATGATTTTCTCCTGGGAAAAACTTGGTAAGCCAATTATTTTCCTTGAATCCTTTTTGAACCATTAATTCATCAACTTTTTTCTGAATATCGGAATATAATTTGTCTAGTGTTTGATCACCACAATCAAAATATATTTTATGGTTTTTAGTATCTGGAAGATTGTTATTTAAATATTTTATAAATGCATCTGATATTGGGTTATTTTCAATTGTAAATGAACCTGGCCAATGAGTTGATAGGCAAGCTGAGCCTCCGAATACATTTGGATACTCACAAATAGCATACATAGAAATTAAACCACCCATACTACTGCCCATAATATATGTATTTTCTCTATCAGAATGAACAGAATAGGTTTTGTCAATATATGGTTTCAGTTCTTCAACAATAAATTTAAGGTAATTGTTGGATTGTGGTTTGAATGACCCTTTTAGGGGAACATGAGAGTTTCTAAGTTGCTTAGTTAGTGTATCTTTTTGACTTGTTGATAAATATTCAAATGGTTTTTCTGGAAAATAATCGGAGTGTCTTATTTCCCCTCCATTCCAAATACCAACAACAATAAAATCTTTAATCTCCTTTGATTCAAATAATTTAGATGCTACATCATCTATATTCCAAGCTTGTTTGTTCCATGAACTCTTAGGATCGAATAACATTTGTCCATCGTGCATATATAGCACAGCATATTTTTTAGAAGAGGAATAACCTTGTGGCATCCATATATCGATATTTCTAGGTGTTACATGCTTTGATTCAAAGTTCTCTATACGTTCAACCTTTCCTGACACAACTTCTGGAAGCGTATTTTGAGCTTTTGCAGTAAAAATTAGTAATAAGACTATGGAGGTATTTATTAATTTTTTCATTTAAGTATTGGAATATGCTATTCGGAGCATAATTTATTCTAAATATGTCAATCTACCAATCCTATTTTGATAGTAATATAATAAAGAATTGAAAATCATTTCTGGATTAATTTTCAGAAAGCTTTTTAGCTTTTTCAAAATATTTTTTAGCCAGGGCATCTTTTTTTTCTGCTTTGTAGGTATTTCCAATTCCTTTCAAAGCTCTTTCTGATTGTGGATTTTTTTCGATGATTTCCAAAAACAATTCACGAGCTTTACCAGCTTTTTGACTTTCTAAGTAAAACTCAGCGATTGAACAAGCTCTATTGACTCTTAATCTTTTTAGATATCCTGTAGATTCAAATTCATGTGCTAGTTTTTCAAAATACTCTAAGTTATTTGCTCGCATTGCATTTCTAATAAGGCTAAACATAGTCCAATCTGTCAAATTACTAGAAAACCCATATCTTGAAGCTCTTTTGTTGTAATAGTCGTAAACAAAAGAAAGTCCTCCAAATTTGATAAACTCTTCTAAACTATTAAATTGCAATTCCGGATAAAATTCAAAATATCTTTTAATTCCGCGATATAAGGTTGTAAATGGTGTTGACCTATGTTCTTCACCCTCTAATTCTTCAAATTTCCAATTTAGATTTTTAGAAGCATTTTTCTCAAAAAGTTCCTGTAATTTTAAAGTACCTTCTTTTACAGAACCCTCATTGCTTCCAGAAGTAACGAATAGGACTTTGTTAAGGGCAGTTCCCCTATTAATAAGACTATCAACTTTATTGATCTTCCCTTTTAAAGGAAAAGGGCTTGCAGCAATATATGAATTGAACAAGTTAGGTTGATTTACCATAGTTTCAATTACAAAACCACCTGCAAAAGCCCAACCAAAAAGAATTCTCTCCTTTGAAGTTTTGTATGTGGTATCAATATGTTGGACGACTTCATTTGTTATGAAACTCAAATAATTCTTAGAGTTTACACTATAATTTCTATTTCTATCTGAAGGCAATTTGGAAATCCCAACAACGATGAATTCAGGAGATTGTTTAAATTCTACAAATGTTTTTTGGAGACTAACGCCATGTAGAAAATAACGTTGTCCATCTAAGATATAGAGAACAGGGAATTTCTTTTCTGATTCATTGTAATTATCGGGTAGATAGATTTGAATCTCTCGTTTTTGATTCAAGATTTTGGATTGGATCCAAATGCTGGATCCAACTATATTATGCTCCGTATTTACTTGGGCAATAGCATTGGAAAAGATTATGAGTAGAAATTTAAATAAAAGAACTTTTGTTTTCATACCGGTACTATAATATTTAGAATATTTAGGTATATCAAATCATTTTTTTCGTGCAACTACAACATAGGTTGGAAATGCGTAAGATTCTTTTTTAATTATTTCTATTACCTCAAATCCATTTAGAATTAGAAATAGCTCAATTTCATTTTTTGTAAAAGTTCTTACGGTCGAATTATCTTTTCCGATTTCTAGTAAAGTTTTTTTTTCTTTCCTATAGAAAATAGATTCCCAATCAAAGCACCAACTATTTAGAATATTGAGATTCCATTTACTTTTTCTTATGTAAGTTATATTCTTATAGTTAACTTTATGGGTAATTGCCTTTTTATTGCTTATTTCGGGTATAAATTCGTTGGCATCTATGAAATCAAAACAAAAGATACTTCCTTTTTCCATATTGTTATAAATGCTAATAAAAGTGGATTCTACATCTTTATTTTTGACTAAATAGCTTATTGTTCTTCCGGTCATTAACACACTTTCTACAGTTCTTTGTAAACTAAAAAAACGCATGTCTTCATGAATGAAGTTAGCACTAGGATTTCTTTCCTTAGCTATTTTTAGCATTTCACTACTAAAATCAAGTCCGTAATAATCATAATCATCTTCTATAAAAAGTTGAGATAAAATACCTGTTCCACAACCTATTTCCAAAATACTTTTTTTGTGATACTTTTTGAGAAAACCTTTATATAAATCATATTCTAATTGATAATCTATAAAGCTTGAATACATAATTTCATAAACCTCAGCTAAGTCGGAATATAGATTGTTCACTTCTTTAATTTTTTTAATGATTTATAGATGATTACGTAAACTAATCTACCAATCCCATTTTGATTGCATGTTTAGCTAATCCAACAACGTTTTTTACATTTAGTTTAGAAATTAAACTAGTTCGATATCCTTCAATCGTATATTTACTGAGAAATAGTTTATCGGCAATTTCTTGAGTGGTATATTCTTTAGCAATTAATTGTAAGATTTGTTTTTCTCTTTTGCTAAGATTGATTTCATTAGATTGTTTTTGTTCAAAAACACTTTTAGTATATGTTTCTTTAATACTATCCGAAAAATAATTAGAACCGTTTAGTATTGTTTCAATCGCTTTTAACAGTTCTTCTTTTCTCGAATTCTTAGGGATATAGCCGTTTACTCCATCCTGAGTTAATTCATAAATTTTATCTGGAGTAGCGAGCATACTTACGATAAGTGTTTTTATGGCAGGATGATGCTTTTTGATATGTTGGTTCAAAGCAATTCCATCCATTTTAGGCATATTAATATCTAAAATTGCTAAATCAATTTGGTCATCTACATTAATATCTAAATACTTTTTAAGATCACTTCCGTTACTTGCTGTATATATAATTTCATAATCAGATTCATGAGCAATAATACTCAAAAGACCATCTAGAAACATTTTGTGATCATCTGCAACTACTAATTTATATGTATGTTTTTTAATCATTTAATACAGTTGGTATTTCAATACGTATGGCGGTACCTCTATTGATCGTAGAATCAATGTCCATTTTTGCTTTTAATAACGCCAAGCGTTTTCTAATATTTTGTAACCCTATACCATTGGTTTCTTTATCAATGTCAAACCCAATACCATCATCTTCAAAAATAATTTCAATAGAATCTTTATACGCATTCAAACATATTTCAATTACTTTGGCTTTGGCATGTTTTAAGGCATTTGTCATCAATTCCTGAATGATTTTAAAAATTTCAACTTTTTGATTATCACTAATCGTATTTATCTTTTCTACTGGATGAGGTATAAATGTAATTTCAGGGTCAATAACTTTTTCTATGGTATCTATATATTCTCTAATGTAATTCGCAAAAGCGGTTTGGTTGATCTTTTTTGGAATAAGATTATGAGATATCTCTCGTACCTGTTGGTATGTGTCATCGATCTGATCAATAATAGTATCTTTTATATCTAGCTCTTTTTGAATATTGATCATTTGTAATTTTATAGCGGCTAAATTTCCACCGATACTGTCATGTAATTCTCTTGAGATTCTACTGCGTTCTTCGTTTTGAGCAATAACATAAGTATTTGCTAATTTTAGTTCTTGTTCCTTAAGAAAAGCAGCTGTTTTTTGTCTATTGATTTCTTCTTTCTGAGCGTTATACTTTATTTTTACTTGTAGTTTTTGATAGTATACCAACAACAATGCTATGATGGGGATCAAAACGATAATAAAACCAATAATATAAAATCGCTTTAATAGTCTTTGCCTTTTGATCTCCGTTTCTTTTAGAAGTTGATCTTCTTTTAAAAGTAAAATTTCTTTTTCCTTGGTAGCGGTTTCATATTTAACTTCGAGTTCCGTGATTTCTTTTTTCTGTTTTCTATTATTTAGAGAATCTCGGTACACATAAAATTGTTTTAGAGCCTTATTAGCAGATTTATGATCATTTGCTTTTGTATACACAGTAGCAAGATTGTCATAGATGTTTCTCTGTATTTCTAAACTTGAAATCTCTTTGGCTTTGTCTTTAATTCCTGTGAGCATGCGAATCGCTTCTGCGTGATTTCCCATAACTCCAATAACCAAAGCTTTATGTGCAGTAGCGTTTAGACTTTTATCTACAAATCCATGTTTGTCAGCAATTTTTTTACTCTCATTATAGTAATCGATTGCTTGTTGATATTTGTTGTTTTCATAAAGAACTGATCCCAAATTGAGCGCTATAGTTGCAGAAACTTTTGGGTCTTTATCTGGAGGCATCATTTCAAAAGCTTTTAAAAAATACTGTTCTGCATTTTCAAAATCTTTTTTGAAGAAATAAATAGCACCAATATTTACATAGTTACCATAAACAGCTTGATCATTTTCTGCAGTTTCTATGCTTTCCCTTAAAAACCGTATCGCTTTATCATATTCCTTCTTGTTTGCATATAATAAACCTAGATCTGATTTCACTTTAGTGACCATATCAGTATAGTCTATTTCTTCTGAAATCTTAAGACTTCTGTATAATATTTCTAATGCATCATCTATTTTACCGCTTCTACGATAGCTTGAACCTAATAATCTATACGCTTGCGCTAAGTATTTTTTATTTCTAAGGTGTATTAAAGATGCTCTGGTATAGTAAATTGAGGAATCAACAACTCCTATAGAATTAAAGTAACGTCCTAAGTATAATTTTGCTTTAGCTTTTGTAGAATCTTGATAACTTTTGTTCTTTGCGATTTTAGATAACTCATTATATGAGTAGGAAGGATTTACGTCTAAAGAATCGACGGCATTTTCAAGTTTCGTAATAACTGATTTTTGGCCATAACTAAAGCAAACACTTAAATAGAGTAGTGTAATGAATATTTTCTTGTTGATTTTGATATTCATGTAATCTGGGTGAAATATTATGTAGATTTTCTAACTAGAGAAAAGGTTTATCAATTAGGTTAGTTTAAATATAGTAGTATTTGATGGATTAATTGATCAGATTAAGCATATTAACGTTTGTTATGAATTTAACAATCTGTTTTTTAGTGATATAAAAGTTTACCGTCTTTTTATGTTTTTAAAGAAAAATTTCAGCCTTATGAATAGTAAGCTTTTTAGATAAAAAAGACCTTTAAAAAAACGGAAAAGACTCTTGTTTTTTCTTCTTAAAATGAGCTTTGCGTCGTATCTTTATAGAGTAATTAGAATCACACTTTTTCTCTAAAAAAAATCTATGGAAAATCTTGATGCAGCAAGACTCCAAATGGCATTTACTTTGATATTTCATATCGTTTTTGCCTGTATTGGAATGGTCATGCCTTTTTTTATGGTTGTATCACATTATAAGTGGTTAAAAACCAAAGATGAACTATATTTAACATTAACAAAAGCTTGGCAAAAAGGAGTTGCCATTTTTTTTGTTACTGGTGCAGTATCTGGAACAGCATTATCATTTGAGCTAGGTCTTTTATGGCCCGAATTTATGAAACATGCTGGTCCAATCATTGGAATGCCTTTTTCGCTCGAAGGAGCTGCCTTTTTTGTAGAAGCTATAGCATTAGGTTTTTATTTATACGGATGGAATAAACTACCAGAAAAATTTCATTGGTTTACAGGAGTTATTATTGGACTATCAGGAGTTGCCTCAGGAATTTTAGTTGTCGCAGCAAATGGTTGGATGAACTCTCCTTCGGGATTTGATTATATTGATGGACAGTTTTTGAATATTGATCCTGTTAAAGCAATGTTGAATCCCGCATGGTTTACACAAGCATTGCATATGACATTGGCTGCTTTTACTGCTACAGGTTTTGCTGTGGCAGGAATTCATGCATATCAAATATTTAAAGGAAGAAGAGTAGCATTGCATACGAAAGCCTTTAAAATAGCATTGACCTTTGGTGCAATTGCTGCAATATTACAACCAATTAGTGGCGATATTTCTGCAAAAGATATTGCAGAAAGACAACCTGTAAAATTAGCAGCAATGGAAGCTCATTATAATACCGAAAAAGGAGCTCCTTTGTATATTGGAGGCATTGTTGATGCAAAAACCCAAGAGGTAAAATATAAATTGGCAATACCAGGAATGTTGTCCTTTTTAGCATTTGGTGACTTTGATGCTGAGGTAAAGGGACTAAATGATTTTCCAGAAGATGAAAGACCAAATGTTCCTATGGTACACTATGCTTTCCAGATAATGGTTGGTATTGGAGGAGTTTTAATGTTGGCAGGACTATTATACTTTATTTCTTTGAAAAAGAAAAAATGGTTTGCGAATAGAAAATACTGGTTGTTTTTTATTGCATTAGCTCCACTTGGTTTCATAGCCTTAGAAGCAGGTTGGATTGTTACAGAAGTTGGAAGACAACCTTGGATTATTCATAAAATTATGCGAACCAAAGATGCCGTTACGCCCATGCCAGGAATTGTGGTTAGCTTTTATACCTATATTTTAGTTTATACAACATTATCCATTGCCGTTACCTGGTTAATGATTCGTCAGATCAAAGTTCTAAATGCACAAAATAATTAATTTATGTTATACGTAGTTTTATTCTTTCTAATATTCTCTTTGTATTTATATGTTGTTTTGGGTGGTGCTGATTATGGAGCTGGAATTGTAGAAATGTTTTCATCTGAAGAGAACCAAAAAATAACTAAAAAAACCATTTATAGAGTAATGGGCCCAGTTTGGGAAGCAAATCATATATGGATTATTATTCTGATAGTGATATTATGGATTGCATTTCCTGCGTATTACAATATATTGGTTGTGAATCTACATATTCCATTAACGATAGTACTATTGGGAGTTACTTTAAGAGGTGTTGCTTTTGTATTCAGACATTATGACGCGGTTATTGATAATTCTCAAAAATTATATGACGCCATGTTTAAGATATCTAGTTTGATTACTCCTATATTTCTAGGTATGGTTTTCGGAGGACTTATAAGTGGTCATATTGTACTTACCGAAGATGTTAGTAATCTTTCTTTTTATGAAGTATTTATAAAACCGTGGTGTAATGTTTTTAGCATCTTAGTTGGATTGTTTTTTGCAGCATTGTGTGCTTTTTTATCTTCTGTATTACTTATTGGCGAGTCTGAAGCAAGGAAAGAAAATATTTATATTCGAAAGGCTGCCATTGCGACTATTGTAGTTTTTATAACTGGTTTAATCACTTTTATGTATGGATATATCAATGAGTATAGTTTTGTGACCATCTTTGTTAGAGATCCATATGCTATTATAGCTATGATTCTTTCTGGATTGCTTTTAATCCCACTTTGGATTACTATCAAAAAGGGTAGGAGAGTCCTAAGTAGATTGTTTGCAGGCCTTCAGGTTTTTTTGATCCTTTTAGCAGCTTTGGTAGCTCATTTTCCAAACATTATTATTACAAAAACAGAAAATGTCAGTTTATTAGATAATATTGCTCCTGAGAGTGTAATTAAAGTTCTTGGAATTTCTTTGATTATTGGTGGAGCTGTGATTCTCCCTGGTCTATTCCACTTGCTTAAATCATTTAAGATGATTAAAATCTTAGAACGACATAATAATACTTCCATATAACAAAAGTATTTTTATATTTGTTTCCCAATTTTCGGGTAGTAGCTTAGTCCGGTTAAAGTGCTGGTCTGGGGGACCAGAGATCGGAGGTTCGAATCCTCTCTACCCGACTAATGTAAATCTCTTGTTTTTAATAGTTAATGAATGGTTTACCAGTTTTGTGCTATTGTAGTAAGTGGTTTTCAATATGTTTGGTTTTATACCAATTCAAGAAAAATAAATTATTATTCTGATTGATAATCAGGATGACCTGTTTGCCACAGTAAAAAAGTAATGATCTTAGATAATTCTGTTCCTTTTTTATTTACAGAAGCTTCAAAACCATGTCCTCCTTGAAAATCAATGTCCAATAAAACCTGATTACTTGAATAGCCTTCTTCTTGTAATTTAGCAGCGAATTTTGCTGGTTGCCAGGCTGGTACACGAGAATCGTTCATCCCAGCGGTGAGGTAAATTGCTGGATAGTGTATTCCTTTTTTAAGATGGTGATACGCATCCATTTCCAAAAGTGCTTGAAACTCTATAGAGTCTTTGACAGTGCCAAATTCTTTTACGTTGTTTTGTCCATTAGGACCAAATTCAGAACGCAGCATATTTAAGGTTCCCACTCGAATCGCAGCAGCTTTATATAAGTCTGGACGTTCTGTAATTGCTCTTCCAATCGTAATACCTCCTGCACTAGCTCCCCAAAGTGCCGTTTTATCTTTATTGGTATATTTTTGATCAATTAGATATGTTGTACAAGCAATCAGATCTTTCCAAGAATTGGGTTTGGTAACTTTACGACCTCCTAAATGCCAATCATCACCTTTTTCTCCTCCTCCTCGAACATGAGCTGTTGCATAAATTCCTCCTTCTTCTAACCAATGTAATAAATAGTTATATAAGAAAGGAGAATTAGACCATTTATAAGCACCATAAGCATTAATGAGCATTCTATTTTGACCATCTAATTTAGTGCCCTTTTTATAGATAATAGATAAAGGAACCATTACTCCATCATGTGATGGAATTTCAATTTCTTCAACTATTACATTTTTTAAAAAATCATATTGAGTTACTGAAGCTAAATCTCTTGATTCAAATTGCTTTGTTTTGTGATTTAGAATATACGTTTCCTTATAACTAGTCCAACCTTCTATTGTAATTCTTAGTTCAGAAAAATCAATTCCTTTTGAAGACAATTTGATATTACCAGAAGGTTTGGGAAGCTTAATTTCGGATTCTTTTGTAGTTAGATGATCGCGAAAAAATAATTTAGCTTCAACTCCATTTTTTGTTTTTACATAATAAATTCCGTCTTTAGTTATTTCAAAATCAGATATTACGGAAGAGCTTTGTTCTGGAACTAATAATGTGGGATCTTYAAAATTAGGCTTCTCTAGATTAACTTTGCAAATTTTGAAATTGGAGGCTCCTTTAGCAGTTCGATAATATAGTTCACTACCATAAAGGAAAAACTGTTTAATCTTTTCTTGTTTTCCATAAAGCTTTTTCCAATTTATCTTTTCTTGGGATATATTTTTTATTTTTTCGTAATAAGTATCTCTATAAGACGATACTCCAGCAATAGAAGCAAGAACATAATTATTTTTAGGATTTGTGAAATAGATAATAGGAAAATCCTCTTGTTTGATATTAATTTTTGGATTGTTCTTTTTAGAAAATATAGTTTGGATTTTGCCTTTTTGTTTATTTAAATAATAAACTTTCGCCTCTGCAAAAAAAGAATAGTCTTTGTTTTTGGTATCTGTAATTGGAGTGTATGTATAAATGAACCCTTCATTATTTGGTAGCCATTCAACTCCTCCTAAAGAATTAGGTAGTGCATTAGGTAGTGTATCAGAAACTATTTTTTTTGTTTTGACATCCATAACAAAAAGTTGAGAAAACTCTTCATCATTCTTGGTAATGCTCAGWACTATTTTACTGGAATCCCAGTTGGGTTGAATGTAATTTATAGAATAAGATTCCTCTGAAGACGGTTTGAAATCTTTTGGATCATATAAAATTTCCTCTGATCCGTGGAAACCATTTTTTAGGTATACTTTAGATGTTGTTTCATCTTTTGATCGCTTTAAATAAAAGTGAATATCATCCTGACTAATTTTCAATTTAGTAATTATACTCTCATTGTTGTTCCTCTTTTTTTCAATGGATTTTTGAATTTTAACTATTCCTGGATTATTGTCAAAGACTTTCTCAGTATTCGCTTTTTGATCTTTTAACCAATTTATAGTAATTGAATCATTTAAGTTCTCTAACCTTCTATATGTATCTTCAATTTTTTGACCGTAAAATTCATCTACTGTGTTTGACTGTTTCAAAGCTTCAGTTTTTTCTTTTTCTTTACAATGAATTGTAATTATTAGAAGTATTAATAGACATAGTTTTCTTCTCWTATAATATACTAAAAAAAACCATCTGATGTTAATCATTCATCAGATGGTTTGGTGTTGTTTTCTAAATTTAACACATAGTTGAATTCTGAGTATTCTGCCCAGAATCATCATCGTCAAGAATTGCTGCAAATCCCCCTTTAATAGTTCTAGGGTTATTTAATTTTGAAATTTTAAGTTTTTTTAAGTTTAATTTAGAATGCTTTCTATTTTTTTTCATTGTGTGAATTTAATAGGGTTAACTGATTTCTGTCACAAATGTAATGGGATTTTTAACTAAATTTTAAGCCTATATGCTTAAATTCATGAATTTCATCACCTATTTACTGCTATTTTGTTCTTTAATCTATTTTTAAAACAAGAAGATAGATCCCAATGTTTTTATGAGAAGCCGTGGTAAAGGTTGTTCCGTATTAAAGGCAAATTCTTTGGTAATTACCTTTGTAGTATAGGATTTTAATTTAGAATTCTCAGTTAGTCTTGCTAACATATAATCGATTTTCAGATCAATATTATATCGAGAAAAGGAAGGCTTTTTCCTGGCACGTGTTTTTTAGCTAAATTTTAAGCCCATATGCTTAAATTCATGAATTTCATCACTTATTTTCGGCTATTTTGTTCTTTAAATTCTTTAAAAAATAAGAAGGGTAGATCCCAGTGTTTTTATGGAAAGCGGTGGTAAAAGACTGTGCCGTATTAAAGCCAAATTCTTTGGCAATGGCCTTTATCGTATAAGATCTTAATTTAGAGTCCTCGGTTAGTCTTGTTACTGCATAATCGATCCTGAGATTATTAATATATTGAGAAAAAGAGGTTTTTTTCTTAGCATTTATTATTTTAGATAAATAACCATTATTAGTATTTAATTCTTTGGCAAGTAAACTTAAGGTGTATTGTTTTGTTACAAATTGATTACTTCTTTCAAATTTGTCAAGCTTACTTAAAATAGTATCGACTACTTCAGATGGTACATCAATATCTTCTCTTTGACTTTTTACTTTAGGATGCGTACTATCTTTCTTTACTGCATTTTCATTCCGGCTTTCTAATAAGATTTTAAACCGTTTTTTGTTAATTAAATTTCTTCTACCTACATAAATAATAATCGCTGACAAAATCAAAACGAACAGCACTAAAAACCAATTGATCAGTTTTTCTGTTTTTTTCTCTGTTTCAAGTTTTGTTATCAGTTTTTCTTTTTCCGAAATTAATTTTGGAGTATCATATTGTTCTGCTATCTGTTTACTTAGATTCGTAGGTCTAGTTTTAAGAATACTATCTACGGATAATAATTTCTTTATGATTTCTAATTGTTTTTCAGCATTGTCTTCATATTTTTTGAATAATGCTTCATAGGCATCCCGTGCTTGAAGAATTACTTGAGGACTTTTTTTATAGGTAGAATCAACTTTATTAAGATAATATAAAGACTTTGTTTTATCATTAATCGAATCATAAATACTGCTAATATGCATGTAATTCATAGCAAGTGAAATTTTTTTGTCTTCTATTAATGAAGTCCCTTTAATCATACTGTCTAGGGCGGTTTTATATTCTTTTTGTATCAATTTAGCATTCCCATACGATAACAAAAAAAGTGGATACAAATATTTATCTTCAGTATTCGAGCTTACTTGTATCCCTTTCTTGCTATAGAATTGAGCAGAATCTGCTTTTTTATTAAGTATATAAGCATTAGAAATTGCGAATAAAGATTTTAAATACTGTTTTTTATGTTTTTCTTGATGCTCTAGTTTTTTAAAAAAAGACATATTTTCCTTAAAAATATTAAAAGCCTCATTGTTTTCATGAATTTTACTTTTAAGTAATCCTATGTAATGTCTTATAATTAACTGTTTGAATTCATCTTTTTGCTCACTATAATATTCATTCGCTTTTAGATAATTTTTTAATGCTTCGTTATATTCAACTACATAATAAAGCTGTATTCCTTTTTGTAAATAACCTTTAGCCAGATAAGCTTTGTCTTCAAGGTTTTGTGACACTTGGATGATACTATCAGCATATTTAACGGCATCCTCAGAATGACTAAATATTTCAGAAAGCGTGTAATAAGCCTCTGCAAGCTCAGCAACATTATTATTTTGTTTGACCAAATTTAGGTATTGATTCGCCAGTGATTTTTTGCGAAATTCATTGCTTTCACTCTTTATTTTATTGGAGTATAAGATTGATAATGAATCTTGTTTTTGTGTTTGATTTGCGCATAAAATATTAACAAAAAATAATAGTAGTATTAAAAAAGAAAAATCATTTCGCATACATTCAATTTCGATATAAAATTTTAGGGTTTAAAGGTAAAAATAGAATGGTTATTGAGAATTAAAGAAAAGTTAAATTCGTGTTTTTATCCATTTTTTAGCCTATATACTTATTACAAAAGTAATTAAAGTTTTTATGAGTGTCTTTTTTTGTAAAGTTTTGATATACAGGTTTTTTTAGGTCAAAAAAATGAATTGAAATTCATGAATTTCAAGCTTATATTCATGAATTTCAGTTGTATCTATTTTCATATTCCACATAATATATAGACTTTTGAATTATTAACGATTTATTAATGATTTTAAAAAGGAATCATTTCAAATGTTTCTTGAAATTTGTTGAACAACTAGGTTGATTTATGTTTTTACATTAACAATATAAATTAACTCTTATGATCGGAAAATAAATTGTTTTATTTGAAATTATAAAATTTTAGAATAGGTTATCCTATTCATGAAATAATTTTTGGAAGTATTTTTTTGAATAGAAAAGTTATATAATCCAAAGATTATAATATAACAAATTTTGATATAAAATAGCTCAACTTTAAAAGGATACAGCATTACAAATTCTGTTGAAAGTTAAGTTGTGAAGAAGACATAGTTTTTCGAAATAATCCCATATTTTGGAAAGGTCACGCATATGTTACTTTTAAAAATTTCTGGAAATAGAGATTTTGGGAGTGCAGGAGGCGAAGCCATATCAAAACCTCATTTTAATATACATTTTTAAAGTTTTACATTCTTATTAACACAGGAGTGTACGTAAATATCTCACATATAAATCATTAACTCATGTCAAAAACTTTTAAAACCGGTTGGTATGTCCTGTATGTTAAATCATGTCAGGAGAAAAAAGTTCACGATCTCTTGCAAGAAGATCAATTAGAATCTTTTTTACCTGTAGTGAAAACTATTAGAAAATGGAGTGATAGAAAAAAGATTGTTTTTAAACCTCTTTTTACTTCTTATGTTTTTGTAAAGATTAATTCACCAATGGATTTTCATAAAGCACTTTCTGTAAATGGTGCTTGTGCATATATTAGATTTGGTAGTGAATACGCAATTGTAAAAGATCAGGAAATTTTAAACATTAAATTATTTTTAGGATCTAACGAACTTTCTGATATCGAAACTTCCAATAGGTCATTTAAAATAGGTGAAATAAAGAAAATTAACTACGGATCATTAAGTGGATTAGAGTGTGAAATCTTAAAAGTTAATAACACTAATAAACTTATCGTAAGGATAGACTCATTACAGCAAAGTATTATAGCTACAGTTCCTTCTTGCCATATCGTAGATATTCATGAGGTAGCTTAACAGTAATCAAGCTATCTAAACTACAAACTTGCATACATAAATTAAATTCCTAAAAACATCAAGTATACGTCATCTAAGTAAATCATACAGGTGATGTAAACTTAGTAAAACAATATGTCCGATTGAATTCACGATCGATAGGATAATAGTTCAATTCTTGGAGCGTACTAAATAATTAGAATGGATATGATTCAGAAAAAGATTACAACAAAATATTGGGTTAATAAACTGGAAGGTTTTTCTTCTGACAATTTAAATACTTCGATGGAGTTAACTTCTTCTGAAGATAATATTTTAATAAAATCAGAGGATTTGTCCTATTTTTATAAGTTAACCTCGGATAATCATATTGCCGAATTTACGATTCTTCTGACTATTTTTAATACGCTTTTACAACGCTATTTTGGAGAGTGTTATATGGTTTTCTCAGACGATTTGATTCCTAATGAAGATATTTCATTATTATATCGTTTTTCTCCGATAAACAATAAAATATTTAAACAGTTCCTTCAAGAAGTCAAGGAAGAAGTTCAGGATGTATACAAGCATAAAGATTATGATTTGGATACATTTGAAGGAAAAGAATTTGGAAAATATACGCCATATGGATTTTCTTATAACAGTGTTAAAAATAGTTCTTCTTCATTTTCATTAAACATAACTAAGCAAGAAAATAAGGACATTAAAATATCTGTCCTTTTTTCAGAAAATTTTGTAAAGAAGGAACTAGCAAATCATTTCTTAAATAGATTTAGTGTTTGGATTCAAGAATTAGAAGGAAATATAGAAAAGGAGGTTTCTCAAATTGCAATCATATCAGACGAAGAAAAAGAAAAAATGATATCGGTAGGAGATACTACAGGTAAAGTGGATTCTTTATCTGATACTATCATTTCATTATTTCAATCTCAAGTTATCAATACTCCTAATAATGTTGCTCTTTTGTTTGAAGGTAAGGAATTTACTTATGAAGAGATTAATGATCAATCTAATCAGTTAGCTCATTATTTGATAGAAGAAGCAGGTATTTCTTCTGGTGATTTTGTTGGGGTAAAATTAGTAAGGACTGAGAAATTACTAATTTCACTCTTAGCTGTACTTAAAACAGGTGCTACTTATGTACCGATTGATGTAACTTATCCTGAAGAGAGAATCGCTTACATAGAAAGTGATAGTAATTGTAAATTGGTCATCGACCAACAACAAATAAGTCAGTTTGAGAAAGATCAACTTAAATATTCAAAAGAGAATATACAAACTGATACTAAATCAAGTGACTTAGCTTATATCATTTATACTTCGGGAACTACAGGAAACCCTAAAGGTGTAATGATTACACATCAAAATGCAGTTGCTTTGATAAATTGGGCAAAAGATGAATTTAAAAACACTGATTTTGAAGTGGTATATGCCGCTACATCACATTGTTTCGATCTTTCTGTATTTGAATTCTTTTATACGTTATCTGTAGGGAAGAAAATAAAACTATTGGATAATGCATTAGAAATAGGTGAACATTTAGAAAACGATAGCAAGGTATTATTAAATACAGTCCCTTCAAGTATCAGAAATGTATTGGAAGAAGCTTATGACCTATCAAATGTAAGCGCTGTAAACTTAGCAGGAGAACCTTTTCCTGTAGATATCGCTCAAAAACTTTTAACTACAAAAGCGGAGATTAGAAACCTTTATGGTCCATCAGAAGATACTACTTATAGCACATGCTATAAATTATCAAATACAGAAGTATATAAATCGATTCCTATAGGAAAACCTATTACCAATACTCAAGCGTATATTCTGGATGAACATTTACAGTTATTACCATCTGGTGCGATTGGAAAATTATATGTTTCTGGAATTGGAGTAGCAAAAGGGTATTTAAATCGTCCAGAATTAACGGATGAAAAGTTTATAGATAATCCCTATTGTCCTGGAGAACGGATTTATGATACTGGAGATCTAGCAAGATGGCTTCCAGATGGGAATATTGAATTTTTAGGAAGAAAAGATCATCAGGTAAAATTAAGAGGATATCGTATTGAATTAGGAGAAATAGAAAATTCGATATCAGAGTTTTCCGAAGATGTTTTGCAAGCTGTTGTAGCTGTTAAAAAAGTTAAGGAAAAAGAAATTTTAGTTGGTTATTATGTAGAGAATAATGTTATTGATAAATCTGAATTAAGGGATTTTTTAGGTAGTCGATTGCCATCTTACATGATTCCGACTTATTTTATTACAATAGAATCTGTTCCTCTTACTCCTAATGGAAAAGTAAATAAGAAATCACTTTCAGAAATTACTACGGTAGATATCGTTAAAAAGGATTATGTAGCACCTAGAGATAAAACAGAGCAAGATTTAGTGAATATATGGGAAGAGGTGTTAGGGATAAAAAACATAGGTGTTAAGGACAACTTTTTTGAATTGGGAGGTCATAGCCTTATGATTTCACAAATCATAAATAAAGCTTATAAGGTTATGGGTGCCAATATTCCTTTTAAGTCTTTTTACACAAATCCAACAATTGAAGATATAAGGAAAACATTAAAAGATGATACGTTTACCTCTATAGCAATAGCGCCTATTTCGGATTCATATCCAATTACATCATCACAACATCGCTTATGGTTGTTAAGTCAAATAGAAGAGAGTACACAAGCATATCAAATTAAAGGCGCTGTATACTTAGAAGGAAATGTAGATATCGAAAAATTTAAAGAGGCATTTTATTATGTAGTTAATCGTCATGAAATACTACGTACATATTTTGAGAATAATGAAGAAGGTATCCTAAGACAGTACATATTATCAAAAGCAGATTTTGATTTTGAATTGGTAGTAAAAGATTTTTCTAGATCAGATGTACCTTATGAAAAAGTTGAGAATTATATAAAAGAACAGAAAGGTAAAGGATATGATTTGTCTAAAGCTCCTTTATTTGATGGCTCATTGTTAAAAGTAAATGATGAATGCTTTGTATTTTCATTATCAATGCATCATATTATTAGTGATGGTTGGTCGTTAGAGATTTTAACTTCAGAGATTGTAGAAAGCTATAAACAGCTACAGTCGAAAAATTCTTTGGAGCTACCTGATTTACCAATACAGTTTAAAGATTATGCAGTTTGGTTGGAAGAAACAAATACCGAGAATGTATTAAAGGAATCAAAAGAATATTGGCTAAATGTTTTTCATGGAGAATTACCAGTACTAGACTTACCTACTTATAAAAATCGACCGCTTATAAAAACATATACAGGTAAAGAGCTGAACTATCATTTTTCAAAAGAAACTTTGTCTAATCTAAAGGTATTTTCACAGAAACATCATGTTACCTTATTTATGACTTTGATGTCTGGAATTAAGGCCTTGCTTTCAAGGTATAGTAATCAGAAGGATATTATAATAGGTACACCAATCGCTGGAAGAGAACATCCTGATCTTGAATCGCAAATTGGTCTGTATTTAAATACATTGGCAATAAGAACTCAATTAAATAAAGAGGATAGTTTTTTCGATGTACTTCAAAAAGAAAAACAACAATTATTAGGAGCGTACTCACATCAAAAATATCCTTTCGACAAACTAGTGGAAGAACTTGGAGTAACAAGAGATACTTCCAGATCACCATTATTTGATGTAATGGTCATATTACAAAACCAAAAACAACTATCGGAATTCCAAAATAGAGAAGAAATTCAGGAATTAGTAGTAAGTCCATTTAATATAACCCGTGAAACTTCTCAATTTGATCTTTCTTTTGCATTTATAGAAAAAGAGGATTTGTCACTTCATATAACATATAATACAGATATTTATGAAGAGTCATTTGTTACAGAAATCTTTTCTCATTTAGAAAATTTATTTGCACAAGTATTAGTTTCTGATCATGTTAGGCTAGAAGATATAGATGTACAAACAAAATTAGAAAAGCATAAAATATTAATAGATTTTAACGATACTAAAGTAACTTATCCAAAGGATAAAACAATTGTAGATCTATTTAATGATCAAGTAAGAAAAACACCTAATCAAGTAGCTTTAATTTTTGAAGAAAAAGAGGTTACCTATGAGGAACTTGATAAGGTATCAAGTCAATTGGCCAATTATCTAATGGCTAATTACAAAATAGATATTGAGGACTTGGTAGCAGTAAAATTAGATAGAAGCGAATGGCTTATAATTTCATTGCTTGCTGTATTAAAAACAGGAGGAGCTTATGTACCAATTGATCCTACTAGTGATGCTTCTGAACGTTCGGCATTTATCGAAAATGATAGTAATTGCAAAGCTGTAATTAATAATGAATTACTAGATGATTTTAGATCTCAACAACATAATTATGACGTTAGATTACCTAAGGTAGCTTTGAAACCAGAAAATCTTATGTATGTAATTTACACCTCAGGTTCAACAGGTAGACCAAAAGGAGTAATGGTTGAGCACAAGAGTTTGGTGAATTATATTACGAATCAATCTTTAGAATTTGACTTTAATAGTACAGAACGTGTTTTATTATTTTCTAATCCAGCATTTGATGCATCCATAGAACAATTGTTTTTAACCTTATTGAATGGGGCATCATTAATCATCATCTCAAAGGAGCATATCATTGATCCTTCAATGTTTGTAAAAGCCTTAAAAGAATACGATATAACACATTTTCATTCCACTCCAACTTATTTACAACATTTAAATGATCTTAAATCTTGTGAAAAGATAAGAAGAATAGTCTCTGGTGGCGAGGCATGCTCAAAAGATCTAATTATGAAAATGAGTAGTGTTTCAGATTTTTATAACAAGTATGGACCTACAGAAACAACAATTAGTTCTACACTTTGTAAGATCAATAAAAATCAATTTAAAGGAAACATCGTATCTATTGGAAGTCCAATAGCAAATACTCAAATATATATATTATCAGAAGGCTTTGGATTGTTACCTGTTGGAGTAGTAGGAGAAATATGTATTTCAGGAGAAGGACTATCAAGAGGATATTTAAATCAGCCAGAGTTGACATCTACAAAATTTGTGGAAAACCCTTATGTATCAGGGAAAAAAATATATAAAACGGGTGATTTAGGTCGTTGGTTGCCAGATGGTACAATAGAATTCATCGGAAGAAAAGATGATCAGGTTAAAATTAGAGGGTATCGTATAGAATTAGGAGAAATTGAGAATGTTATGTTATCTCAAAATTTTATAAATCAGTGTTCTGTTGTAACGCAGAAAGTTGAAGGTGATGAGGTAATTGTAGCTTATTTGGTAGCCGAAAAACCCTTAGATAAAAAAGATGTACGTTTATCCCTAAGCAAAGAGCTACCTGATTATATGTTACCGAGTTATTATGTGGAGATAGATGCTATTCCATTGACACCAAACGGTAAAGTAGATAAAAAAGCATTACCTCAAGTAGGGAATGAGGACATAGCGCTACGAGAATATGTAGCTCCAACTACTGATTTACAAATAAAGTTGGTTTCGATCTGGGAAAGTGTCTTAGGTGTAGAAGGTATTGGTATCACTGATAATTTCTTTGAACTAGGAGGACATAGCTTAAAAATTACGCTACTGGTTAATAAAATCAAACAACATTTAGATTTAGACTTATCAGTAAGAGACATGTTTCTAAACCCTACTATTAAAGGTGTAGTTTCCAAATTAGAAACGAGTATTTATAGTAATATTCCAAAAGCATCACAGAAAGAAAGTTATAGTTTAACATCTTCCCAAAGACGGATATGGGTAATGAGTCAATTTGAGGAAGGAAATGTAGCATACAACATACCTGTAGCATTTACACTAAATGGTAGACTTGATCTTGGTAAATTATCTCAAGCTTTTACTAAAATAGTTGATAGACATGAAGTACTTCGTACCATTTTCAAGGAAAGTGATCAAGAAGAGGTAAGACAGCATATTTTGGAAGCCAACTCCATGAATATTGCATTAGAGTTTGTGGATATAAGTTCAGAATCAAATTCTTCTGTACGATTAGAAGATTTAGTTATTTCAAATCAAAACTATGTTTTTGATCTATGTAATGGTCCGTTATTCAAGGGAATGGTTATTAAGTTAACTCCAGAGAATCATGTGTTGTTATTAAATATGCATCATATTATTGGAGATGGTTGGTCGATGGAGATATTAAGCAAAGAATTTATAACGGTCTACAACAGCTTAGTTACCAATCAAGAAGTAGATCTTTGCGAATTATCTATACAATATAAAGACTATGCTGAATGGCAAACAAGTAAAGAACAACTCCAGCAATTAGATAAAGAAAAAGAATATTGGCATAAGAAATTATCGGGTAATTTACCTGTACTAGAGCTTCCAGTAAATAAAATGAGGCCGAAAATGAAAACTTATAATGGAGATTCATTTTCTTATAGTTTTTCTCAAAATTTAAGTACATCTATACAATTGTTTAGTAAAAAACATGGAGCAAGTTTATTTATGACTTTGATGTCAGGAATTAACGGCTTGTTATCCCGATATACTAATACAGATGACATTATTATAGGTACACCAGTAGCTGGACGAAATCATTTAGATTTAGAACAACAAATAGGACTGTATCTGAATACTTTAGCTATTCGTACACAATTTGATAAGAATGCAAGCTTTGAAGATTTGCTATCAGTTCAAAAATCTACGCTATTAGATGCCTATTCCAATCAAGAATATCCATTTGATACTCTGGTTGATGAATTAGTTACTAATAGAAATACCGGTAGATCAGCACTATTTGATGTTATGGTGGTTTTACAAAATCAGCATAATTTACTAGGTTCTTCAGATATCGAATTAGAAGAATTATCATTAGAACCTTATTTGGAGGTTCACAGGAAAGTAACTCCGTTTGATCTTAGTTTCATTTTTTCCGAACAAGAAGGAAAAATTTCTTTACATCTAGAATATAACACTGATATTTATGATGCTGTCTTTATCGAAAAACTTGTGTATCATTTAGAAAGTTTCTTAGAAAATTCTATTGATGATCCAAGCCAGAGTATTGCAAATATTAATCTCCTGAAAGCTCAAGAAGAGCATCAGTTATTATATGAGTTTAATACTACAGATGTTATATATCCAAAGAATAAGACAGTTGTAGATATATTTATTGATCAAGCGAACAAAACTCCTAATTCAACTGCTATCTTTTTCGAAGGAAAGAAAATAACATATAAAGAATTAGATGAATTGTCAAATGAATTAGCAAATTATTTGAAATCGAATTATACTCTTGATATTGAAGATCTTATAAGTGTGAAATTAGAAAGGAGCGAATGGTTGATAATTAGCTTACTAGCAATTTTAAAATTAGGATGCGCTTACGTTCCTATTGATCCAAATTATCCAGAACAACGAATATCGTTTATTGAAAAAGATAGCAATTGTAAGTTGACCATAGACACCGATTTACTTGAATTATTTAAGTCTTCTGAATCTCAATCAAAAGAACTTCCAAAAGCATTAATAACATCAACAAATTTAGCATATGTAATTTATACATCAGGTTCCACAGGGAAGCCTAAAGGAGTTATGATAGAACATGGTAGTTTATTAAATCTATGTTTCTGGCATATAGATGCCTATGACTTGAATATCACAAGTAGAGGAAGTTTATTCGCTGGATCAGGATTTGACGCTTCTGTTTGGGAGATCTATCCATATTTATTATCAGGTGGTTCACTATACCCTATTGAAAGTAAGGAAGTTAGGTATAATGTTAACTTACTTAAAGACTTTTTAGATCAACATGAGATCACGCATTCCTATTTGCCGACAAGGATTTGTGAAGAACTGGTGTTTCAAGGTTTAGAATTGAAACATACGAAAATTTTGACTGGCGGTGAAGCTCTTAAATTGCCTGAAGGAGTTAAAAACTTAAAAATCTACAATAATTACGGACCTTCAGAGAACACTGTTGTTACTACTAGTTTTGATTTGAAGGATCATTTTGGAAATATTATACCTATAGGTCGCCCTATTTCAAATACTAAGATATATATTCTATCCGATTCATTGAGATTACAACCAGTTGGTGTTGTAGGAGAATTATGTGTTTCTGGAGCAGGTTTGTCCAGAGGTTATCTTAATCACAAGGAGATGACATCAGAAAAATTTATAAGTAATCCTTTTATAGCTGGGGAACGATTATACAAGACAGGAGACTTAGCTCGTTGGTTGCCTAATGGTACTATTGAGTATATCGGTAGAAAAGATGATCAGATAAAAATAAGAGGTTATCGAATAGAATTAGGAGAAATTGAAAATGTAATAGCTTCTCAATCTGGAATAGAACAAGCTTTAGTACAAGTAGATGTGCAAAACCGAGATCAAACACTCGCAGCTTATATAGTATCTAAAGAAGGATTTGATAAACAAGCATTACGAGCCTCATTAAGTCAAGAATTACCAGATTATATGATACCTAGTTATTATGTAAGTTTAGATTTTATTCCTTTGACAGCAAATGGAAAAGTAGATAAACATGCATTACCATTAGTTAGAATGGAAGATCTTATTCAACGAGAATATGTAGCTCCTACAAATGAAATAGAAGAACATTTAGTATCTATATGGGAAGATGTTTTAGGAATAGAAAAAATTGGAATTACTGATAACTTTTTTGAATTAGGTGGAAATAGTTTAAAGGCAACAATTCTGGTAAATAGAATAAATAAAACTTTTGAAACAAGGTTCTCGATTCAAGATCTTTACGATACTCAAGAAATAGTAGGAGTATCTACAAAATTAAAATTCATTGTTTTTCAAAATCAATTAAAATCCGATAACATTGACGATTTTGATGAAGTAATAATCTAAAAACATCTACTGGTTTTATTGCTTGACCGGAACTTACTTACATTAATTTATACTGAGATCAAAGTAAGATCAATATTCAAATTATTTGACTTCAAGTCATTGTAATATTTCTATGTTGATATTTGAAATTCAACCTGATATATCAGTATAATCTTAAAAAACATATCGTGATAGAAAATTTAATTCATACGCTGGAGTCGTTAAGTATTGGTGTTAAAATACAAGATGGAGATATAAAAATTAATGCTCCAAAAGGTGTTTTAACTAATGATATTGTGAACGATATCAAGATTCATAAAGAGCAGTTGATTAGCTTACTCTCTTCCTATGTACCTATACCAAGTTCTATTGAAAAGGAGTACTATAATGTCACTTCTCCCCAAAGACGTTTATGGACATTAAGTCAGTTCGATGAAGGTAGTGTGGCTTATAATATATTTGGTGCATTCGAACTTCATGGAATATTAGACCTCGATAAACTAACATTGGCATTCAACCATTTAATACGCAGACATGAAAGTTTACGAACAGTTTTTAAAGAAAATAAAAGTGGAGAGCTAGGACAGTATATAATTCCGATAGAGGAGAACTTTTCTGTATTAAAATTTATTGACCTCAGTAAAAATACTACAGAGGAAATAATAGCAAATCACGTTAAATCATTTCAGAGACACATTTTCAATTTAGAAAACGGGCCACTGTTTATTGGGGAGATTATAAGAGTTTCTCCTGACCGCCATGTATTAGTATTTAATATGCATCATATTATCGGAGATGGATGGTCAATGGCTGTGTTAAAGAAAGAGTTTATGCTTATTTATAACACACTAGTATCAGGGAATAGCCTAGAATTACCAAAGTTGAATATTCAATATAAAGACTATTCTGAATGGCAGAATAGTAAAGTTCAGCAAGATAATTTAAGAAAATCAGAGTCATTTTGGCTGGATAAGTTGGAAGGGGATTTACCAATATTAGAATTACCTTTTCAGAAACCTAGACCTAAACTAAAAACCTATAACGGTTCTAATAGTAATCATTCATTTTCTAAAGCATTTACTTCACAGCTTAATACATATACGCAACAAAATGAGGTGACCACATTTATGGTTTTAATGGCTGCTGTAAATGGTTTGTTTTCAAGATATACAAATACAAGAGATTTTGTATTAGGAACTCCTGTAGCCGGGAGAGAACATCCGGATTTAGAAGAGCAAGTAGGTTTGTATTTGAATACTTTGGCTATTCGAACACAATTCGAAAAATCTACTAGTTTTAAAGAGTTACTGGCAATTCAAAAATCCACTTTATTAGATGCTTATTCACATCAAAACTATCCTTTTGATAAATTGGTTGATGAATTGCAACTGAAGAGAGATATGAGTCGATCGGCTTTGTTTGATGTCATGGTAGTTTTTCAAAATCAACAAGATGTAATCGATTCGGAAGGATTACTTTTTAATGAAGTTGAATTAGTTCCATATCAAAATACAGAGAAGTCATTTAGCAAATTTGATATTACACTTGTTTTTTCCGAACAAGACTCACAGTTAAACTTAGACTTAGAATTCAATACGGATATTTATGAAGCTGTTTTTATAGAAAAAATAGCGCTGCATTTAGAAAATTTCTTACAAGAATGTATTACCAATTCTGATCAAAGTATTACTAAAATTAACTTTTTAAGTGAATTAGAAGAGAAACAAATAGTACATAATTTTAATGACACCTTAACTCCATACCCAAGTAGTAAAACAATTATAGATCTGTTTGTCGAACAAACTATAAATACTCCTGATGCAATTGCAATAACATTTGAAGAAGTAGAGCTAACCTATAAAGAATTAGATGAGTTATCTAATCAATTAGCAAACTATTTATTAAATAATTATGATATTGAAATTGAAGATTTAGTTGGTGTTAAATTAGATCGTAGTGAATGGTTAATAATCACATTGTTAGCTGTTTTAAAAACTGGTGGCGCATATGTTCCTATTGATCCAAATTATCCAGAACAGCGTATCGCATATATCGAAAAGGATAGCAAATGTAAGTTTACTATTGATGAAGATTTATTAGAGTCATTTAGAAATTCTGATACTTCATTGAAATCGCTACCAAAAGTTAAGACCAAAGCGAATCATCTCGCATATGTGATGTATACTTCGGGATCGACAGGAACCCCTAAAGGCGTATTAATTGAGCAACAAAGTATTATTCGCTTAGTAAAATCATCCAACTATTATCAATTTTCACCATCAGATGTATTGTTAACAACAGGGGCATTTTCATTTGATGCTACTACATTCGAGTATTGGGGAACTTTATTAAATGGATCGAAGTTAGTTATCTGTACTAAAGATGTGTTGCTAGATAGTACATTATTGAATAAACAAATTAAAGATACTGCAGTTAACGTGATGTGGTTTACTTCTGGATGGTTCAATCAACTGGTTGATAATGATATAGGAATATTTGAATCGTTAGAAACAGTTTTGGTAGGAGGAGATAAATTATCAGCTGGACATATTAGTACTATTAAGGAGGTTTTTCCAAATCTGGAATTAATTAATGGTTATGGTCCAACGGAGAATACTACATTTTCTTTGACTCACAACATAACTGAAGTAGAAAATGAAATACCTATTGGATCTCCAATAAGTAATAGCACAGTATATATCTTAAATGATGATCTACAAGTACAACCAATTGGTATAGTAGGTGAAATCTGTTTAGGAGGAGATGGTTTAGCAAGAGGATATCTGAATGATCCCGATCTCAGTTCTGCGAGGTTTATAACACATCCTTTTTTGGATAATAGTCGATTATATAGAACAGGTGATTTAGGTCGTTGGTTAGCTGATGGTACCGTAGAGTTTATGGGGCGAAAAGATGATCAAGTAAAGATTAGAGGATATCGTATCGAACTTGGGGAAATAGAAAATGTGATTCTAAGAAAAAAATCGATAGATCAATGTGTAGTTACAGTTGATAAAGTTCAAGGAGAAAATGCAATTGTATCTTATCTGGTTAGCGCAGAAACTATAGATAAAAAAGAATTGAGATCTGAACTAAGCAAAGAACTACCAGATTACATGTTACCTAGCTACTATGTTTTTTTAGACAGAATACCATTGACTCCGAATGGTAAGGTAGATAAGAAAGCTTTATTGGAGATAGGTAAAGAAGACTTGATTCAAAAAGAATATGTGGCACCAAGAAATAAATTAGAAGAGCAGTTAGTGTCGATCTGGCAAGATGTATTAGGAGTAGAAAATATAGGAGTCACAGACAACTTTTTTGAATTAGGAGGACATAGTCTAAAAGTAACTTTGGTATGTAATAAAATAAAGCAAATATTAAGTCTTGAGTTAGGAATAAAGGATATGTTTCTCAATCCTACTATTCATGGGATAGCTCTGAAATTGCAAAAAAATACACAATCGGATATTCCTAAAGCAGAAGAAAAAGAAAATTATCCGTTGACGTTTTCTCAAAAAAGACTCTGGATTTTAAGTCAGTTTGAAGAAGGAAGTATTGCCTATAATATTCCAGGAGCTTATGAATTGGAAGGTGTAGTAGCTATTGATAAACTCAAAAAAGCACTTATCACTATTATAGAAAGACATGAAAGTCTAAGAACAGTTTTTTTAACTGATAATCAAGGAGATGTACGACAGTACATAAAAAGTATTGATGAGATTGATGTAATAATTGATCAAAAAAATTTAAGTAATGTGATCGATCAATCTTCTGCAGTTGCATCGATTATCGAAAATAGTAACAAACATCGTTTTGATCTCAGTGAAGCACCGCTTTTAAAATTACAGTTAGTTACATTATCT
Organism: Aquimarina litoralis; assembly: GCF_019295435.1. Taxonomy (GTDB): domain Bacteria; phylum Bacteroidota; class Bacteroidia; order Flavobacteriales; family Flavobacteriaceae; genus Aquimarina; species Aquimarina litoralis_A. The sequence goes on from NZ_WEKL01000013.1 coordinate 56,108, forward strand.
CAAGAAAAGCATTTATTACTATTTAATATGCATCATATCATCAGTGATGGATGGTCAATGGAGGTACTTAGTAAAGAATTTGCAGTAATATATGGTAGTTTGTTAAATAATAAGAATATTATTTTACCCACACTACCACTTCAGTATAAGGACTATGCAGAGTGGTTAACAGGAGAATTACAACAGTCTAAATTACAAGAATCCAAAGATTTTTGGTTAGATAAATTTAAAGGTGACTTACCAGTTGTAGAACTTCCAACACATCAGTCTAGACCTAAAATCAAGACATATAAAGGTGACGCATTAACATATACTTTTTCAAAAGATTTTAGTCATCGTTTGCAAGTGTTTTCGGAAAAACGAGGAGCAAGTTTATTTATGACTGTAATGGCAGGTATAAATGGTTTGTTTTCAAGATATACAGGACTGAGTGACATCATAATTGGAACTCCAATAGCTGGAAGAGATCATCCAGATCTAGAAGGACAGATAGGTTTATTTCTAAACACATTAGCCATCCGTACTCAGTTTCAGAAATCATGCACTTTTGATGATCTTTTAGAGATACAAAAAAGCACATTATTAGATGCATATTCACATCAAGATTATCCTTTTGATGATTTGGTAAACACCTTAGATCTACATCGTGATATGAGTCGCTCTGCTCTATTTGATATAATGGTAGTGTTTCAAAACCAAAGAGGATTATTAGAATCGGATGATTCTTCTATAGAAGGACTAACATTTAATGAATACAAGAATAATCATAGAAAAGTAAGTCAATTTGATATTAGTTTTATCTTTTCTGTAAAGGGAGATTGTTTGCATTTATATTTAGAATATAATACCGATTTATATGAGTCTTCATTTATAGAAAAACTATTCAAACATATAGAAGGTTTTTTAGATGGATGTATTACGAAACCTCTACAAAGTATACAAACAATTGATTATTTGACTCAATCAGAGCGAACCCAATTATTAGATGATTTTAATACAACAGAGGTTTCCTTTCCAGAAAATGAAACAATTGTAGATTTATTTTTAGCACAAGTAAAAAAGACACCAAAAGCTACTGCAATTGTACATGAAGAAAAAGAATTTACCTATGAAGAATTAGATGAGCTTTCAAATGAATTATCTCATTTTTTATCGGAAAAATACAACCTTAATTTAGAAGACTTAATAGGTGTTAAACTAAATAGAGATGAATGGTTAATAGTATCATTGTTAGCGATTTTAAAACTTGGTTGTGCTTACGTACCAATAGATCCAAAATATCCAAAACAGAGGATAGCGTATATTGAAAAAGATAGTAGCTGTAAAGTTATTATAGATAATAGTCTATTATCGACTTTTAAAGAAGAAAAGAATACTTCAAAAGAGACTGTTGATTCACAAATTAGCCCGTCTAATGTTGCTTATATAATTTACACATCAGGTTCTACAGGAATACCAAAAGGAGTAATGATAAAGCATAGCAATGCTGTGTCAATGCTCAACTGGAGTAAACTTGAATTTTCATCTACTGATTTTGAAATGTTGTATGCGGTAACTTCTCATTGTTTTGACTTATCGGTTTTCGAAATTTTTTATCCTTTGACTATTGGTAAGAAAATTAGAGTAATAGATAATGGCTTATCAATTACTAAATACCTTTCAAAAGATAAGAAGATACTAATAAACACTGTTCCTTMTGTAGTAGATAGCTTATTAGAATATAATATACCTTTTGATAACATTGTGGGGATTAACATGGCAGGAGAACCCATTCCCATCTCTTTAAGTAATGAATTATTGAAATATGATGTAGAGTTAAGAAATTTATACGGTCCTTCTGAAGATACAACGTATAGTAGCTGTTATCATATCGATAAATTTCATGAACAATCATTACCAATAGGAAAACCTATATCAAACACTCAGTTTTACATCCTGTCAGACGAACTTTTACTACAACCTATTGGAATAGTTGGAGAGATCTGTATTTCAGGTGAAGGCTTATCATCAGGATATTTAAACAAAGTTGAACTCACTAGTGAGAAATTTGTGCCAAATCCATATCAACCTGGAGAATTAATGTATAGAACTGGTGATTTGGGAAAATGGTTAACTGATGGTACAATAGGTTTTATAGGAAGACAAGATGATCAGGTTAAGATTCGTGGACATCGAATAGAACTGGGTGAAATTGAACATGCGTTGACTCAAGAAGAATCGGTAATGAATTCTGTTGTACTGACAAAAGATTACAAGGGAGAAAAAACCATTGTAGCTTATTTAGTAGGAAACAATTTGGATCAACATAAATTACGAGAATCTCTTTTGGAACAGCTACCGATTTATATGCTTCCATCTTATTATAAATTTTTGGAAGAGATTCCATTAACCCCCAATGGTAAAATTGATAAAAAAGCTTTATTAGAAATAGAAGATTTAGAATCTAGTAGTCAGGAATATATAGCACCTAGAAATAAGCTGGAAATAGAATTAGTAGAAGAATGGAAAGATCTATTAGGAATAAACCAAGTAGGTATTAGAGATAACTTTTTTGAGTTAGGAGGACATAGTTTAACAGTTAATACACTTCTAAATCGTATAAACGTCCATTACAAAACAGTAATCAAAATAGAGCAATTCTTTGGTTCACCTACCATAGAGTTTTTGTCATTACATATTGAGAATGCGCAATGGCAAAATGAAGAAGTAAAACAAATCGAGAAGAAAAAAATTATTATATAAAATGGAAGTAGCAGCTTTAATAAAAAAAGTCAGGGATAATGGCTTGGCAATAAATTTATTAGAAGGGAATCTGGAACTTGTTTTTTATAAGGATGACGTAGATGATTCTCTAATCACACTTGTTAAAGATAACAAAGAGGATATTATAGAATATTTGAATTCTATTTCTGTTGAAAAGAATCAAATGGAGATCCCTACGTCACTCGATATGGAAACATACGCTATAACTTCTTCACAGTTTAGGTTTTGGATCTTGTGTCAAATGCAAGAGATTAATGCAGCATATAACATACCTTTTGTTTTGAAGATGGAAGGAGATCTAGACATCGATATCCTGAATGCAACTTTCAAAAAGTTAATGGAACGCCATGAAATTTTGAGAAGCAAATTTGTGGAGTCGGAAAATGGTGAGGTAAGACAAAAAATAATTAATAGCGAGGAGGTTGGTTTTGAAGTAAATGAGCATGAAATTTCAGATAGTCAGTCTATCGGGAAGGAGATAACCAAACTTACAAGCAGTCCGTTTGATTTGAAAAGTAACTCATTATTTAGGGTTGATCTTATCCATAGTGGAAGTAATATTTATTATTTGTGTTTTAATATTCACCATATTATTAGTGATGCAAGATCTATTGAGATCATTATTAAAGAATTAAGTGAGATATACAATTCATTGATTTTAGGTAAAGAGACTGTATTACCAGAACTTAGTATACAATTTAAAGATTATAGTGAATGGAGTAATAACACAAACAACTTTGAGAAGGAAGAAAAATATTGGTTAGAAAAGTTTAAAGGACAACTTCCAGTAATTAATTTACCTACTTATCAGTTACGACCTGCAACCAAAACATATGTAGGATCAAGTTTTGTGAATACCATTGACCAAGAACTATTAAAAGAACTTAAATCATTTTCTAGGAAAAACAAAGGAACTCTCTTTATGACATTAATGGCAGCTCTCAATGGACTGCTTTATAGATATTCCTCACAAACGGATATTATTTTAGGGACACCTGTTTCCGGAAGGAATAATTCTCAATTACAAAATCAAATAGGTTTATATATTAATACATTACCTATTAGAACGCAATTTGAAGCGACCACTTCTTTTTTCGATTTGTTTCAACTACTAAAAGAAAATCTGGAATCGGCATATGCTAATTCTAATTATTCATTTGGAGATTTAGTAGACAAACTGAATCTAAAAAGAGATGTAAGTCGCACACCTTTATTTGACATTCTAGTAACCCATCAACAAAAGAACGATAGCTCCTTAGAAACGGAAGATGGTTTTACAGATTTAAAATGTTCTTTCTATAATGATTTTGAAAATACAGTTAGTAAATATGATATTACTTTTAATTTTTTAGAAGGTGAGAACGATTTAAGTCTTTTTATAGAATACAATACTGATATTTTTGAAGAAGAGTTTATACAAAATTTAGCGTTAAATTTTGAAGAATTTTTAAAGATATCTATTGATAAACCTAATGTAGAAGTTCAAAAAATATCACTGGTTAATAACGAAGAGAAAAGCAGACTATTAAATTTATTCAATGACACTAAGGTACCATATAACCTTGAAAAAACAGTAGTTGAAGACTTTTTAGATCAGGCCTCTAGCACTCCTGATAAAATAGCACTTGCCTATCAAAATGAAGAAATAACATATGCAGAGTTAAATGAGAGATCAAATCAATTAGCTCACTATTTAGTTTCATCAGGAATCCAGGAAAGTTCGGTAATTGCGTTGTGTATAGATCGTTCTATCGAAATGGTGATTGGAATACTTGGAATCTTAAAGAGTGGTGCTTCTTATCTACCGTTAGATCCATCATATCCTATAGATCGTATTGACTATATGGTTGAAGATAGTAAGGCTCAGTTTTTAATTACAAAAGAGGAAATTGTAGGGCTCTTACCAAAAAATGCTAATGTGATCTCTTTTGAAGAGGAATCTATTTGGAAATGCTCAAAAGAAAACTTAGAATTCTTACCAACGTTTTCAAATGAAGCATATGTTATTTATACTTCTGGTACTACAGGAAAACCAAAAGGAGTACTAGTAACACATAAAAATTTATCCAATTTCTTTGTCGGGTTAAATAATAGATTTGGTAAACTAGAAAAAGATGAGAACTGGTTAGCTGTCACAAGTATAAATTTTGATATCTCAATTTTAGAAATTATTTGGACGCTAACAAGAGGTAGTAAAATTGTATTGCAACCAGATAGGCCAATTTTACTAACAGACAATACATCGGCTATGGATTTTAGCTTATTGTATTTTGCAGCTCAAGAAGAAATTGCATTTGAAAATAAGTACAAACTATTATTAGAAGGTGCCAAATTCGCTGATGAGAATGGATTCGAAGCGATTTGGATTCCTGAAAGACATTTCCACAGTTTTGGAGATCAATTTCCTAACCCTTCAGTAGCAGCAGCAGCAGTATCTACCATTACCAATAATGTCACTCTACGATCAGGAAGTGTTGTGTTACCATTACACGACCCTGTTAGAGTGGCCGAAGAATGGTCTATGGTTGATAATTTATCAAATGGAAGAGTAGAAATGTCCATAGCATCTGGTTGGCATCCAAATGATTTTGTTTTGGCACCAGAAGACTACCATACACGTCATCAAAAGATGCAGGATAAATTAAATACAGTAGTTGAGTTATGGGAAGGAGGAACGCTAACACGAAAAAATGGAGTTGGTAAGGATACTACCTTTAGAATACATCCAAAACCAATTCAGAGTAAATTACCAATTTGGATTACTTCTGGAGGAAATGTGAAAACATTTGAATATGCAGGATCTATAGGAGCGAATGTGCTAACGCATTTACTTGGACAAAGTATAGAAGATCTTGAATTTAAAATCGATAGCTATAGAAAAGCCTTAAAAGAAAATGGGTTTGATCCTGAAAAAGGGAAAGTTTCATTGATGTTGCACACTTTTGTTAGTGATGATCTTTCTTTTGTAAAAGAAACTGTAGAAGAACCATTTAAAAATTACTTACGTCATTCTGCAAACCTTATGAAATCTATCGCAGATGATAAAGGGCTTGATTTAGAGAAAGATCTTGATGTGTTGATTGAAATGGGATTCCAACGTTTTTATAAAACAAGTGGTTTATTTGGAACTCCGGAAACCTGTATGAAGCGCATTCAGGAATTATATAAAGTTGGAGTAAATGAAATCGCTTGTTTAATCGATTATGGAATTGATACAGACATTGTTTTATCAAATTTAGAGCACTTGAAAGGGCTACAAGATTTGATATCACGATCAAAAACTCAAAACCAATTCCTGAAAAAGCGAATGGATTTAGAATGGTCTACCTCCAGTTTGATAAAGGAAAATAAGATAACACATCTGCAATCTACACCATCTTTTATTCAAGAGTTGTTAGTAGATAAAGAAGGTAAAGATGCTTTAGAACAGATTGAAACTTTGCTAATCGGAGGTGAGGCACTTCCTTTGTCCTTATCCAAACAATTAGGAGAGCTTAGAAAAAAACCACTTTTTAATATGTATGGCCCTACTGAAACTACTATTTGGTCAACTATTAAAGAAATATATGAAGATCGCAATATAAGTATTGGAAAACCAATAGCTAATACTCAAATATATATATTAAATAGTTCGAATCAATTGTGTCCTATTGGAGTAATAGGTGAGTTATGTATAGGAGGAGATGGAGTTTCTAAAGGATATTTGGGTAGACAAGATTTGACCGATGAGAGATTTATAACTAACCATTTTTCTGGAGAAGGTAAAATCTATAAAACTGGTGATTTAGCACGTTGGTTGCCTAATGGAGAATTAGAATGTCTTGGAAGAATAGATAATCAGGTAAAAATTAATGGGCATAGAATCGAGTTAGGCGAAATCGAAAATAGTATTGAAGAATTTCCTGGAGTTATAAAAAGTGTAGTGAATTCTGTTGATAATAACGGTACTAAAAGTCTAGCAGCATATTTAACCACAGATGAAGCTTACGATGCTAATGATCTATTAGAATACCTAAATCTAAAATTACCTAAGTATATGATTCCTTCATTTTTGATGGAGTTGGATGAATTTCCAATGACGCTAAATGGTAAAATAGATAGAAAATCTCTTCCAAAACCAAATGTTTCGAATATAAGTAAAAGGAAGTATGTTGCTCCAAAAAATGATTCAGAAAGAGTATTGGTTGAGATTTGGGAAAAAGTTTTAAAATCTGAAAATATCGGAACTGAAGAAAACTTTTTTGAACTAGGAGGAAATTCACTTTTGGTGATGCGTATGCTAACACATATTCGAAATGAATTTAAAGTAGAGATATCAATTGTAGAATTTTTTACCACAAAAAATATTCAAGACCTTTCTATTTTAATTTCAGAAAAGGAAAATACAGATAGTATTACCGAAATTAAATTTGTAGAAGATAAACCACAATATCCTCAATTATCGTTTTCGCAAGAACGACTTTGGTTCCTTGACAAATTAAGTGGGAGCACCCATTATCATATGCCTCTAATTTTTGATTTAGATGGTCAGGTGAATTTTGAAATCTTAGAAAAAGCCTTTAAAACAATAATCGAAAGACATAAAGTTTTACGTACCATATATCTTCAAAACAAAGGAGAAGCGTATCAAAAAGTTATTCCATTTGATCAATGGAAAATGAATTTGGTTCATGACCTAGAGAGCATAGATGATACAAGTATAGAAGAATTAATTATTGATGAAATTCATAAACCTTTTGATCTTGAAAAGGACTATATGCTAAGAGCAAGTGTTTTTTCTGAAGGTGATGAGACATCAAAATTATTGATTATAATGCATCATATTGCTTCAGATGGGTGGTCAGTTTCATTATTGTTAAAAGAACTTGAACTTCTTTACAATGGATTAATAGCCGATACTACGTTTAAATTACAACCTTTAGGGATACAATATATTGACTACAGCATTTGGCAGAGAGAACATGTTCAAGGTGAATTTATAAATAAACAATTGTCGTATTGGAAGGAGCATTTAAAAGATTTAGAACCTTTAAATCTACCTATCGATTTCCCTAGAAAAGCTCAACAAAGTTTTCAAGGAGATCATTATCACTTTACTATAGATACAGATACTTCAAAGAGAATATATGATTTTTCTGAGAGAGAAGGTACTACGCTTTTTATGACATTATTGACTTCATTTAAAGTACTGTTGAGTAGATATAGTAATCAAACAGATATTTGTATTGGAACACCAATTGCCAATAGAGAACAAGAAGAAGTAGATAAGCTAGTTGGCTTTTTTATAAACACTTTAGCATTGCGAAGCAACCTTGATGGAAATCCTAAGTTTAATGATTTATTAAAAACGATAAAAGAAAATACATTAGATGCTTACGCCCATAAATATGCACCATTTGAACAAGTAGTAAACCAAACAGTAAAGACAAGAGACTTGAGTAGAAGTCCTCTTTTTCAAGTAATGTTTGTTCTTCAAAATAAAGAAGAAAATCCTGAATATAAATTAGGAGAAGTCACTCTTAAATCAGCTCCATATACTTATGAAAGATCACAATTTGAACTGATTTTTAGTGTTTCCGAAACATCAAAAGGGCTAAGCGTAGGTGTCAAGTATTGTAGCGACTTGTTTAAAGAAGAAACAATAATCCAATTAGCAAAACATTATAAAAACCTGATACAATCCGTACTCAATAATCCAAGTCAGAATATTAATAATCTGGAATTTTTGGATACAGATGAAAAACAAGAACTATTAGAACATTATAACGATACCTCGGTTACCTATCAAAATGAATTAGTGATTAATTCATTATTTAATCAAAAAGTAATTCAATCACCAGATAACGTAGCGATTAAATATAAGGAGAAGTCATTAAGTTATTTAGAGTTAGATCAGGTTTCCAATCAATTAGCCAGATATCTACAAGCTACATATTCTATCGATAGAGGAGATATTGTAGGTGTAGAGCTAGAAAGATCAGATTGGCTTATTGTAACAATGCTGGCAGTATTTAAATTAGGGTGTACTTATCTACCAATAGATCCAAGTTTCCCTGAGGTTAGAAAAGAATATATCATTAAAGATAGTAATTGCAAAAGGATAATTACATCAACTTTTATAGATGAATTTGCTAGCTGTAAACAAGATTTTGAAGAAAAAAGATTAGATGTAAAAATTGAATCTGATAATTTAGCTTATATCATATATACTTCTGGTACTACAGGTAAGCCTAAAGGAGTAATGATTACACATCAGGCAATTTTAAACACTATTCTGTCTCAAATTGATTCATTTAAAATTAATTCCTCTGAAAATTGCTTACAATTTTCAAATCAATGTTTTGATGCTTCTATTTGGGAAATATTGATCAGTCTATTAGGAGGAGCTACATTGGTGATTTTAGAAGAGTCCATGAAATTGGACATACCAGCTTTTATAAACTATATAAAAGAGCATCAGGTAACTTGGGCAACATTGCCTCCTTCATTTGTAACACTTTTAGATATAAATAAACTACAAATGATAAAGCAACTTATTACAGCAGGAGAGGAAGCACCAATACAAAAAGCCAAAGAGTTTTCTGAAGTAGGAAGCTATACTAATGCTTATGGACCAACAGAAACCAGTATATGTGCATTGACGTATCAGGGAAAATTTGAAGACAAAATTCCTGTAGGAAAACCAATAGCAAATACCAAAGTGTATATTTTATCGGATGCTCTGGAATTACAACCTAAAGGAGTCATTGGCGAGTTATGTATAGCGGGTAATGGATTATCTATTGGGTATTTGAATAAACCAGAATTGACTAAAGAGAAGTTTATAGATAATCCTTTTGTGGCTGGAGAAAAGCTATACCGTACCGGAGATTTAGCCAGATGGTTACCTAATGGAAATATTGACTTTTTAGGGAGGAAGGATTCTCAAGTGAAAATTAGAGGATATAGAATAGAGTTAGGTGAAGTGGAACATGTTTTATTAGAGCAAAAAGACTTGGTGAAGCAGGCAATTGTTGTAATAAAAGAAAAGAACGGAATTCCAATTCTAGTATCATATATAGTTCCTAGTGATACCTATGATAAAGAAAAGCTAAAGTCTATTCTTAAAAGAAATTTACCAGACTATATGATCCCAAGTTTTTTTATTGAAATTGATGAAGTAGCGGTAACTTCTAATGGAAAAATAGATAAATCCAAACTACCTGAAATAGATGAGCATAGTCTCGTTAAACAAAAATATGTTGCTGCAGAAAATGATATTGAAGATAAAATAGTGCAAATAATATCGGATGAATTTGATATTCCAGCAGGAGGAATCGGAGTAAATGATAACTTTTTCGATCTAGGAGGCAATTCTATCAATATGGTTAAGGTTTTATCAGTTTTGAATTCCGAGTTTGATGAGGAAATAAAGATTGTTCATTTGTTTCAATATCCAAYAGTGCGCAGTCTTGCTAATGCGTTTTTTAATGATAATAAAATTCTTGAAGAAGCTACAAATGAGGAGTCAGAAGAAGATTTTGATTTTGATGAGGAACTAAATGATTTTGCAAATTTAATAGACTAAAGAAATGAATAAAAATCAAAATAAAAGAGATATTGCAATTATAGGAATGTCATGTAAATTTCCGAAGTCTAGGGATGTTAAGGAATTTTGGACTAATGTAAGTGAAGGTAATGAACTATTTGAGTTCTATACAAATGAGGAGTTATTAGAGTATGGATATTCAGAAGATGAAATTTCGAAATCAAATTTTATAAAAAGCAAGATTGAAGTACCTGATGTAGAAAGTTTTGATTACCGTTTTTTTAATTATACCAAGGATGAAGCGGAAATGATGGATCCGCAATCTAGAATATTGCATGAGCAAGTTTGGTTGGCACTAGAAGATGCTTCATGTAATACTTCAAATTATAATAAAAAGATAGGTTTATTTTTAACAGCTTCTAATAATGAATCATGGGTAGCTCATTCTAAAATAAACCCCAACGATAAGGTCAACCCTTTTTATATATCTCAGTTGGCGGATAATAAATTTTCGAATACATTAATATCATATAAATTAAATCTTAAGGGTCCTAGTTATTATGTTAATACGGCTTGCTCAAGTTCACTTACTGCAGTTCATTTGGCATGTCGAAACTTACTCTTGAAAGAGTGTTCAGTAGCAGTTGCTGGAGGAGCAAAGATTGTTTCAAATGTAAATCGAGGATACGTTTTCCAAGAGGGAATGATATTATCAAAAGATGGGTATTGTAAAGCGTTTGATGAAAATTCGTCAGGAACCATTTCAGGTGAAGGTTCTGGAGCAGTAGTTTTAAAAAGGCTAGAAGATGCGATTAATGATGGAGATCATATATATGCGGTTATTAAAAGTTCTGCTGTAAATAATGATGGAGCAAATAAAGTAGGATATACTGCTCCCAGTATAGATGGCCAATCAAGCTGCATAAAACTAGCACATAAAATAGCAAAAATAGATCCGAACACCATTACTTATATAGAAGCCCATGGAACAGGTACAAAATTAGGCGACCCTATAGAAGTAGAAGCATTGAACAAAGCTTTTAATTATGATAAGGATCATAAATGTTATATCGGGTCAGTAAAAACAAATCTTGGTCATTTAGATACGGCTGCTGGTATTACCGGTTTAATAAAAACTGCCTTAGCTATTCAGAATAGGTTAATTCCGCCTTCCTTGAATTTTACAAGACCAAATCCTGAAATTAATTTTAAAGGAGGTCCTTTTCAAGTTGTTACAGAATTAAAAGAATGGCAAACTTCTACAGAAAATCCAATTAGAGCAGGAGTAAGTAGTTTTGGAATAGGAGGAACCAATGCACATGTAATTTTAGAAGAAGCACCGCAGAGAAAGACCACTAGTAATTCTAGACCTTACCAATTACTTACTTACTCAGCAAATACCTTTAATTCTTTAACTAATTATTCTAAAAGGCTAAGTGAGTTCCTTGAAAGTGAAAAAGAAATAAATTTAGCTGATGTAGCTTATTCTTTAAATACGGGAAGAAAATCGTTTAAACACAGAAATTATATTGTTGCCGAAAACGATATTAAGTCATTACAGAGCTCAAAGTTTTCTAATACAAGTAAAGGAAATGAATCTAGTGTCTTAAAAAAGAATATCGTTTTTCTCTTCTCAGGTCAAGGTAGTCAATATTTTAAAATGGGAAAAGATTTGTATGAGCAAGAGGTGTATTTTAAAAATTTGATGGATAATGGTTTCGAGATCTTAAAAGAAATCACAGATCTAGATTTTAGAAAAATAATTGGATATACGGAAACGGATGAGGTAGATGAGACATTAATAAATCAAACACAATATACACAACCGCTATTATTTTTAATTGAATATAGCCTAGCAAAACTACTTTTGCATTGGGGGATTTCTCCTAAACATATGATAGGACATAGTCTTGGTGAATATGTAGTAGCATGTATTAGTGAAGTTTTTTCTTTTGAGGATGGATTGAAGCTCGTAGTTAAAAGGAGTGAGTTAATGAGTAGAACAGCCGAAGGAGCTATGTTGTATGTTGATTTATCGAGAGATAAAATAAAAGAGTTTTTGAATGAAGATCTTTCGATAGCAGCTATTAATACTCCAGATACAGTGGTTATATCGGGCAAACAGAAAGCTATTGAAAATTTAACTTTGGAGTTAGAAAAACATGAAATAGCTACAGTTAAACTTAAAACTTCTCATGCATTTCATTCTGTTCTAATGGATGAAATTACAGAAGATTTTAAAGAAATGTTAGAGGAAATTAACTTTAACGAACCTAAAATGAGTTTCATATCCAATTTATATGGTAAAGAAATTTCTAATAACATTTCAGCAGAATATTGGGTAGATCATTTGAGAAATACTGTAAAATTTTCAGATGGGATTAACTCTATACCTGCAATAGAAAATCTGTTATTTGTTGAAATAGGTCCAGGAAATACTTTATTAAACTTTTGTAAGAAAAATATAAAGTCAAATGATGTTTTTCAGACTATTCGTCATCCTAAAGAAGTGATAGATGATAATCAAAAGCTTACAGTCTTTCTTGGAGAGTTATATACCAACGGAGTAGAACTTAATTGGGTGAATTATTAWGAAAATGAGGTTCGAAATAAAGTCTCAATTCCCAAGTATTGTTTTGATAAGTATTCATTGGATGTTAAAGTTGATCCATTTGAAAATATTGCCAACTTACATGTAAAGAGTTCGTTGAAATCGATATCTGATTGGTTTTATGAGCCATCATGGAATAGAAGAAATCAACTGAACAATGTTAGTGCTAATGAAGATAAAGTATTTTTAATTTTTGAGGATTCTATTGGATACAGTAAGTCGCTAGTTGAGAAATTTAAAAATAAGAATAATGTTTTCGTTCTTAAAAAATCGAAAGAATTTTTAAACAATGGTAACAATAATTTTGAATTAGATCCTGAAAATGAAAATCATTTAAAATTATTCTTCAATGAATTGTCAATTACAGATTCAAAAACTTTGAATATAATTCAGATGAACTCACTTGGAAAGGAAGAACTCAACGAAAGTTTATCAGAATTTTATACAACAATAAGTACTATTAAAAGTATTAAAACTCATTGTCACAAAAATAAAATTAATCTATATGTTTTAACCAATAACACAAATAAAGTTATTGGTAATGAAGAGATTAATGTTGCTAATTCAATTAATTTAGGAATACCTGTTATAATATCTCAGGAGAATAATAATATTGGATGTTGTTGTATAGATATTACTTTGGAGGATGATAAAAGTGAGGCAATATCAAATGTTTTTAATGAAATTAATACTAATATTTCTGATAAATATATATCCTATAGAAATAAATATAGATGGGTTAAAAGTTTTAATCAGGTAAAAATTCAAAAAAATGAAAAGTCCACTAAAATTAGAAAAAATGGGACTTATATTATAACGGGAGGTTTAGGTAATCTAGGCTATTTGCATGCAAAATATTTGCTAGAAAATTATAATGCTTCCGTAATCATTTTAGGTAGAAGTGAAATTGAAAATAATCATGATGATACTGACAAAGTATTAAGATATAAAGAACTAAATAAAATAGGTAATGCTAAATACTACAATGTTGACTTAAAAGATTTAGCTTCTTTACTAGCAATTGTAGGTAATATTGAGAATACTGTTGGGACAATAAATGGTGTTTTCCATTTTGCAGGTACTATTTCGGGTAATTCTATAAGAGTTATGGATTTCTTAGATAAAAGAGATTTTAATGAGCAGTTTGATGCTAAAGTTTTGGGTACAAATACCTTAGGAAAGGTTTTTCATAACAAGGAACTTGACTTTTTTGTATTATCTTCTTCATTGTCAACTATAATAGGAGGGAAAGAGTTGGCAGCTTATTCTGCGGCGAATTCTTTTTTAGATTCATTTTGTAACTCAACGATCATTAAAAACTGTATAACTATTAATTACGACGGGTTTAATTTTAATAATCAGTCAGTTGATCATGGTATTGATTCAGATAATATAACAGATATTTTGAATAGAGTTTTGTCTTTAAATGATACAAATCAAATAATAGTTTCCACAGAAGATCTAGAGTATAGGTTGTCCAAGTRGATCACAAATAATGATGATTATAACTGGGAAAATGATCTAACTGATACTGAAGGGGAAATTAATATAGAAGAAATTGAAGTGGATCGCTCACTTTTATCTTCGGATTATATAAAGCCTACATCCCCAATTGAAATCAAACTGATTGAATTATTTCAAAATCTTTTCCACGTAAATAATATAGGGATAGAGGATAATTTTTTTGAATTAGGTGGAGATTCTTTAAAAGTTATGACTGCTTCATTGGAAATAAATAAAATATTTAAAGTTAAATTTTCTATAGAAGATTTTTATAGTAACCCTAATGTAAAAGACTTAGCCGAGAAAATTGAATTAATTCAAAACCTATCTAAGAAATCTAGTAAGAGTGAAAAAAGGCATAAGGTTACCATCTAACTATAATCAAAAGTATGGTTGTTAATTTATATCATTCTTATAGAGATTAAGGATAATGAATACCTTTTAAACTTTAGTAACTAATAATTAAAAGGCTAATACAATATCCCTCATCAATTAATATTTTTTAAACCATTCCCAGAGTATTAAGCTGCTTTTTCTCAAGTAATAGGCTTCAATAAATTTTTATTCAGGATCATAGATAAAAAGGCTTCAGAGTATTTATGCTTACTGTCAATCATACCTGATATATAAATATGTACTCATGTAAACATAATATACAGTGATAAAAGAAATTATAAACGAGTTAGAGTCAAAAGAGGTTTCGATTTATCTAGAAAATAATGAAATCGTTCTTGAAAGTGAAAATGAAATAGACTTTTCTATCATAGATAAAATAAAAAAGAATAAACCTTTATTGGTAAACTTTTTAAATAAGATAGATGAAAAGCAAGAATATGATTCAATAGATGTAGTAGCAGTAGATAGGGATTATCCTATATCTTATGCTCAACGAAGATTATGGATATTAAATCAATTTGATGGCGGAGATGTTGTATCTAATCTGTATGGAAAAATAGAGCTAGAAGGTGAATATGATTTAGATTGTTTTGAAAGAGCTATTCATTCAGTTATCGATAGGCATGAGATTCTAAGAACTGTTTTTGTTGAAAATGATAATGGAGAAATAAGACAAGAGGTTAAAAGTACTGAAGAGAGTAACTTCGAGTTAATTTATCGCGATTTTTATAATGATCAAGAAAGTTTAGAATTATATATTAAAAATGATTCTCTTAAAGCATTTAATTTAACCAAAGGACCTTTAATCAGGGCTGCTATCCTTAAATTAAATAGTGAATTAAATATATTTTATTTCAACATGCATCATATCATAAGTGATGGTTGGTCTATGGAAGTGCTTTCAAAAGATGTATTAGGGTATTATGAAGCCTATAGATTTAATAAGAAACTATCGCTAAAGGAATTACCAATTCAGTATAAAGATTATACGTTATGGCAATTAAATCAAATAGAAAACCAAAATAACAATAACTCTATAAACTATTGGAGAGATATTCTTTCTGGAGATATACCAATATTGAATTTATCTGAAAATAAAACTAGACCTAAAGTCATGACTCATAATGGAGATTGGCTGGGAACATATATAGATAAGGATTTATTAACCAAGATAAAAAGATATTCACAGACTAATGGAGGTAGTGATTTTACCGTGCTGTTAGCAGTATTAAATGTTTTATTACACAAATATACTTCAGGAAGAGATATAATAATAGGTACTTCGGTTACAGGTAGGGATCATGCGGATTTAAAAGATCAAATAGGATTTTATGTGAATGCACTGGCATTGAGAAATAAAATTGATCCCGAAGAAACATTTGATTCATTTTATTCAAGATTAAGAGAAAATACATTTGGGGCTTACAATCATCAGATGTATCCATTTGACAAATTAGTAGAGGATTTAAACATTAAGAAAGATCTAAGTAGGAACATCCTTTTTGATACAATGTTAATTCTTCAGAACAATCGAGATCATAAAATTGACATAAAATTAAATCAAGAGGATGTAAACTCATTTGTTCATGTGAAAAATACCGGTTCAAAACTCGATTTAGAGCTAGTTTTTGAAGAATTAGGTGAAGTTTTATCATTCAAACTTATTTATAACACGGATATTTTCGATGCATCTTTCATTAAACAACTAATGACTAACTATAAAGTATTGTTGTTAAAAATACTTAATGAACCTAATGGAATCATTAAACAATATAGATATCAACAGGAGTTTGCCAAAAGTTTAAAGAAGAGAAATATTCAAAGATTGAGAAATTTATAAAAGATTATCAAATGAAAAATAGATTAAATAAATTAAAAAATATTAGCGCTAAAAAAGTGCCTTCTAAAGTTGGAGTATCTACTAGTTTCTTAGATAATGATCTTAAATTTCCACTAGTATTAAAGCCAGAAACAAGAGGAATTAACCTCGAAAAGTGGATTGTTTCTAATAAAGAATTGTTTAACGATAACCTGTATAAATATGGCGCTATTTTATGTAGAGGTTTTGAAATAAATACAGTTGAGAAATTTCAGAGTTTAATGCAGCATTTTTCTAAAGATCTTTTAGAATATAAAATGAGGTCCTCTCCTAGATTTGAGTTAACTAATAATGTTTATGTATCAACTACCCATCCAAAAGATCAGGTAATTCATATGCATAGTGAAAGTTCATATGCTCCAAATCATCCTGAAAGAATTACTTTTTGTTGTATACAAGAACCAATGGAAGGAGGAGAAACACCTATAGCAGATAATAGAATGATTTTTAATTTTCTAAATGATGAGCTTAGAGATAAATTTTTAGCTAAAGAAGTTCAATATCGAAGAAATTTAAATAAAAGGTTAGGATTACCATGGCAAGAGGCTTTCCAAACAGATGATAAGAAAGAAGTTGAAAAAGAATGTATTGATACTGGAATTAATTTTAATTGGATTAATGAAGATGAGCTGGAGATAAATTGGACGAAAAAGGCGGTATGGAGTCATCCTGTAACAGATGAAAAAATTTGGTTTAATCACGCACTCTTTTTTAATAAACATTTACAAAATGAAGATATTCTAAATTCAATTGTTTCTGACAATGAACTTCCTTTTAATACATTTTATGGAGATGGATCAGAAATCTCAATAGAAGACATTGAAGTATTAAAAGATGCTTATAACAAAGCAACTACAAAATTCTCTTGGGAAAAAGGAGACGTGTTATTTTTAGATAATTTGCTTTTTTCACATGGGAGAAATTCTTACTCAGGAGATAGAAAAATTATTGTATCAATATCTTAAATATTCATAAACTTTAATTCATACTACGTTTTTAATCTATCAATCTTGATTATCCAATTTTAATTATAACTGAAACCAATTATGAGTCTCAATAACATGCAAAATATAGATCAATACGAACTTTCTGATAATCAGAAGAATTTATGGTTAGTAGCCAATAAATCTCCTGAAAGATTCTATAATCAAATAGTATTTAACCTTCACTCTGGGATAGCGTTAAATAAATTGATTTCTATTATTCATACTATTATTGAAAGACATGAGATATTAACATTTAAACTAAATAAAGATGTTGATTATTTATATCCATTTCAATACGCATCACAAGAAACTGTAGTTGATTACAAGGAAATTAATCAAGATAGTGTGGATACCAATGTTTCAATAGATGAAATACTAAATTATAGTTATAATCCATTTGAGGATCAGCCATTAAGATTTTGTTTCGTTAATAAGGGAGATAAGATTATTTCGATAGCACTTAGAATGTATTCTTTTTGGTCAGATAGTTATAGTCTTTCATTGTTTTGTAGTGAATTATCCCAATTAATTGACTCTGAAAATTTATTGGATGAAGATGAGGATCGAATTTCTTATATAGGTTTTGCTACTTGGCAAAATGAGTTATTTGAAGAACCGGAAAAAGAAGCTGATCGCTTTTGGAAAGCTTACAGAAATCAGATAGGAAAAACCGAAATACCGTTCTCCAAAAATGTAAGTACTGATTTTTCTCCAAGTAAAGTAAAACTTAAGGTTATTGAAGGACAAGATTATTCAGATTTAAAGGAATATTGCTTTTTGAATAATGTTGAAATTGCCGATTTTTTATTGCAGAAACTGGATTGCTATGTGTCACGATTCTCTCATAATGAAGTTGTGTTAGGGTATAACCCTCACAAGAGAAGTTATGATGAGTTAAATGAAACTTTTGGATATGTGTCTAAAAGTATTCCGTTAAAGGTTAATTTAACAAAAGAAGATTCTAAGGTTTCTGATATTTTGACACTAAGAAATCAGATTGGAGATGTTAATGATTGGGCAGATTATTTTTCCCTAGATAGGAATGAAAACAGAAATGATGTGAAGTTTAATTACTGTTTTGAATTTATAAATGATCTAGAATTTGACAATATAAAAATCACTGATGTTTCAAGTATTCAGGACATATTCGATATTAAGATTAGTTGCATAGACTATGGAGGTTATATAGAAATTCAATTATTTTATAATGAACATCACTTTCTTAAAAATGACATAGTTGTTATAACTGAACAGCTACGAACTTTATTCACTGAGGTTAATAAAGTATCGCCTCGTGATTTTGCAGTGAGTAGTCTAGAAAAAGAAATTATTAAGAGCTCAAATAATAATTCAATTCTTACAATAGATACTAACTCTATAGTTGAACTATTAGATAAACAATTAAACGATTCTAACAATAATGTAGCTTTAGTAGTTGATAACCATAGAATTACTTATAAAGATCTTCATTATAAATCCAATCAATTCAAGAATTACTTAATTCATCAATGTAATATTAAGCAAGGAGATGCTGTATGTATTTTGGGAAGTAGATCTGATTCGTTTATTATGAGTATGCTTGGTGTTCTAAAAGCATCAGCTTATTACATTCCAATAGATTTAGATTATCCTAAAAATAGAATTGAATTTATAATAAAAGAGTCACAGTGTAAGCTATTAATTTGTGATGAAGACTTAGTTGAGGAGTACTCATTTTTAGATGTTGAAATATTATCTTCTTCTGATGCAAGTGTATATAATCATGAATTAGAAGATGTTACAGTTAGTATAAAACCAAATGACCCAGCATATTGTATTTACACATCAGGTTCTACAGGGAATCCAAAAGGTTGTGTTATAAGTCATGCTAATTTAACGAATTACATCCAATGGGCTAACTCATTCTATTTCGGGAATAATAATTTTGGAAACTGGGGATTAATTACTTCTATATCTTTTGATTTGACGATAACTTCCATTTACTCCAGTTTAACAATGGGTAAAAAGTTATGGATTGGAAATCAGCAAATGGAAATTAAAGATCTGCTTATTAATGCTTTAAATAATGAAGATATTGACACTTTGAAATTAACTCCTTCCCATTTGTCTTTAATCAAAGAACTAGATATAAAAGAAATTGATATACATACTCTTATCTGTGGAGGAGAGCAATTAACCAAAAATCAAATAGATGGAATATGGAATATTAATAAAAATATCTCAATATATAATGAATATGGACCTACTGAAACTACTGTAGGCTGCATTGTCAAAGAAATAACAAAAAATGATGATATAATAACTGTAGGAAAACCGGTAGCTAACACTAAAATTGATATTGTATCAGAAAATGGAACTATTTGTCCAATAGGAGTAATAGGAGAAATATGTATTAGTGGTAAGCAAGTATCACAAGGTTATTTGAACAATCCTGATTTGACAAAACAAAAGTTCAAGCCTAGTGTGTCGAATAGCGAAGAGCTTTCTTATCAAACAGGTGATCTTGGGAGATGGTTTTCAGATGGAAATATTGAATACATTGGAAGATTAGATAATCAAATTAAAATTAGAGGTTATAGAGTAGAATTAGGTGAGATAGAAAATTCTATTCAAGCTATAAATGATATATCGGCTGCCATTGTTTTAACAAAAACTAATCAAGATGGTAACAATGATTTGGTTGCTTTTATAAAATCAGATGTAGTAGTTGACATAAATCAGTTGAAAAGATCACTTTCAGAGAGATTACCAGGATATATGATTCCGGCTTTATTTTATCAATTAGAAGATTTTCCTTTGACAATAAATGGAAAAGTTGATACGAAAGCTTTATTAAAAACAGCATCGGTTTCTGATAATAACAGGGCTGTTTATGAAGAACCTAAAAGTGAAATAGAAAAAACTCTAGTAAGAATTTGGGAAGAGATATTGAAAATAAAGAAAATAGGGATTAACGATGACTTTTTTAAATTAGGAGGGCAAAGTATCAAAGCCATAAGACTTATTAATGAATACCGGGAAATTTTCCAGGTAAAGTTATTATTGAAAGATGTTTTCGAAAAACCAATATTATCTGAGCATGCAAAATTAATTTCAGACAGTACTAAAACTAATTTTACTCAAATAGAAAAAGTACCATTACAGACTAGCTATCCTATTTCTTATGGACAGAGAAGGTTATGGATATTAAGTCAATTTAAAGACGGTTCCGCTGCTTATAATATTCCTTACTGGTTTAAAGTAAAAGAAAAATATGATATAAAGGCTTTAGAACAAGCTATTTTAAAAACAATTGAGCGTCACGAAATATTAAGAACTCAATTTAAAATCAATGAAGAGGGAGAAGTAAGACAATACATAAGAAATATAGAGGATGTAGATTTTAAGTTGGGATATAAAGACTTTACCAATGCTTCTGAACAAGCACTTTCTTATATAAAAGAGGACTTATTTAAAGCATTTGATTTTGAAAACGGAATGCTTTTGAGAGCTGCTTTACTTCAAATATCAGAAGACGAATATTACTTTTATTTCAATATGCATCACATTATTAGTGATGGTTGGTCTATGGAAATTTTATCTAAGGACATACTCCATTTCTATAAATCTTATATATCAAAACAAAATCCTTCACTTGATAATTTAAATATTCAGTATAAAGACTATGCCTCATGGCAATTAACACAAGTAGCATCTGAAGAATACAGTATATCTAAACAATACTGGTTAGAAAAGCTATCAGGAGAATTACCCAAAATAAGCTTGCCAAATTCGAAGTTAAGACCTAATGTAAGAACATATAATGGAAACAGTTCATCTACATTCATAGACAAGGATATTACATCTTTAATAAAGCAACATGCTTTACATAATGATGGAAGTGTATATATAGGTCTATTATCGGCTTTATTGGTTCTTTTGCATCGATATACTTCGGATAAGGATATTATAATCGGAAGCCCAATGGCTGCTAGAGAACATTTTGAATTAAAAGATCAAATAGGTTTTTATGTTAATACCATTGCTCTTAGAAATAAAATAGATGCAGATCTAACTTTTCGTGAATTTTATGAACAAATAAGAAATAGTACCTTAGAAAGTTATGATCACCAAATGTATCCTTTTGATGGATTAATTGAAGAGATGAGTTTGATCAAGGATGCAAGTAGGAATCCTATTTTTGATATCATGCTGATACTTCAGAATAATGGAGAGAATAATTATTCAATGAATTCTTTACATCAAGAAGATATTAACTTGATAAAAGAATCTTCTAATGTAGTGTCAAAATTTGATTTAGAAATCATTTTTGAAGAAGTAGCAGATTGCCTATCTTTTTCAATAAACTATAATGCAGATATATACACTTCTGAAACAATAAGAGAACTAATGTTTCATTTTAAGACATTAATTCGATCATTATTTGAGAATACCGAAAATATTATAGGAAGTATTAACTTCCTATCAGAAAAAGAAGAATACCTATTATTAAAAGATTTTAATGATACTGTTATAGAGTATCCTGAAAATAAAACAATTCTAGATTATTTTGAAGAACAGGTCCAATTAAGACCAAATGAAATAGCAATTGACTTTGAAGGTAAAGAGTTTACTTATGCGCAGGTAGATGAAATATCAAATCAATTGGCAAACTATTTAATAAATGAATATAGTGTTGTTACAGAGGACATTATTGCAGTTAAACTCCAAAGAAGTGAATGGATGGCATTGTCCATTTTAGGAATATTAAAATCAGGAGCTGCTTACGTACCAATAGCTCCGGATTATCCTGAAAATAGAATTTCCTATATCCTTGAAGATACTAATTGTAAGGTTTGTATTGATATAGATGAATTGAATAAGTTTGATAAGGGGAATTACCCAAAAACAAGGCCAGAAGTAACGATTAATCAAAATGATTTAGCGTATGTAATTTATACATCAGGAAGTACTGGTACTCCCAAAGGAGTACTTATAGAACATCGGGGAATGATAAATAGATTTTTATGGATGATTAAAGATTTAGATATTAATTCAGATGATGTATTTCTTCAGAAAACACCTTATACTTTTGATGTTTCAGTATGGGAACTATTATTACCTTTTATGTCTGGTAGTAAATTAGTGATAGCTAAACCCGAAGGCCATAAATCTCCAGACTATTTAGAATCAATTATTATAAATAAAGGAATTACAATTATTCATTTTGTTCCATCGATGCTTAAAATAGCGGTAGAAATGATTACATGGAATGAAATTAATGAGTTACGCCAAGTTGTTTGTAGTGGTGAAGCAATGTCCGTTCAGTTAGAAAATGAATTTAAGGAAGTATATTCAAAAGCAGATTTACATAATTATTATGGCCCTACTGAAGCGTCTATAGATGTTACAGAAGTTAATTTGACACAAAACCCTTCTAAAGAAACATTGGTGTCAATTGGAAAACCCGTAAATAACACAGAAATATTTATTGTGAATGAACAACTTGCTTTACAGCCTTTAGGTGTTCCAGGAGAGATACTTATAGGGGGAGTTCAATTGGCTAGAGAATACCTAAATAAAGAAGACCTAACTCGTGAGAAGTTTATCATAAGCCCATTTGATAAAAATAAACGATTATATAAATCAGGTGATATTGGAAGATTCCTTCCAGACGGTAGTATTCAGTACATCGGTAGAAGAGATAATCAAATAAAGATTAGAGGTAATAGAGTAGAATTAGGGGAGATTGAAAAAGTAATTTCGGATTTCGATTTGATTGATCAGATTGTTGTTACGGTTAAGGGCAAGCAAAATGACAGTAAAGAATTAGTTGCATTTTTCGTTTCGAAAGAGAAGTTAGATACTAGAGAATTGGTAAATTATCTAAAGACCTTGCTTCCTTACTATATGGTGCCATCATATTTAATCCAAGTAGATGAAATACCATTGAATCTAAATGGTAAGGTTGATAACAAACARCTATTGAAATTATTGGATACTTATAAAGATGATAGTATTAGTTATGTAGCTCCTACAAATGAAGTAGAAGAAAAATTGGTTGTTATTGTAGAGAATATTCTTGGACATAAAGGTGTTGGTACTGAAGATGATTTTTTCCTTTTAGGAGGAGATAGTATTAAATTGATTCGTTTACGTAATGAGATACTTAGTACTTTCGAAATAAAAATAGGAATAGAAGATTTATTTACTTTAAAAAATATAAAAGAAATTGCTGACTATATCCTGAATTTACAATGGAATATTACAGAGCAAGAGAAGGAAGATGTAGAAGGTGTTAGTTTTACAATTTAAGAATACCTATTTCCAATAATAATGAGATAAAAATTTTAGAATCAATTCAATAGCCTATTTCTAAAGTCACATTATAATTTATAAGATACTTCTAGTAGTATCCCAAAATTCTTAAACTCTTTATTTATCCGGCAATACAACGCTGGTTTACACACACGATACTTAATTTAAAAAAGACATTGTTAGTTTTTCTATTTGAAAAAGTAGAGAAAGTGATGGTTTCTTAATAATAAAAAAATAGAATGAATTTACAAAAGCTATTATCTGAAATTAGGGAAAACAATGTAAAAATAACCATTACAGAGGGAAACCTTAATGTTTTATTTTTAGATAAAAACGTTAATAGTGTTAATAAAGAATTATTACAAACTATTAAAGAAAACAAAAAGGAGTTAATTGAGTATTTACAGTCTTTGCAAAACATCGATAAACAAGAATTCACAATAGAAAAAGCCGAAGTTTTAGATAGCTATCCGCTTTCTTTTTCGCAAAAGAGATTATGGGTGCTGAGTCAATATGAAACGGAAGCATTAACGTATAATATGCCTACAAGTATAACTCTTGAAGGTGAATACAATATTGAGAATTTAAAAAAATCAATTATTACAGTTATTGATCGTCATGAGATCTTAAGAACTGTTTTCAGAAAGAATTCTAAAGGAGAAATAAATCAGTGGATTCTTGATTCAGATGATGTTGATTTGGATCTTGATTACCATGATTTTAGATTAGAAAATGATGCTTTAGAACTTGTTAATAAATATATACAAGAAGATTCATTTGTAGCTTTTGATTTAGAAAATGGTCCCCTTTTACGAGTGGCACTCTTTCAGTTAAAAGATGAAGAGTATGTATTTTATTACAATATGCATCACATTATTAGTGATGGGTGGTCAAAGGAGGTTTTAGCAAACGATGTTTTAAATTTTTATAATGCTTTTGAGACAAAAAGAAAACCAACAATTGATAAACTTGAAATTCATTACAAAGACTATGCAGTTTGGCAACTAAATCAGGTCGAATCAGGAGCATATGACAAAGGAAAAGAGTATTGGTTGAATAAGTTAAAAGGTGATCTTTTGCCGATTGATTTACCTAGTAGTAAGAAGAGACCAAGTATTAAAACCAATAACGGGAAAGTCTTAAGAACATTTTTAGATAAAGAGACTACAAATACGATTAAATCATTTTCAAAAAAAGAAAATGGAAGTCTATTTATCACGATAGTTTCAATTTGGAATGCTTTGATCTATCGCTATACAGGAAATAGAGATATTGTTTTTGGAGTTCCCGTAGCCGAAAGACCACAAAAAGAATTAGAAAATCAGATTGGATTTTATACCAATACACTTGCACTAAGAAATCAAATAGATCCTAAAGAGACTTTTCTAGATTTTTATTATAGAATAAAGAAAGATGTTTTAAAAAGTTATGAGTATCAAAATTATCCATTTGATCGTTTGGTAGAGGATTTAAATATAAAAAGAGATATAAGTCGAAATCCCGTTTTTGATATAATGATTTCTCAACAAAATTTATCTCAAAAAAAGAGAGAAACCATAATTGATGAGAAACTAGTACAATCGATTGAGGACTTGGGTAATATGATGTCAAAATTTGATTTGAATATTTCCTTTGAAGAAATTGGAGATACTATATCCTTTAGTATTATTTATAATACAGATGTTTATGAAGAAGATATGGTTAGAAGACTAATGCTTCATTATAAATCAATTACTCAAACTTTATTAACAGAACCGTCAGATGAAATCGGTAAAATAGATTTTCTTTTAGAGGATGAAAAAAATAGTATTCTGAAAGATACGAATCAAAAGTTATTGTCATATCCAAAAGATAAATCAATCATAGATTTGTTTGAAGATCAGGTAAAATCAAAGCCAAATAATGTTGCTATAGTTCATGAAGATCTTTCAGTTACTTATAAAGATTTAGGTAATCGTGTGGATCGTGTAGCATCTTATTTACGAAATAAAGGAGTAGGGAAAAATGTTTTGGTAGGAGTTTGCATAGAAAACCCTTTAGATATGATAACCGGTATTTTAGCGATTATTAAATCTGGAGGAGCTTATGTACCAATTGATTTTGAATTACCAGAAAACAGGATACGCTATATTATTGAGGATTCAGGGATCGCAACTATATTAGGAGATCAGAATACAGTAACCTCTTTGAGTACAATAATTAAAGAGGAGAAAGTTACATTAGAAATTTTTGAAGATGTAACGAATTATCAGCCAATTTCACCTCTTGAATATAAAGTGGATTTAGATGATATGTGTTATGTTATATATACATCAGGATCTACAGGGAAACCCAAAGGAGTTGCTATTCAGCATGAAAGCATATTAGATTATTTCTACGGAATAAAAGATGCGGTTAAACTTGATGCACCTTATCAATATGGATTAATGTCTACCATGTCTGCTGATTTAGGGAATACTGTTTTATATGCAGCTTTACTAACTGGGGGAACGCTACATACATTTAACCTTAATGCACTAAGAAACCCTTTGTCATTGATTAATTATTTCAGTAATAATCAAATTGATTATATAAAGATAGTTCCATTCTATTGGTTGTCAATAGAAGGGTCTGGTAGTTTATTATTACCGAATAAAGGAATTATTTTTGGAGGTAGTGCGTTAGAACCGGCCATCATATCCAAAATAAAAAAGGAATCTCCAAACATTGAAATTTTTAATCATTATGGACCTACTGAAACCACTATAGGTAAGTTAATTTATAAAGTAGATGTAAATAATGAATATCATAATGTGCCAATAGGTAAACCTTTTTCAAAATCTATGGTTTATGTTTTGGATGAGAATGAACAATTATCACCCATAGGTGTTATAGGAGAACTGCATATTGGAGGTAAAGGAATAGCTAAGGAATATTTAAACCTACCAGAATTAACCGATGAAAAATTCATAGTTAAGAAAGAAATAAATGAAGGAAGGATATATAAAACAGGTGATTTAGTTCGAAGGTTAGAAGATGGAAATCATGAATTTATAGGAAGAAAAGATAATCAGATAAAAATTCGTGGATATAGAGTAGAGTTAGGAGAGATTGAAAATGCATTGTCTAACTTGCCATACATTAAATCTAGCGTTGTAACAGTTAAGAAAGATGAAAATTCCAATCATGAAATAGTAGCTTATCTAATAAGTGAAAAGGATCTGGTAGTAAAGGATTTGCGATCGGATTTGAGTGAGTTTTTACCAAGTTATATGTTGCCCGGTCATTTTGTTCAATTGGAACAGTTTCCATTGACGTTAAATGGTAAAATAGATTATAAGAAGCTCCCTGAAGTTTCAAATAATACGATATCAAGTGGAGAGTTATTTTTGGAAGCTAGGACATCGAATGAAAAATTGCTCATTAATATCTGTAAACAAGTTTTAAACCGAAAAACGATAAGTCTACATGATAATTTTTATAATCTAGGAGGAGATTCAATTAAGTCTATTCAGATAGTATCACGTTTAAGAGAAAATGGATATGAATTGAAATTAGAAGATATTTTACGAACTCCAATATTCGTTGATTTAGCAAAAAAAATAAGTAAGAAACTTAGGGATATTGATCAATCTCCTGTAATAGGTGAAGTTGATTTAACTCCGATTCAAAGGATGTTTTTTTTCGACAGTAGTATAACAGATCATTCATATTATAATCAATCTGTATTATTAAAGTCAATAAATCGATTAGATTCTGATTTAGTAAACAAAAGTGTCAACATATTAGTAAAACATCATGATTCGCTTCGCATGATATATAAGAGGGAATCTGATCAAATAATTCAATATAATAAGGATATAAAAGAACAAGATTATAACTTTGGTTATTATAATCTCAAAGATGAAAAGGATGAGTTAGATGAATTAGGGAAGATTTGTCAAAATACGCAGCTAAGTTTTGAATTAGAAGAAGGACCTTTATTTTCGGTATTACATTGTAGTTTATCAGATGGAGATAGAATAGGACTATTTTGTCACCATCTTGTAATCGATGGTGTTTCTTGGCGAATAATACTAGAAGATTTTTCCACAATTTATAAGGCTTTAGAAAACCAAGAAAAAGTTAAACTTCCATTAAAAACAGATTCTTTCCAAAGATGGTCTGGATTGTTAAAAGAGTATTCTTCTAATTTAATAAATTCTGAAATCCACAAGTATTGGAAATCGGTTTGTAGTCAAGCAAATCATAATCAATTAAATACTTTAAGTGATAATAAAGTTGGAAAATTAGATTCAATAGTATCGTTTGGTCTAAATAAAAACGTAACAGAAGCACTTCAAGAAAATGTTCATAGTGCGTATAGTACAGATATAAATGACATTTTAATAACAGCTCTTGGTATGGCCTTATATAACACATTCGAAGTTTCTGGTAGTGTTATTAAAATGGAAGGACATGGTAGAGAAGAAATAATAGATAATGTTGATGTTAGTAGAACCGTAGGTTGGTTTACAAGTGTTTTTCCTTTTGTTTTAAAAATAGAGCCATCTTCAAGAATTAAGTCTTTAGTTGGTGTTAAAGAATCTTTTAGAAGAATTCCAAACAAGGGAATCGATTATGGAATACTAAAGTATTTAACCAATGAACTGGATCATAAATTAGAACCAACAATTGTATTTAACTACTTAGGGGATTTTGGATCTAATGTCTCAGATAATGAAGGAGAAGTTTTATACGAATATAGTTCAGAATATAAGGGAGATAACTACAAGGAAAAAATGAGTTCTGAACCTTTAAGTATCAATGGGATGATAGTAAATGAGGAACTGTTTTTACAAATTGAGTATTCATCTGACGTCTTTAGCGAAGGTATGATGAATAAGTTTAACAGATCCTATGAGGATGAATTAAAATCATTAATAAAAGAGTTATCTAACCAAAATACTAAAATTCTAACACCATCTGATTTAACCTATAAAAAATTAGAGGTCGAAGAACTCGATGCAATAAAATCAAATGGAGAGGTAGAAGATGTTTATAAATTGTCTCCTTTACAAGAAGGATTTTATTATCATTCATTGACCGAAGGTAGCTTAACAAATTATTTGGGGCAAAGGTCATTTACCATCAAAATTGAAAATATAACTAAAGAAGCAATAGAAAATAGTTATAAGCGAATAGTAGACAAGTATGCTATTTTGCGAACAAGTTTTACCAGAAAATATCAAGAGGAAATTTTACAAATTGTATGGAAATCAGTAGATATTGATTTCGTTTACAAAAAAATAAATAACGTTCATTCAGAGGAAGAAAAGAGAGAAGAGGTACAAAATATAAAGAGTATTGATTTTGATAGAGGTTTTGATTTATCAAACCCATCACAAATGAGACTAACGGTAGTAGAACTATCTAATGATTATTATGAATTTATATGGACGTATCATCATATTATAATGGACGCCTGGTCTGTAGGCGTTTTGGTTAAGGATTTTGTGAATTTAATTAAGGAGAATGATGTATCTGATCAAATTTTGCCTAAACCAAATAATTATTCAAATTACATTCAGTGGTTGCATAATTTGGACAAGACATCTACTAAGTCTTTCTGGAAAAATTATTTAAATGATTATGCTAACAATGCGAAAGTTCCTTTCAAAAGAAAGCTTAAAAATAAAAATAACCAAAATACAGTTGTTAATGAGATAACACTAGGAACTAACTTGTTTAGTGAAATTACGGATTTATGTGAGAAATTAGATATAACCAAAAATACTTTCATTCTAGGAGTATGGGGTTATTTACTTGCGCAGTATAATAATACGAATGATGTCGTATTTGGTCAAATAGTATCTGGAAGACCTCCAGAACTTGAAGGAGTAGAAGAAATTGTGGGTCTGTTTATTAATACAATTCCAGTCAGAGTATCATTTAATGAAAAAACTACGATTAACGATCTGTTACAAGAAATTCACGAGTATTCTATTAATTCAATACCTCACCATTATGAAAGTTTGTCTAATATTCAGGATTTTAATGATTTAGGAAGTGAATTGGTTAATCATGTAATTTCCTTCCAAAATATGGCTAATCAAAATTTAGCAAACGAAAATTCTAAAAATTGGGAGTTGAATGGATCTGAATCTGATGAACAATCTACCTATGACTTTGGACTTAGAATAGTACCTCTAGGGAACGATCTAAAAATTGAATTTCTATATGATGAAAACTCATTTGAAATATCTTCGATAAATAAAATAGGCGAACATCTTTATAATTTAATCAAAGAGTTCATCAAGAATGAAAATGAAGAATTGAAGAAATGTGAATTCCTATCAAAAATAGAGAAAGATGATGTGTTGTTTGATCAAAATCAAAAAACTACAACCTCTGAAACCCAGACTATAATTGATCTTTTTGAAAATCAGGTTGCTCAAACACCAAATAAGATCGCTATAGATTTTGATACCAAGAAATATACTTATAAAGAGTTAGATCTAGAGTCAAATAAGTTGGCGCATATACTAAGGAGCAAATATAGTTTCAAAAATGATGCACACATTGGTTTGTTACTTGAAAACAGTGATTTAACGATTATTTCTATTCTTGGGATATTAAAAGCTGGATATTCATATATACCAATCGATATTAATTATCCGAGAGAACGACAAAGTTATATAGTAGATGATGCGCAATTAGGTCTATTAATTACTACGACCGATTATATGTTTGAAGTAGATTTTTATGAAGGAGATATTTTTGCAATTGATGTTGAATTAAATGAAGCTGATGAGATAGCTATCCTACCAAATAGGGATCACTTAACTAA
This sequence comes from Aquimarina litoralis, assembly GCF_019295435.1. Classification (GTDB taxonomy): domain Bacteria; phylum Bacteroidota; class Bacteroidia; order Flavobacteriales; family Flavobacteriaceae; genus Aquimarina; species Aquimarina litoralis_A. The sequence goes on from NZ_WEKL01000013.1 coordinate 86,879, forward strand.
TGATAGTCTTGCGTATGTTTTATATACCTCAGGTAGTACAGGACATCCAAAAGGAGTTAAGGTGAGACACAGTTCTTTATTTAATTATTTAAGTTGGGGGCAAGATTATTATTTAAAATCTAAATCACTAAGGAACTATAATTTTGGATGGTTTACTTCATTGTCTTTTGATCTAACTATTACCAGTTTGTTTTTACCAATTATTAGTGGAGGTACTCTTTTTATTCCGAAAGGGAACGATCTTTTAACAAATCTAAAATGGTATTTAAAACAAGATATTTCTAATATAAAATTAACTCCTGCACATGTGTCATTATGTGAAGAGTTGAATATAAATGAGTCTAATTTAGAACTTGCTATTGTTGGTGGAGATAAATTATTACAGAAACATGTTAGTAGTTTACAAAGTATAAAGGAAACTATTCATATTTTTAATGAGTATGGTCCGACTGAAACTACAGTAGGTTGTACGGTAAAAGAAATTCATTCAGAAAATGAAATAAATATTGGTGTTCCAATAGCAAATACGAGAGTCTACATTATGAATGAGCAAATGAATATTCAACCTGTAGGAATTGTCGGAGAAATATGTATAGCTGGATATGGTTTAGCTGAAGGTTATTTGAATAAGGATGAGTTGACTAATCAAAAATTTGTCAGTGATCCATATTATAAAGGAGAATACTTATATAGAACTGGTGATTTAGGAATTCGTTTGCCGAATGGAGAATTTGAGTATATAGGAAGAAAAGACAATCAGGTAAAAATTAGAGGGTATAGAATAGAATTAGAGGAAATAGAAAAGGCTATCGGAGCTATTCCTGACGTGAAATCGAATACCGTAGTTATTGTAGATGATGAAATTGGGAATAAAGAATTGGTTGCTTTTGTTCATTCGAACGTAGAATTAAATATAAACGGGATAAAAGAGAAGTTGAATTCTTATTTACCAGATTATATGATTCCTTCCAATTTCTTTCAATTGGATTCTATTCCTTTGACTGTTAATGGTAAAGTTGATAAGAAGAAAATCCTCTCATCCAAAATACTTAATGAAGTAAATGCTACTAATGCTTATATAGCTCCTAGTAATGAATTAGAAAAAACATTAGTAGATATATGGGAAATTGTTCTTGAAAGAGAAAAAATTGGAGTTGAAGATAACTTCTTTGCCATAGGAGGAAATAGTTTGAGAGGAATGAAGGTTCTGATCAAAATTGAGAACGAGTTTGCTATTCAAATGAATGTTACTCAATTATTTGAAAATCCAACGATATCTAAATTAGCTTCTTTAATTGAATCCATTTTACTTATCCAGAATGTTTCAGAAGAAGTATATGATACTGGTGATGAGTTGCTTATATAACAACAAGTTTAATATACTTTTCTAAATACTCATATTATATTAAATAGATAATTAGTTTACGATTACACTAAAATCATTTTAACCGTTAGTATCCAATAGAACTTTGTAATAAGTTGGAGGGAATACAATAAATACTTGTATTTTAAATTTCAGTATAGTAATATTCTGATGAGTTTAAAAAACGCAGCAAAGTAGTAGTATTTGCCTGAATTCTAAATTGCAGCAGGTTTTCTATTGAATCATCCCGGTTTAAATAATTATAAAAATATTTTGACGGAATGAAACATATTAAGAACATAATAAATAACTTATTAAGTAAAGGGGTAAAGATTGCATTAAGTGAAGATGAGACTCAAATAAGACTAACGGGAAAGCTAAGTAACCTTTCAGTAGAGGATAAAAAAGAGTTAAAGCTATACAAAGAAGAATTAATCAGTACTCTTCGAGTTAGTAGTAGATCTTTAAAGTCAAATGAAAATAGAATAAAAAAAGTTGATTTTCAGGAAGATTACCCTATTTCTGATGCGCAAAGAAGATTATGGATTACAAGTCAATTTAAAGATGGATCATCAGCATATAATATCCCTACTACAGTTTCTCTACAAGGAAAATATGATTTTATCAGTCTTGAAAAAGCTATTTTATCTGTTCTTGAAAGACACGAAATTTTAAGAACCATATTTATTCAAAATGAGAAAGGAGATATAAGACAAAAAATTCTGAATGTAGAAGATCTAAATTTTAAATTAGAATGTAATGATTTAAGCAATAAAACCAATAAAAAGGAATTGCTTGAAGAGTATATAAAAGAAGATGCGATTAAAACTTTTGATCTAGAAAAAGGGCCTTTATTTAGAACGGTATTATTTAAACTTGATGAAAGTGAATACGTTTTTTATTACAATATGCACCATATCATTAGTGATGGTTGGTCTGCTGATATATTAGGTAACGATATAATGAATTATTACGAAGCGTATAAATCCAATACGCTTCCAGAAATTAAAGATTTATCATTTCAATATAAAGATTATGTAGGCTGGCAATTAGAAGAAATGAATAAAACTACATTTAATAAAGATAGACAATACTGGCTAGATTACTTAAGTGGAGACTTACCTTTGATTGATTTCCCTAGATATAAAAATAGACTAAATACCAAAACATATAATGGAGGGTCGCTAGGTACTTTTTTAGATGCTGAAACCTCTAAATTAATAGATGCCTATGTTGAAAAAAATGGAGGTAGTACATTCATGTTTTTGCTTTCAGCATTCAATATTTTGACGTATTTCCATACTTCAAACAAAGATGTAATCATAGGAACTCCTGTAGCAGGTCGAGATCATTTAGAACTAAAAAATCAAATAGGTTTTTATATTAATACTGTTGCTGTTAGAAACAAAATTAATACAGAGGAAAATTTTGATGCCTTTTATAATCATGCAAAGACTAACATTCTAAATTGTTTAGATCATCAAAACTATCCATTTGATCGTTTGATTGATGATTTAGAAATAAAAAGAAGTAAAAGCAGAAACCCTATTTTTGATATCTTCTTTGTCTATCAAAATGATTCAACCATAACTAATTTTAATACTATTCAAGGAATAGATGAAATTATAGATTATGGAAATAAATCTTCGAAATTTGATTTACAACTTACTTTCCAAAAAGTAGGTGAATATATTTCTTTTGAAATAATTTTTAATTCAGATGTTTACGAAAAAGAAATGATTAAAAACCTAATGATTGATTTTAGGTATTTAACAAAAGAATTAATTAATAAAGCAGATGTAGAAATATCTAAAATTGATAGTGTAGGGAAAGAAAGTAGCATACAATTACTATCAGATTTTAATAAAACTAAATGTGAATTTTCAGAAGATAATTTATATCTGGATTTATTTCAAGAACAGGTAGAAAAATCACCAGATGCATTAGCTGTAGTTTTTGAAGAAAATTCATTAAGCTATAAAGAGCTTGATATCAAATCAAATCAATTAGCACATTATCTTAAAGCTAATTATTCGATTAAATCAAATGAATTAATAGGTTTGAAAATGGATAGAAGCGAATGGTTAGTTGTTTCTATGTTGGCAGTTTTAAAATTAGGATGTGCATATGTTCCATTAGATTTAAGATATCCGAAAGAGAGAGAGAGTTTTATTATTCAGGATACAACTTTAGAGATTATTATAGAAGATGAACTATTAAAAGATTTTAATGATACCATCTCTAAGTATCCTACTCATAATTTAAATCAAAAAATACAAGGAGATGATTTAGCATATGTGATCTATACTTCAGGATCTACAGGAACTCCTAAAGGGGTTATGATTACACATTATAACTTGTTATCTTTTATTCAAAATTTCTCAATTGATTTTAATTTTTCAAATGTTACAACGTTTGGAGCAACTACTAATTTTACATTTGATATTTCAGTAATTGAATTATTAGGAGTACTTAGTCAAGGTATTACTATAGATTTATTTTCAAGTTCACTTTTAATGGATCCTGAAAAAGTGGTGGATCGCATTGTTTCTAAAAATATAGATGGTATTCAATTTACACCTTCCAGGTTTTCTCAGCTTGATTCAGTTTCTAAAGATTTTCTAGAAAATGTAAACGTCGTTTTGATTGGAGGAGAAACTTTGAATGAAGAGTCATTTAATATTTTGAAAGAAGTAAATGGAACTGTCATACAGGTTTATGGCCCTACAGAAACAACCATATGGAGTACCTCTTCGTTGATACATCGTGATGCAGAGTTAACCATAGGTAAACCCCTTAAAAATGAGTCTGTTTTTATTCTAAATGGCGATTTACAATTATTACCAATAGGAGTTGCTGGGGAGATCTGTATTGGTGGAGCAGGAGTAGCAAAAGGATATTTAAACCGATCAGAGTTAACCAATGAGAAATTTATAGATAATCCATATATATCTGGAGAGAGATTGTATCGAACAGGTGATATGGGTAGATGGCTTCCAGATGGAAATATCGAATTTATAGGTAGAAAAGATAATCAAGTAAAAATAAGAGGTCATAGAATTGAATTAGGAGAGATAGAATATTTTTTATTACAGAAAAATGAGATTTCTCAAGCCGTTGTTCTAACTGTTGATGATAATGAAGGAGAAACAAATTTAGTAGCATACCTAGTTTGCGATTCTGATCAAAATATTAATGATTTGAGAGAGCATTTAAGCGCTAAAATGCCTTATTACATGATTCCTTCTCATTTTGTTCAAGTAGAAGAAATACCATTAACTCTAAGTGGAAAAATAGATAGAAAAGCATTGTTGAATAATAGTGGAATTGAACTATCAACTAGTAGAAATTATGTAGCACCAAAAACAGAAGATGAAATACAAATAGTAAAGATTTGGGAAGAAATTTTACAGAGAGATACAATCGGTTTAGAAGATGATTTCTTTGAATTGGGAGGACATAGCCTAAAAGCTTTAAAACTACTTAATGAGTATGAAAGAAGTTTTAAAGTAAAATTATCTATAGCTGACATTTTTGAAAAAAGTAGAATAATAGAACAATTAAGAATAATTAGTACTGCAGAGAAAAAGGATAATATTGAAATTCTTAATGTTAAAAAGTCCGAAAATTATGCTGTTTCAGATGGACAAATGAGGCTGTGGTTAGAAAGTGTATTTGAAAAAGAGAAATCATCCAATTCTTCATATAATCTATTCGGAGTAATCCCACTATTAGAAGATCTAAATATAGAGTTATTTGAAAAAGCTATATATGCAACTCTCGAAAGACACGAGATTTTGAGAACCGTTTTTAAAGAAAATAAAAATGGGGAGTTAAGACAGTATGTTCGACCATTAGATCAGCTTAATTTTAAAATTGATTATTTGGATTACAGAAGTCTAGATAATAAAATTGAAAGTGTTCAGAAATACGTAAATGAAGAATCGTATAAATTTTTCGATCTTGAATTAGGTCCTTTGTTAAAATTATCACTTATAAGAATTCATGACAAAGAGTATAGGTTTTATTATAATATTCATCATATAATATGTGATGCTTGGTCGTTAGAAGTGTTAACTAAGGATATTTTACAATACTATCAATCATTTGTAGATAACAAAACTCCAAATCTTAACGAATTAAACATACAATATAAAGATTATTCCGCTTGGCAGATAAGTTTATTCAGCACAGAAAAGTTTAAAAAATCTAAAGAATTTTGGAATAAAAAGTTAAATGGAAGTATCCCTAGAATTGATTTGCCAAGTTTGAAAAAACGCCCTGCGATCAAAACAAATAACGGTCAAGGATTGGTAACATTTTTAGATGAAGAAACTACATCTAAATTAAAGAAGTTTTCTAAAAATGAAGGGAGCTCTAATTTTATAGTTTTACTATCTATATGGAATATTTTGATATATAGATATACCGAAATTAATGATATAGTTACAGGTACTCCAGTATCTGGTAGGTTACATTCTGATTTAGAAAATCAAATAGGGTTTTATGTAAATTCTATGGTCTTGCGAAATGCAGTGTTAGAGAATGATAATTTTATTGATTTTCATAAAAGACTAAAAGAAAGTACTCTGAATTCTTATGATCATCAAAATTATTCTTTTGATAGAATTGTTAAAGAGTTGGGATTAAATCCTGATGTAAGTAGAAATCCTATTTATGATATTATGTTTAATGTTATAAATAACGATCATGGAACGTCAGAAGTCAATATAGATCAAAGTTTATTCAAGGATGTAAAAGATTTAGGAGATAGATTTTCTAGATTCGATATGAGCGTCATATTTAAAGAGGTAAATAACTGCTTTGCATTTGAAATAACTTTTAATACAGATGTTTACGATTCAGAAACCATAAGGAAGTTAATGATACATTTTAAGAACCTGTCAAATTCATTAGTAGAAAATTGTCGGGAAAATATATCTAATATCGATTTCCTATCAGATAATGAGAGAAAACAGCTTTTGAATGATTTTAATACTGTAAAATATGATTATGATGTAGAACAATCTGCAATAGAATTATTCGAAAAACAGTGTGTAGAGAATTGTAATGAGCTGGCTTTAGTGTATGAAGGATTGGAAATGACATATGGAGAATTGAATGAAAGATCTAACCAATTAGCCAATTATATAGTAAAAAACTACAGTATAAACGAAGGAGATTTTATAGGATTAAAGTTAGAACGAAATGAATGGATGGTCATCGCTATTTTGGCAGTATTGAAAGTAAGAGGTGTTTATGTTCCAATTGATTTGGAATACCCAGAAAAGCGTATCTCATACATTCAAAAAGACACGAACTATAAACTTTGCATAGATGAGCAGGAACTAACTAAATTTAAAAAACAAGAATATTCTAAAGAGAATTTAGATTTCGAATATTCTCCAAAAGATTCGATATATCTTATTTACACCTCAGGAAGTACTGGTTTCCCAAAAGGGGTAATGGTTCAGAATAGTTCTCTAGTTAATTATATTACACACCAAACTAAAGAATTTTGTATTCATAAGGATGAAAGAATATTATTTTTAGCAAACTATATTTTTGATGCTTCCGTAGAACAATTTTTTCTAGCTTTATTGAATGGTGCTAAATTGATTATAGTGCCTAAGGATATTATAATTAGCGATAATATTTGTCAATTTATAAAAGAGAAAAACATATCTCATTTGCATACAACACCTAGTTATTTAGCACAGTTAAATGATCTTGATGAATGCAAAAACTTAAAAAGAATAGTTTCTGGAGGAGAGATTTGCTCACCGAAGTTAGTAGAAGGAGTACCTTCTAATATTGACTTTTATAATAAATATGGTCCTACAGAAACTACCATCTCATCTTTAGAATATAAATACATCAAAAGAGAAGATAATTTAGTACCCATTGGAAAACCTATATCCAACACCAAAGTTTACATACTAAATGCTTTTAATAAATTGAATCCGATAGGGGTTAAAGGAGAAATATGTATTTCTGGAAAGGGACTAAGTCAAGGATATCTTAATAACACAGTTCAAACTAATCAAAAGTTTATTGAAAATCCTTTTGCTAAAGGAGAATATATATATAAAACTGGAGATATCGCTTTCTGGTTAGATGATGGCAATATTGAATTTGTTGGGCGAAGAGATAATCAGGTTAAAATAAGAGGACATAGAATTGAATTAGATGAAATTAATTCCTGTATACTGAACCATACCGAAATTAATGAATCTGCAACGTTAGTTCACAAGAGTGATGATGGAGACAAAAGAATAATTGCCTATTACACTTCTAAAATAGATTTGGAAGATCATGAGTTAAGCACTTTTTTGAATAAAAATTTACCATCTTATATGATTCCAAGCGCTCTTATTCCAATTGAAAAAATGCCTCTTACTCTTAATGGCAAAATAGATAGAAAGTTATTGTTAGAGAAGTATGGCAGTAACTCAATAGCAAAAAATACATCTACTTTACCTAGAAACCCTATTGAGGAAAAGATGGTTGAAATTTGGGGAGAAATTTTAAAAAGGGAACATATAGGTATCGAAGATGACTTCTTTCAATTAGGAGGACATAGTTTAAAGGTGATTTTATTGCTAAATAGATATCATAAGTTATTTGAGGTAAAAATGCCTACTACATCTATTTTTGAATTCCCTACCATTAAAGAACAAAGCAACTTAATTGAATCTTTAAGGAAAGAGAAGTTTTTACATATTGATAAATTAGAAGAAAGGGAAAGTTATTCAGTATCTGCAGGACAACGCCGATTATGGATGCTATCTAAAACAAATAGTGAATTAGGAGTATATAATATACCTCATTCCATACGGATTGAAGGAGAAGTGGATATAATTAGTATTGAAAAGGCAATATATTCGGTTTTAGAAAGACACGAAATTTTAAGAACTGTTTTCATTGAGGATTCCGAAGAAGATGTTAAACAGGTCGTACGAGATATTTCTAAGGTTAATTTTGAAATTGTTAAAAAGGATTTTAGACATCATAAAGAACTTGCTCATCTCTATGTTAAAGAAGATTCTTTTATACCTTTCGATTTAGAAAATGGACCTTTGTTTAGAGTAGCGCTACTACAAGTTGAAGATGATTCTTATATTTTCTATTATAACATGCATCATATAATTAGTGATGGATGGTCAATGGAGGTGTTAGCTAAGGATTTTTCGAAATATTATGAATCCTATAAAAATAATTTAGAGCAATCTTTTAACGAATTACCAATACAATACAAGGACTTTGCATCTTGGCAATTAAAACAATTAGAAACAGATGCTAGTAAAGTTTCTAAAGAATTTTGGTTGGATAAATTCTCTGGAAAATTACCAGTTTTAGATTTACCTGCAAGTAAAAACAGACCTGTAATAAAAACATCTAATGGTTGTTTGTTAACGACTTATTTAGACAAAGATCTTACATCTTTTATCAAAAAATATTCACAATCAAATGGAGGAAGTCTTTTTACTGGAATATTAACAGCTTTAAATATTTTGTTATATAAATATACTTCAGAGAAAGATATAATCATTGGTACAGCTGTAGCAGGAAGAGAACATATAGACTTGAAAGATCAAATTGGGTTTTATGTGAATACTTTGGCATTACGCAATGAGATAAATCCTGAAGAAAAATTCACTTCTTTATATTCTAGATTAAAAACCAACACATTAGCAGCGTTCAATCATCAGATGTACCCATTTGATAGATTGGTTGAAGACGTAAACTTGGATAAAGATACAAGTAGAAATGAACTCTTCGATGTAATGTTGGTTTTACAGAATAATGGAGAAAATACAATTGATGCCGTTCTAAGTAAAGAGGAATTAGAAACTTTGAGATATACCGAAGGAGCTGTGTCCAAGTTTGATTTGGAATTTAGTTTTAAAGAGATAGGTGATTGTTTGTCATTTAAGGTAGTATATAACTCTGATATCTATGATAAGGATATAATAAGTCAGTTTATCCGACACTTTAAGCAATTGTTGAAATCATTACAGAAGAATTGTGACCTAACAATAGGTGAAATAGAATATTTGCTTCAAGAGGAAAAACAGGAGTTGTTGAAAGTATTTAACGCTACTGATATAGAGTATCCAAAAGATAAAACGGTACTGGATTTATTCTCAGAACAAGTTGCGAAGAATCCAGAAGCAGTAGCTGTTATTTATGAGGATGTAGAGCTTACTTATCAAGAGTTAGATAAAAGATCAAATCAGTTGGCTAATTATTTGATAACTACTTATGGAATAGAAAAAGAAGATTTAATAGGAGTCAAATTAGATCGAAGCGAGTGGATGATCATATCAATATTAGGAATTCTAAAAGCAGGAGGTGCCTATGTACCAATAGATCCTAATTATCCTGAAGATCGTGTTGTTTTTATAGAGAATGAAACTAATTGCAAAGTATGTATTGATAACGTGGAATTAGAAAAGTTTAACGCTTTAGAATATTCTTCAGAATCATTAGATATGTCAATAAGTTCGTCTAATTTGGCATATGTAATGTATACTTCAGGTTCTACAGGAAAACCAAAGGGAGTAGAGGTAGAGCAAAAATCAATCGTTAGATTAGTTAAAAACACTAATTATATAGAAGTCAATGAAAACGATAAATTTTTAGGGCTTTCAAATTTTGCATTCGACGGATCGACTTTTGATATCTATATGCCATTGTTAAATGGAGGTAGTATAGTTATAGCTCCAAAAAACATATTCTTAGATTTAGAAGAATTAGATGCGCTTTTAGATAAATATAAAATCACAGCTTTTTTCGTCACTACAGTTTTATTTAACAGTATCGTCGAATCAAGACTTGAGGGACTAAAACACCTAAAATATTTGTTATTTGGAGGAGAACTGGTTTCCGTAAGTCATGTTAAAGAGTTTAAAAAGTATTTCCCCGAAGTTAATCTTCATCATGTTTATGGTCCAACTGAAAATACAACTTTTTCAACGTTTTATCATATAGATACCGTACAAAATTCAGATGTTACCATTCCAATTGGAGGTCCTATTGCAAATAGCACTACTTATATTCTAGATGAAAATTTACAAGAGGTTCCAGTGGGAGTTGCAGGAGAAATTTATGTAGGAGGTGATGGATTAGCAAGAGGATATTTTAATCGACCAGATCTTACCAAAGAGAAATTTATAAAACATCCGTTTAAAGAAGAGGAGCGTTTGTATAGAACTGGAGATATAGGTAAATGGTTACCAGGAGGTTTTATCGAGTTTATAGGAAGGAAAGATAATCAARTAAAAATAAGAGGACATAGAATAGAATTAGGAGAAATTGAGAATGCACTATCTAAATTAGATAAGATAGAATCTAATGTAATTGTTGTCAGAGAAAAAGAAAAAGGTGACAGGGAATTGATAGCATATTTCATAGGAAGCGATAAATTAAGTTCTGAATATTTACGAAATGAGCTAAAGGAGGTTTTACCTGATTATATGTTCCCTTCTTACTTTGTTCAGATAGATGAATTTCCAATTACTTCAAATGGAAAAATAGACAAGAAAAAATTACCAAGTCCCGAGGAATATGGAATATCATCAAGTGTAGAATATGTAGCTCCTAGAAATAAGATAGAGTATGAATTAGTTGCTATTTGGGAAGAAGTACTACAAAGAGAAAGAATAGGTATAAATGATAACTTTTTCGAACTTGGAGGTAATAGCATCAAAGGGATTAAAATTATGTCAAAACTTCAAAAGGAGTTTAACGTAAAAATCAATTTTGGAGCTTTATTTAAAACACCTACTATTAAAAATCTATCTTCTGAAATTTCACAAATTTTGCCTTCAGAAGAACAAGTTGAATCTCGGGAAATAGTTGATTCGACGATTATTTAAAGAATACCTAGATTAATAGCGATTACTCTTTTAAAATATAAAAAACTTCAAAGTTTAGCTACGAAGTGTTCATTCCTATTGGGATAAGAATATCTCTAAAAACATATCAAGAATTACTTCTTTAGATGGAATAGCAAGAAATAAGAGGGAATTAATAGTAAACAAAATATTATAATCCTATGCAATGCATTAGCCTTTAAGGATAGAATAAATCAAATGAATTGCACACAAAATGGATAACTCGCTACTCGCTTAGAAACTAAAGAATTTCAATATAATCCAAACTAATATTTAAAAAATGAAAAATAATAAAAAGGAACATTATTTAAAATTAAATGTAGCCTTAGAAGCTTTAATTGATAGATGGTATGCTTGGCCTCATTTGGTATCTCCTGCGACAAGTGCTATGAATATTAAGAATAGGCATTTGAAGATTATGGAATCGTTTATTAAGAATTCTAAAATTCATATTGCTGCAGTAAAAAAACCTGAAATGCTAGGAGGACCTTTTATAAACTATGGGAGTGATAAAGTACCTGAGATAGAAAATCTATATAATGAAACTGTTGAGAAAAGGGCTAATATGCTCGAGTTCGATGATTCTATTCATGAACTAAATAGTTTATTACAAGAGGAAGCAAAAGGCTATTCTATGCAGACCTTGTATAATAAAATTCCTGAAAAACTAAAAGGTTATGTTGAATTGTATTATGATCTTAATAATCAACCTAATTATAGGTTTTTTGAAGCGTTATTATATAAAAGTGAATATTACGATGAATCTTCACAGTCTATTTCACTACAGTTAATAAATGCAGATAATGACAGACCTTTTGTTTTAAGTACCCCTAGATTAGATGATCCAAGCTTAATTCATCTGGATATTCCTTTTAAAGAAGACATTATAGATGAATTATTTAAAATGAAAAGAGAACCAGGTAATTTAGAAGAAATTACATCCAAATTAGGTATAAAATCAGATCAAAAAGAGTTATTCGAGAGTTTTTTCACCAATGAACCTCCTCCAAACTATATAAAGTATAACGGCAATGGTATAAGAACCAGGTATTTTGGTCACGCATGTGTATTAGTAGAAACGAGTGAAATATCAATATTGGTGGATCCAGTTATTAGTTATGATGGATACGAAACTGAAGTTAATAGATATACTGTAAATGATTTACCTGAGCAGATAGATTATGTTCTAATTACTCATAATCATCAAGATCATGTATTGCTAGAGACACTTTTGCAATTGAGACATATAGTTAAAAATATTGTAGTACCTAGCGGAGGTAAAGGTAATCTGCAAGATCCAAATTTAAAATTAATGCTAAATAACATTGGTTTTGATAATGTGATAGAACTAGATGATATGGAGTCTATTAACATGAAAGGATGTATGATTACTGGATTACCTTTCCTAGGAGAACACTCTGATCTAGATGTTAGAACTAAACTCTGTTTTCATGTAGAACTTCATAACAAATTGAAAATTTTATTTGCTGCAGATTCTTGTAACATACAGCCAGAACTCTATACTAAAGTTCACAACATAATGGGAGATGTGGATGTGATATTCCTTGGAATGGAATGCGATGGAGCACCATTGTCTTGGCTCTATGGTCCATTGTTATCGAAAAAAATGGATAGAGATATGGATCAATCTAGAAGATTAGCTGGTTGTGATTATGATCAAGGAAATGCGCTAATAGATGTTTTTAATCCCAAAAATGTTTTTGTTTATGCAATGGGATTAGAACCTTGGCTAGAGTTTATAAGTTCAATTAAATATACAGATGAGTCTAGACCAATTGTAGAATCAAATAGACTAGTGGATAAATGTAATAAAAATGATATTGAAGCTGAACGATTATTTGGAGAAAAAACAATTGAATATTAGTACTTAAAAATAAAATGATTGTATTATGCATACTGAGGTTAAGAGCTTGATAGTTAGCTTGAAAGAAGAGGGTATTGAGTTAGCGCTAAATGGAGATAAAAATATTGAAATTGTTTCTTTTCAGAAGAAAATCCCACAAGAGTTACTTTTAAAACTAAAATCTAATAAAAGGGAAATAATTGCGTATTTAAAGTCATTAGAAAATACGAAAAATCAACAGCTGATACCTGTCTCTGAAAAATTAGAAAACTATCCACTTTCATCTGCACAAAAAAGGTTATGGCTAACTTGTCAAATCGAAGGAGTATCGCAAGTTTATAATATGCCATCAATCAATGGTTTAGTTGGGGAGTATGATTTAGATTGTTTATTTAAATCTATAGAAAGTACAATAGAAAGACACGAAATACTGAGAACAGTATTTAGAGAAAATGAAAATGGAGAGATCAGACAATGGGTATTAGATAAGAATGAACTAAATTTTAATATTGACTATTTTGACTTTAGAAATGAGGAACAAGCTCAATTAATGTTAGATGAATATGTAAGGAAAGATAAATTTGTTCCTTTTGATTTAGAAAATGGTTCTTTATTAAGAGTTTGTTTATTTCACTTAGAAGAAAATAAATATGTCTTATACGCTAATCTTCATCATATCATTAGTGATGGATGGTCACAAAACATATTGGTTCGAGATGTTTTAGAGTATTACCAATCTTTCATAGGTTCGGTCGAACCAAATCTAACTGAACTTAAAATTCAATACAAAGATTATGCTAGCTGGGAATTTGAAAACCTAAATTTAGATAGATTTGAAAAAGAAAGAAAGTATTGGATCGATAGGTTATCTGTAAACATTCCATATTTACAATTACCTGGTAAGAAAATACGTCCCAGAACAAAAACATATAATGGTTATAGTTTACAAACTTTAATTCCAGCTAAAGTAGTATCTCTTTTAAAAGAAGTCACCAGAGAAGAGGGAAGTAGTATTTTTATGGGAGTTTTGGCGAGTTTAAATGTGTTATTCTATAAGTACACGCTCGAAAGAGATATAATAATTGGAACGCCAATAGCAGAGAGAGACAATCACGAGTTAGTCGATCAAATAGGGTTTTATCTAAATACTTTAGCAAACAGAAATATTATAGATGAAAAGGAATCTTTTCATGTTTTTCTCCAAAAGGTAAAAGATAATGTATTGGAAGCCTATGAGCATCAGTCGTATCCTTTTGATGCAATATTAGAAGATTTAGAATTGGATTATGATCTTAGTGGAAATCCACTATTTAATGTTTTATTGGATTTTCACAACACCAATAAAGAAATTAAAACCTTCCAGTTTAGTGAAAAAGAAGCATCTACTATTAAAGAAATTGGAGAGCAAACCGTAAAGTACGATCTTGAATTTCATTTTGAAGAAAAAGGAGATTATCTCTCTTTAAATCTGAAATTTAATACTGACATCTATGAGAAGGAGGCAATGATAGATTTGATTTCTAATTATAAAGTGTTATTAAATAATTTATTAAATTCTCCTGAAAAGAAAATAGAAGAAATAGATTTTTCTACTGATAACTCTAATCAAGTTGACATAATTAAAAATAAGGTGGAAATGACACCTTATTCCGAAAATCTAACAGTAATTGAATTATTTGAAGAACAGGTATTACAACATCCACAAAAAATTGCTTTAAGTAATGGTCAGAAAGAGTTTAATTACCAAGAACTAAAAAATATTGTTGATCAATTAGCAATTAATCTTAGGGACAGTTATAATATCCAGAAAGGGAGTTTAGTTGGTATTTTGATGGATAATAGTATTTGGTCAGTCTTTTCAATCCTGGGAGTACTAAAAGCTGGAGGAACCTATATACCGATCGATGCTAAATATCCTTTAGAACGAAAAGAACATATGGTAGAAGATTCTAATCTAAATCTAATAATTACCATTTCTGAGTATATGTTTGATTTAGATTTTTATGATGATGCTATCATGGCAATTGATGTAGAGTTTGATTATGATATTACCAAAGAAATACAATTCGAAAATGAAAATTTGTATGAAGAGTTAGCTTATATCATATATACATCTGGAAGCACAGGAAAACCAAAAGGAGTAATGATTGAACATAAATCACTATCTCATTACCTTATCTGGGCTAGAGATTATTATCTGCTTAATAATGAATTGAAGAATTATGACTTTGGGTTATTTACATCATTGTCTTTTGATTTAACTATTACTAGTTTGTTCTTACCTCTAATTTCTGGAGGTACATTACATATCTCTCCATTTAATGATGTCGATGAAAACCTAAAATGGTATTTAGAAAACTCTATTTCGTGTATAAAATTAACACCTGCACACATTTTAGTATTAAATGAATTGGAAGTGGATTTTTCTTCGCTGGAACTAGCAATAGTTGGAGGTGAAGAATTATTACCTATACATATCAGTGCGCTACAAGAGAAAAGACCAAAAATTAAAATAATTAATGAATATGGTCCAACGGAGTCCACAGTCGGTTGTAGTGTGTTTGAGGTAACTTCTAAGGACGAAATTAATATCGGAAAACCAATACATAATACGAACATATTTATTTTATCTGAAAACTTACAACAGCAAATAAAAGGAGCAATTGGCGAAATCTGTGTAGGAGGTAATGGAGTTGCACGTGGGTATCTAAATAGAGAAGAACTGACATCGCAAAAGTTTATTGACAATCCTTTTGGTCATAATGGTAAACTATATAGAACTGGGGATTTAGGTTATTTTTTGGATGATGATAATATACAGTTTATAGGTAGAAAAGATAATCAACAAAAATTAAACGGTTATAGAATTGAATTAGGAGAGATAGAAACCAGAATAAACGAATATTTAGATATTAACTCTGTAGCTGTTATCATTAATGATCTAAAACCAAATGAAAAAGTTTTAGAAGCATATTTGGTAACAAATGGAGCTATCATTGTCTCAGATTTGAGATCTTATTTAGAAGGTTTTTTACCTAATTATATGATTCCTAATAAGTTTTTTGAGTTAAAGAAACTTCCTCTAACATTGAATGGCAAAGTAGATAAATTCAAATTATTGAATGAAAAGTATGATCAAATTATTGATGAAAATTTATTTGTTGCCCCGCGAACCGAAGTTGAGCAAAATTTGGTAAAAATATGGCAAGAGATTTTAGAAATAAATACAATAGGCATTACTGATGATTTCTTTAGCCTAGGAGGAAATTCCTTGAAAGCCATGAAAATTGTAATGAATAGTACGAAAGCTGGTCTGGAACATAAAGTAAAAGATATATTTAAATATCGTACTATTAGGGATATATGTATTTTCATTGAAGATAATTCAGAAGCAACAACTATTTCAAATCAAAAATATGTTAGTGAACTTGAATTTGAAAAAGTAGAGAGCATACGTGAAACTTTAGTTTCTGAAAGCCAGAAACTAGCTTTGAAAAATCATAATTCTCACGGTGTTTTTGGTCCATATTCAATTCCTAAAGAGAATAAAGAGAACTTAGAAAAAGCATTTAGATCTTTCATTTCTAATTATCAATCACTTTGTACAAGATTTTATACATCTAACAATCTTATCTATCAAGAGTTTGTGGATAGTGATGTTGTTAAAATATTGTTTAAGCAAATAAGTCAAGAACAATTGTTGGATACTTCATCTTATTTGTATCCATTCGATTTTTATACAGGAGAATTGATAAGAGTGTTTATTGTAGATCTTGATGATCAAAAAGAAAACATTGGTGTTGTAATTGATATAAGTCACGCAATAACCGATATGTATTCTAATCAAATATTAAGACAGGAATTGGAAGATTTTTTCCAGCATAATAAAGAACCACAAATAAACCATATTAACAATTTTAACTATTCAAGATGGCAAGCGGATTTTTTGAGTTCTAAACATGGAAATGCGAGTAGAGAATTTTGGAAAAATAAACTCAGAAATGTAATTTCTTTAAAGGATCAGGTTGCTAAATCGGATGATACAATATTGAATGGCTATGATACCGTTTGTCAACAACTAGTATTAAAAGGAGATGAGGTTCAAGAGCTTAAAAAATACGCAGCTGATAGGAATCACTCTATATTTTCATTGTTTATAGGTTTTCATCATTATTTATTAGGGTATTTACCTGATAATTCGGTTAAGTTCCAAAACATCTTAACTACTTCTAGAGATGCATATTTAGAATATTTCGAAGCTAATAAGTTTATTGGAGTGATGAATAGTATGCTTCCAATGCCATTTAGATCTCACAGTAGTGATGACTTTGATTTGTTTATTAATAAGTTGTATCAGAACTATATAGAGCTTTATCCACATCAGATAGTCCCATACGAGATGATCGTCGAAGATTTTTTTAACGAATCTGGAATTAAAATTAATGAGTATAATGCTTCCGTCCTTAATTTTCAATTGAAAGAGGATCAAATACTAAAAAAATCTAGTGACCATAAAATTTCTTACGATAAATCAGATAGAATGGCTCATCTTCATATGAAATGTATAGTCTTCAAAGAAGAAATATTGATTGAAATACGAGTAGATAAAGAGATGTTCAATGATAAAATTGATCTACGAAATTCTTTGAATATGTTAGGTTTAAAGAATAAGAAACTAGAACAAGCTCATACGTTTTAAGTAATCATCTTGCATGATATAGTTTATAATAAATTCTTCAAAATTACTTTCATGAGAGTCTAGAATAGGAAATAAAATAATCGTCAAAGAATAGATATCAATCCGTTCTAACTTTTCTTACACAAATGATTAAAAATCATCGTCTAGAACTCACATTTTTCAAATAAAAACAGCTTCAAACTCGCTCGGGAAAACAAACGATAGGGACTTATAAATATAAGATCCACAGTGGTCTGTTATAATAATTACTTAGTCAAAAATTTGAGCACAGAAGTATAAGTTTTCGCTTGGATAAAGGCATAATAGTGCATGCTTTTACGGATAGCGAATTTAAGTTAAATCATTAATTCAGAATAAAATATTAAACCAAATAAAATGATTAATTCAAATAAAATAATTAAAACAATAATTTTTTTAATAATGCTAATACCCATGTTAGCAACGGCTCAAATTGAAATTAAGGGGATTGTAATAGATGGAAAGACACCTGTGATATTTGCCAGTGTAGAATTAAAAAACTCAGAAAACAAAACCATTAATGGGGTAGTAACTGATGATGATGGTAAATTTGTAATTTCCTATGTTGATGAAGGGAAATCTTTAGTTATAAATTTTATCGGATTAAAGGAAAAAGTAATTGATTTAACAACACAGCAGTTAGATAATGATATTGATTTGGGAACAATCATTCTAGAAGAAGATGCTCAATATCTTGAGGAGGTAGTTGTTAATGCAGAAAAAAAACTTATCGAATATAAAATAGATAAGATTGTATTAAATATAGAAAATAATGTAATAGCAAGTAGTGGAGATGCCATCGATGCAATAAATACCGCACCAGGTGTTTTAGTTCAGGATAATGCTATTAGTATGTTGGGTAGAGGATCATCAAGAGTTATGGTAGATGATCGAATCATCAATTTAGGAGGAGAAGATTTAGTAGCCTACCTTAATTCAATTCCAGGATCTTCAATTAAAAGTATCGAAATCATAAAAAATCCTCCAGCAAAATATGAAGCTCAGGGAAATGGTGGATTAATTAATATAATCCTAAAAAAGGCAAAGAGTAATTCCTGGAACAATTCAACTTCTTTATCATATGATCAGAATAGATATAGTTTTGGAAACTTATCGAATAATTTTGTGTATAACAAAGATAAACTAAGCTTTACAATTAATGTTAACGGAAGAAAAGGAGCTGTTAAAGCACTAGAAAATTTCGATTTTATCTATCCAGATTCTAAGACATCATTGGAGTCAGTAGGTAGAAAAACAAATGATGATATTTCAGGTCGACTTAGTGTAGATTATGACTTCAATGATAAACTATCTGCAGGAGTACAGTATTCAGGAAGATTTAATGATCCAGATCTTGTAGACAAAGAAATAAGAACAACAAACTTTGATAATACAAACTCAATTAACTCAATTTTTGTTGGAGATCAGAATTTTGATAACGATAATGAGAACCATTCACTTAATACACATGTCATTTATAAGTTAGATACGCTAGGAAGAAAAGTATCTTTGGATTTGGACTATTTTGACTTCGATTCTAAGAAAGATTACAGAACAATCAGCAATGAACTTGATTCTAATATGAATATAATTGATGGTCAAGAAATGTTTATTAGGGATTTTTCATTATTAGGTATTGAGAATAAAAGTATTAACCTCGCTGTTGAACATCCAATGTCGTTTATGAATCTTTCTTATGGAGCAAAATATAGTATTATTGATTCTAAATCAGATTATACTTCTTTTGGAGGAACAGTAGACAATCAAATTGAAAACGATGATTTACGGGATCAATTTACATTTGAAGAACAAACCTATGCGCTTTATTTGAATGGAAATAAAAAGATAGGAGATAAATTAAGTGTACAATTTGGTTTAAGACTGGAAACTACTTTTAACGATGGAAAATCTATTAGTGGTCAAAATAATGAATTTGATTATTCAAGATTGTTTCCTTCTTTATATATCGATTACCGTATTAATGATGATAATTCTATGAACTTTAATTATGGTAAAAGAATTGATAGACCACAGTTTAATGAACTCAACCCATATAGATATCAAAGTGGTAATTTAATTTCTCAAGGAAATCCTTTTTTAAGGCCTTCTTTTATAGATACTTTTGATTTTACATATTCCTATAAGAGTAAGTTTAGTACAAATATCTTTCTTACCACAGCCAGTAATGGATATGATTATGTAAATAATCCAACCACTACAGATAATATAGTGTTAAGGGAACCACTAAACTTTTTCAAATTCCATAATTATGGTATTGGAGAAATATTTAACTCAAAAATAAATTCTTGGTGGAAAACAAATACAGCGATGTATTTACTTCGAGCTGGTGGAGAAACTATCGCAGATATTGATACAGAAATTTTAGATGGTTTTCAGTTTTACTTTTCCTCTAATAACAGTTTTACATTAGGAAAAAATACGAGACTACAACTGAATTATTATTATAATTCTGCACACAAAAGATTGCTTATTGATAGAGACGCAACCTCCAGATTAAATGTCGGAGTAAATCAGTCATTTTTGAAAAACAAATTAAAACTATCACTTGTTTTTAATGACATCTTTAATGATTCAAGACCACAAAATCTGGTATCGGTTGTGAATGGTGTTAGGAATGTTATCAATGCAGATTATAGTGTAAGATCAGTTAGGTTTACAATGTCCTATAGTTTTGGAAATACTAAAATAAGAGGCGGTAAAAAACGATCAGGGAATAAGGAAGAACTTGGGCGATCAGGGAATTAGAGAATTCCTTAATTCTCATATATAAAAGATGTTTTTTACTTCGAACCTGTGTTACTAGTAATTCACAAACTACTATATATACTGGGTTTTTCTACAGATTAATTCTGAGTCGATCAATATTTCGAATACGAAATTACATTACTATTTAATTCAATAAAAATCAAAAACGATATGAAATCTGAATCACCTTTCCCATATGTTTGGGAGAAAGAAGCTGGTGAAATTAAAAGTTTACCAGAATTGTTGAATAAGAAATCAGAGGAACTAAAAACGTTATTATCTAAAAATGGAGCCATCCTTTTTAAATCTTTCGAGATAGATAACTCTGAAAAGTTAGAGGAATGTGTGAATTCATTTCCAGGTAGTTCTTTAGATTATCTAGACGGAACTTCACCAAGAACTAAATTACAGAATAAAGTATATACATCAACAGAATATCCGCCAGAAGAATTCATCTCTCTACATAATGAACTTTCGTACAGTAGTTCTTGGCCAAGTTTTTTATTTTTTTGCTGTGAAACTCCTGCTGAAACGGGTGGAAGTACTGCCATTGCAGATAGCCGATTACTTTTATCAGATCTTTCAGAAAGTACAAGAGAACTATTCAGAAAAAATGGTGTAATGTATATTAGAAACTTGCATGGAGGTTTTGGTTTTGGAACTTCTTGGCAAAAAGCTTTTGAAACAGAAGATAAACTAGATGTTGAAAATTRTTGTCAAAATAATGGCATAGATTATTTATGGAATGAAGAAGGAGGTGTGAGATTATTGCAAAAAAGAGAAGGAATAATAACTCATCCTATTTCTGGAGATGAAGTCTGGTTTAATCAAGCAGATCAATTTCATCCTAGTCAGCATCCAAAAGAGGTTTCCGAAGCAATGTTAGATCTATATGAAGGAGATCCTATGAAAATGCCGCAATATGCCACTTTTGGCAATGGCGAAGAAATTCCACTAGAATGCTTTGATGAAATAAGAGATGTGGCTAAAAAGAACATGATTACTTTCCAATGGGAAAAAGGTGATTTGATGCTGGTAGACAATATTCTAGCAGCTCATGGTAGAACTCCATTTGTTGGAGAAAGAAAGATATTAGTATCAATGCTTGCTTAGTTTATTATATTATGATTTTTACAATAAATAAGAAAGTACAGTTGTTTTTACTTCATTTTGCTGGAGGAAGCTCTTATTCTTTTGATTTTTTTAAAAAATATAATTCAGAATTAGTAGATTTTTTACCTCTGGAATTACCCGGAAGAGGTAAAAGGTTTGATCAAGATTTTTTAGACAATAAACAAAGCTGTGTACAGGATTATGTTCGACAAATTAAAAGCTTAAGAAATAAAGACTTACCCTATATCATTTATGGGCATAGCATGGGGGCTACTCTGGGGTTAAGTGTAACTTTTGAAATGGAAAAAACAGGTGATTACCCTATACAACTAATTGTAACAGGTAATTCAGGACCAGGTATTTCATATGATTTAGAGGATGAAGATTCAAAAATTCGTTATTGTTTGAATGATGAAGAATTTAAACAAGAAGTCATTTCACTAGGAGGTATGCCTAAAGAAGTAATTAATAATGATGATCTTTTTGAATTTTTCATTCCTATTTTAAGAGCTGATTTTAAAGTTGTTGAAACGAACTTGGACTATGAGAAAAACACAGTAATTAAGACGCCTATTCATGCCCTCATGGGATCTGAAGAGAAACATCAAGATAAAATTGACAATTGGAGTGAATACACTATTGGACACTTCGATTATGATATACTCAATGGAGATCATTTTTTTATATATGACCATCCACAAAAAGTAACGGAGACATTTAAAAACTGTTTGACAAACACAGGAGTGCTGTATTAAATTTTTCAAGACTTACATCACAAATCCATAAAACTCATTTGTTTAATAATTATAACAAGATTATTACTACAATCTTAAAAACTTTACATATGTTAAAATTAAAACCAAAAGATATTATTCTTTTATTGCTATACGCTATACCAAATACGATTCTAAGTTTTGGAATCATATATATAATAAATAAAGTTCTTGCAGGGAATGAAGCATTTTTAAAAGATTATATGGTTATAGTCTTTTTATCCGCTGTAGGATATACATATTTGCTAAATGTTATATTTCAGAAAGCACTTAATAAATATGCTTTTAAAATTTTATACAAAAATGAAAAAAACTTGTTTAATCAAATATTAAGAGCTCCTTTAATAACTCTTGAAAAATTTGGTACACAACGTTTTTATACTGCCATGGAAGATTTACGAATATTTTCCAATTTACCTTATACAGTTACGCATACAGTTAGCTCGCTATTAATGTTGATATTAGGAGTGATATATATGTTCACACTATCAGCTACATCTGCAGCAATTGTATTAGGCCTGATTATTTTAGTAGCGGTTTGTTATTTTGTCGTTATGAATTCTATGTCCGGACAAGTAGAAAGACTGAGAAAATATAATGAGCATTATTATAAGTACGTGAATGATTTGCTTTTAGGATTTAAAGAATTGAAATTAAGCCTATCCAGAAGGAGTAACATAATGGGAAAATACTTAGGACCTAACCGAGATGATGCTGAAGGTTTAGATTTTAAAGTTAATTATGTTTTTCTATCCATTAATATGATTAGCCAATATGGATTGTATGTTGTAATTGGAGTTATTTTATTCGGACTTCCAGCTTTAGGATTATTAGAAAGAGAAGATGTCATTGCCTATGTAGTTGTAATTTTATTCATTTCTGGACCTATAAATAATCTGGTAAACTTACAGCAAATGTATACGCGTTTTATGGTTGCTAATAGGAGAATCAAGAGCTTTATGAAAGATTTTCAAATCGATGATGAAGTTAAGAGTTTAGTTCAAAAAGAAGATCAAAAGTTTGAATCTCTGGAGTTTAGAAATATATCGTTTAACTATGAAAATGAAAATGATGAAAAAACATTCGCATTAGGTCCAATAGATCTTACAATTAATCAAGGAGAAGTTTTATTCGTTGTAGGAGGTAATGGATCTGGTAAAAGTACATTCATTAATGTTTTGACAGGTTTATACAAACCTACTGAAGGGGAAATCATTTTAAATGATAATGAATATTTGAATATCAAGGACGATTTACAAGATTCTATGACCGCAATTTTTACAAACAATCATATATTTTCTCATAATTATGATGATTATCAACTTAAAGAGAATGATGAATATAGAGGATTGTTGGAAACCATGCGTTTAGATCAGGTAGTTACTGATGATAAAGAAGAATCAGCTAGAAGAAAATTTTCTAAAGGACAAAGTAAACGAATGTCAATGATTTTTGCACTCCTTGAAAAGAAACCGGTTTTAATATTAGATGAATGGGCAGCTGATCAAGATCCACATTTTAGAAAATATTTCTACGAAGAATTGATTCCAAAACTTAGAGCAGAAGGGAAAACAATTATTGCTGTTACACATGATGATGCTTATTTCCATCTTGCAGATCGTATTATAAAATTTGACTACGGAAAGATTGTAAAAGATGTAGAGGTAGATAATAAAGTAGAACTTACCGAAAGTTTGTGGGCCTAGAAGGGATTCTTTTCCTTTTCTAATTAACTCTTCTATAGAAGAGAAAACATTTCTTTAATTTATAGAATATCGACATGAAATTGACACTTCCACAACAAGATGTCTATTTTGAGCAGTTGTTATACCCTAACCAACCTATTTATAATATAGGTGCCAAAATAGTAATTAAGGGTAATATAGATTTTAAAACCCTGAATGAAGCTTACATAAAGCTTATCGAGCAGCATGATGCATATAGGAGTATTGTCGTCAATGCTGGAGGAAATGCTGAAATGAAAACCTTACCAGAACATGATTCTACTCTTGGTTTTATTGATTTTTCTAATCAAGAAGATGCTAATGATAAGGCTGAAACGTTCATGCAAACAACTTTTGTAGAACCTTTCGATTTTAATTCTAAAGAATTATTACACAAATTCATTTTGGTTAAAGTAGATGAAACAAATCACTATCTGTTTTCAGTATATCATCATATTATTACTGATGGTTGGGGAACATCCTTAATGTTTCAAAGACTAGTCAAAAATTATAATGAACTTATAGAATCCGGACGTGTAATAACAACATATCCTTATAACTATAAAGATTTTGTTCAGGATGATAGAGAATATAGTCTTTCGGAGGCATATTTAAAAGATGAACTTTTTTGGAAAAGTAAGTTTCAAAATCTTCCTGAACGTCTATTTGAAAAGCTTGATGATACTATTGATCTAAATAAGAGCAGACGAAAAGAGTTGATG
The DNA here is from genome assembly GCF_019295435.1 of Aquimarina litoralis. GTDB lineage: Bacteria > Bacteroidota > Bacteroidia > Flavobacteriales > Flavobacteriaceae > Aquimarina > Aquimarina litoralis_A. The sequence continues at coordinate 111,820 of NZ_WEKL01000013.1, forward strand.
ATAAAACGTTCAGTATATAATGAACTTTTGGGTATAGCTAAAGAACATAAAAGTTCAACTTTTCATGTTATCCTGGCTTTGTTATATCTCTATTTTGGAAAGAAACATCAAAATAAAGATTTTGCCATTGGAATTCCAGTATTAAATAGAGGTAAGTCTGTTTTTAAGAAAACAGTAGGGCTTTTTATGGGAGTTTCCGCTTTGCGTATTTCTCTTGATTTTGAGGATACATTTGAAGACTTAATAGGTCAAATAAAACAACAATTAAGACAAGACTATCGTCATCAGCGTTATCCACTAGGAAAGTTGATAAAAGAACTCGATCTTTTCCAAGATAAGGATAGACTTTTTAATATTACATTGTCTTATGAAAAGCAGAATTATTCAGATCATTTTAAAAATACAGAAACTAGAGTTATTCCGTTAACTCATCAATCTGAAAGAGTTGCTTTAGCAGTTTATATCCGAGAGTTTGATGATCAGGAAGATGTCAAAATAGACTTTGATTATAATGTAAATTATTTTGATGAGGATTCAGCTAGTCAGTTAGTCGCACATTTTGAGTGTCTTATGAATGACGTGATTAAGAGTAGCAGTAAAAAGTTATCAGAATACAATTACTTAACGAATAGAGAGGAACAACAATTATTAGGAGCTTTTAATCAAACTGTATCAAACTATGATGGAGATGCAACACTAGTATCCTATTTTGATAATCAAGTAACAAAACGCCCAAATACAATTGCAATTCAAGATAGGTTTAAAACTTATACCTATGAGGAATTAAATATAGTATCAAATCAAATTGCTGACTATATTTCTAGAGAGATTGAATGCCAGGATACATCTCCTATTGCGGTTTTAATGAATCGTTCAGCAGATTTAGTGGCGGTTTTAATGGGAATTTTTAAATCAGGAAGAGCTTATATTCCTTTAGATCCGAGTTTCCCCAAAGAACGACTTAAATACATAATTACTCATAGTGATGTAAAATGTATTATAGGGAATGTTGAACAGCAAGATGTAATTGATACAAAGGTTAGGTTTGTTAATATTGAAACGATACTTAGCGATAGTACCCTTAATAAAACGTATTCTTTAAGCAGACCGAATTCATCAGATACGGCTTATATAATATATACTTCGGGATCTACTGGAAATCCTAAAGGAGTTGAAATAGGACATCAATCACTATTGAATTTTTTATTGAGTATCCAACAAAAACCTGGGATAACTAATGAAGACCTACTGTTTTCTGTTACCACTCAGTCTTTTGATATTTCGATATTAGAGTTCTTTACTCCGTTGATTTCAGGGGCAACATTATATGTTGTTAGTAATGATACGTTGATTGATCCGTTAGCTATAAAACAAGAATTAAAAGAAGTTAACCCTACTATAATACAAGCGACTCCTAGTTTTTATCAAATGCTTTATAATGCGAACTGGGAAGGAGATAATAGAGTGAAAGTATTATGTGGAGGAGATTTGTTAAGTGAATCTTTAGCTGAAAGCTTATTAAATACTTGCTCAGAGGTTTGGAACATGTATGGTCCAACAGAGACAACAATTTGGTCAAGTATAAAGAAGATTGAATCACCTAAGGATGCTTCCAATATTGGAAAGCCTATACATAATACATGCATTTATGTACTAGATGCATACAAGAAGTTGTTGCCAATTGGTACTTCTGGGACTATTTATATAGGAGGTGATGGATTAGCAAAAGGATATTTTAAAAACGAAACATTAACAAAAGAAAAATTTATAAATAATCCATTTGACGAAAGTGGAAAAATATATAATACTGGTGATATTGGTAAGTGGAATACTGATGGAGAAATTGAGTTTTTAGGTCGTATTGATCATCAAGTAAAAATTAGAGGATATCGTATTGAGCTGGGTGAAATAGAAACCAAACTGAACCAATTGGAAGCAATAAAATCATCAGTTGTTATTGCTAAAAAGAGAAAAAACCAGGAATCTTCATTAGTTGCTTATGTTGTTCTAAATCAAGAGAATCTTGATGTAGATGATATAATAGCCCATTTACAAAAAGAATTACCAGAGTATATGATTCCTTATACTTTTATTCCATTAGAGAGTTTTCCATTAACACCTAATAAAAAAGTAGACAGGAAAATATTAGCATCGAGAGATATAGAGGTTTCATCTAATACATCTAAACATAAAAAACCAACATCCTTTTTAGAGATTAAGCTTTGCGAATATTATAAAGAGGTTTTAGAAACAAAAAGTGAAATAGGTATCACAGATAATTTTTTCAGACTTGGAGGACACTCATTAAACGCAGTTAGATTAATAGGTAAAATAGAAAAAGAATTAGGATACCAGATTTCTTTGAAAACAATTTTTGATTATCCTACAATAGCATCATTATCGTCGTTTTTAGAGAGAAAAGAGATCCAAGAGTTAAAATCAATACCAAGAACAACAGTAAAATCTCATTACCCAATTACATTACCACAATATGCAATATGGTTGGCTTCATTCCAAAGTGAAAAGTCAGTCGCATATAATATGTTTAGATCTTATAGAGTAAATGGTGAGTTTGATCATGTATTGTTAGAAAAAGCATTCAGAAAAATTATTGATAAATATGAAATGCTACGAACAAATTTTGTTGAATTTGAAGGAGCTCCTCATCAAATAATTAGATCAAATAAAGAAACGCTATTTAAAATAGATCGTTTTTTTGTGGATAATTCCAATATAAAAAGAGAACTAGAAGAATATGCCAATCAAGAGTTTGATCTTAAAGAAGAAACTCTAGTACGTTTAGGAATGTTTGAAACATCAGCAGGAGATCGCCTATTATTATTTGTAACCCATCATATTATGATGGATGGATGGTCGCTAGAAGTTTTGATTAAAGAAGTTATTGGGCATTATATTTCTTTAACCTCAGAAATAAACTTTCAACAAGAAGAGCTAAGCCTTCAGTTTAAAGATTATGCTGTTTGGCAACATAATATGGAGCTTAATAACAAAAATGATAACTATCAATTTTGGAAACAGTATCTAAATAATTATCAATGGAGAAGTCTTGTTTCTTATGATCAGGATGAAAAATTGAGTGAAAAGTATTCTGGAAGTTTTTATCATTTCGACTGGGACAAGACATTTCTTGAAAGGTTAAATCAAACAGCATTAAGTCAAAAGACTACACTGCATACACTATTAGCTACAGCATTTAATATACTAATTTATAAAATGGAAGGGCTTAGTGATATTTGTATAGGAACTATAAATTCTGGGAGACCTTTTTCAGATCTACATTCTCAGATTGGAATGTTTGTAAAAACATTGCCATTACGTTTAAAAATAGATCCTGAACAATTGTTTACAGATATGTTACAAAATGTACAAGAGGATATGCTGGCAATTGATAAGCATCAAGATATTCCCGAAGAGATACTCAGCTCTTTAAGATTAGAAGCAATTTTGGTATTACAAAATCCTACGTTTAACTATGAGAAAATTGAAATAAATCAAGATTTCTCCTTAGAGTTTAATACAGTAGATGCAAAATACAATAGGTTGCCGCTATTAGTTAGCTTTTCTATAAATGAAGAGCATCTACATGGTTCTATTTATTACGATACAAGTAAATATGAAATCGAAACCATCGAACTTCTGGTTTTGAAATACAAAAAAATTCTTGAAGAGCTCGTACATAACTCGAATGTCTCAATAAATGACATAAATGCAGACTTAGCATTTGAACAAGAAAAAGCTATTGAAATAGATTTTAGCTTTTAAATATCACAAATAAATAAAATTAGAATAATCAGAAATTATGAGTTTTTATATGAAAAATATAACAGCAATTGTATTGTTGGTCTTTAGTTGTTTTACATCAATACAAAGTCAAAATGGATCTCTACAAAAGACGGAAACGTTTTTCCCTAATGCAGATGTATTAAAAGAGGATAGGATAGCGTATAAGTTTCTTTCCGTTCCCGAAAATTGGGATGATCCAAAAAGTAACACCATTAAAATCGCAGTTTCCATATTAAAAAATAAGTCTAATAAGACGGATGCTGATGCTGTTGTTTTTATTCAAGGTGGTCCTGGAGCTAGTGGTGTTCAAAACATTGGTTCTTGGTATAAGCATCCTCTTCGAGAAAAGAATGATATTGTCTTGTTTGATATTCGAGGAACCGGATTTTCAGAGCCTAGACTTTGTCCTGATTTAGGGAAAAAATTTATGGAAATCTTGGCTAAAAATCAATCAGAAACAGAAGATGAAAAGCAAAAAACAGCTGAAGCATTGTCGTGTAAACAAGATCTTTTAAATCAAGGAGTAGATATAGAGGCTTATAATAGTTTATCAGTGTCACAAGATTTACATGCTTTAAAGACGTTATTGGGATATTCTAATTGGCATGTTTATGGAGCTTCTTATGGTACATATATGGCCCAAGTATATGCCAATATGTATCCAACAGATATTAAAACCTTATCATTGGATTCTTCCATTTCTGATATATCAACATACTATACAAAGAATACAACTAATTATATAAGCAGTCTTTCTAAAGTATTTAAAAAATGCTTAAATGACTCCGTATGCAATGATCAATATCCAGATTTAGAGCAGGTCTATTACAAAACTATTGCAGATTTAGAAGAACAACCAATAACTGTAAAAGTTGACAAAAAACTGATTGAATCAGGTGAGTTTACCTATAACTCCGAGGATTTTAAAATAGCAATACAACAAGCATTATATCATAAGAAACTTGTAGAGGTTATTCCTCTTTTAATCTATCAATTTCAGGAAAGAAATGAAGATGCTTTAGGAAATTTAGTGCCTGCCTTTTCTAGTTTGTTGGGTATGGATTATGGAGTATATTATTGTGTAAGTTGTAATGAAACACTACCCAACAATAAAATCTCAGAATACCAAACAGATGCATCTAGATATAAAGGATTAAAAGGTGGAGTTTCCTTTTACAAATCGGATTTTAAGGTATGTGAGAAATGGAACCTTAGTCGACAGGATACAATAGTACCTTATGATTTATCTAAATTATCAAGTATATCATCTCCAGTACTCATATTTTCCGGGGAATATGACCCTATAACTCCAGTTGGAAATGGTGATGAAGTAGCTCGAAAATTTAAAAATGGATATACCGTTATTGGGCATAACCTAGGTCATGTTCCAGGTTTTACAAAAACAGGTAATCAAGTAGCTGAAGCTTTTATTAATGATCCTGATAAGCAAATAGATGTCTCTGCATTCAACAATGAAGATGCTGTGGACTTTGTTAATGGCGTTGTTATTAATCCAGGTGTCTCAAAAGTTGGTAATAACCTAAGTAAAATTAATTTAGTCTTTTTACTTCCATTGTTTGTGGCATTGCTAATAATGTTTGTGTTTGTGTTCACATATGTGACCAAATTAGTGAAGAAACAATACAATACTAATTCTGATAAAATAATAAGAGTTCTTAGTATTCTAACATCTATTGTTGGGATCACTGGCTTGATTAGTCTTGTTTTGGCTTTAATGAAAGTAGCTGGTCAAAACTATTTTGTCTTAGCATTTGGTCTGCCGGAAAATTTCAATTACATATTTACCGTATTACTAATATTTAGTGTATTACTCTTTATAACAATGTTATACTTCATAGTTCGGATTAAAATTATCAATGACAGAAGTATTGTTTTTTCAGTGCTGTTCTCAAACATTTTACTATTTACGTATCTGTTCTATTGGGGTGTCTTATAAAGACTAATTCCTTGATGGTAGATTTGGCACTTCTGAATTGAGGAAAAGTAATTCTACTTGTAATAGTCTCAACGAATAAACTCTTAATGAGTAGTACTCGAAAATATGTTGAAGGCTTAATAAAGCACATAAAAGAGAGCAGTTCTAAAAAATGGTAAAGAAGAATCCAATCTTTAATGGATTTATAATAACCATAAACCTATTAAAACATCTAAAATTTCGAAAGGATGAAAAAAAGAAAAACTTTTAATATTAAAGATAAAGTTACGTGTAAAGTAAAACGAAGTAAGGCTAAAGTAGGAACAATTGCATTAGAAGATTCGTGTACTTGTAAAAATCATACCTGTCCCTTTAATCAGGCGTAGCTGAATGATGTGCAAGGACGTATTCAACTCTTGACATCAAAGAAAATTTAAAAAGTAAATATACTGTTAATAGCCATAATCTTGGCCATGTTCCAAGCTTCAATAAAAAAGAAATCAGAGAATAGCATCTTTTATTCAAAGTCTCCATAAAAATTAGACCTCTATGTATTCACAAGGAAAGATACAATCGATTTTGTTAACAGAATCGTTCTTGATCCTAGTGTTTATAAAGTAGAAAATAATTTAGGTTAAATAGGCTAAGTCTTTCTATTTCCATTGCTTTTGGCGTTGTTAACAATATTTGCTTTTACATGAACAAAAACTGTAAAGTGAACTGAAATCATAGAATATGAAGAATCATATTATTAATGAGCAAAATTTATCACAAACTATAGTGTTTAGTGATCCGAAAACACATATACAAACTAATATTAAGCAGGATGAATCATATCTGCTGCATTATACTTTTACAGAAAAGTTTGATGTTGAAGTTTGGGATTATTATCTAAATATTTTACCTCGAAAATTTCAAAATGAGGTTTTGAGATATAGGAGATGGCAGGATAGATATAATTGTTTAATTGGCAAACTTCTAGTTTATGTTGGTCATTATATGTTTTGTGGAGCTTCCCTAGAGTTTGATAGGTTTTTAAAAGACTCTTTTGGGAAACCATATATAGAAAACTGTAATATTCATTTTAATATTTCTCATAGCGAAAATACTGTGGTATGTGCTTTTAGTAAAAAAAATATAGGAGTGGACATAGAGGAAATAAATAATCTTGATGTAACTATGTTTGATAATGTTTTTAGTTCGGATGAGATGGAAAAAATTAATAAAGATGGGGTTTCGAGGTTTTATGAATTTTGGACTATAAAAGAAGCAGTATCCAAAGCTATTGGACAAGGATTAGGAATCCCTCTTTTAGAGATCAAAATAAAAAATCAGTATGCTATTTATGATAATAACAAATGGCAAATTAAGAGTTATAAGATGCAAAATAAATATTGTACAGTGGCTTCGGGGTTTTGTAGCAATTTGATTTTGAAAGAAATAAAGTTTTAAGATGATATAATTGATTTTAGGTTTGTCAAAACTGTAATTTTTAGATATGGAGTTCCTAAATATTTTTCATTGTGGCCGGTGTATAGAAAGACATATCTTGTATATTTTTAGGAACTCTCATCTTTCTTAACACCAAGAATTGAATCCAGCTATTTTTATAGCTGGATTTTTATTTAAGGAATACTAATTTATACCGACTTCTCTTAGAGTAAAAGGTTAAAGAATGTAAATTATTCCTTAACAGTAAAGGATTTTTCTTTTATGATAAAATTTATTTGTTAATTTGAATATGAGATTAGATTATTCTAGCATAAAAGATGAGAGCACTTTTATTCTTACCGATTTTAATTGTTCTCCTGCATTAGACTTGTTAACTAACAAGGGACTTTATAAAATTTTGTGGAGTAAAGAACAAGCTGTAAGTTTTCGAGTAGATGGTTCTCTTATTAAATTAGAAAAAGATCAAATCATCTTTTGTACACCAATTAATGTATTAGAAATCGATAAAAATACAGAAGGAATCGTTTCTCTAGTATTTAACAGAGAGTTTTATTGTATTCAAGATCATGACCAAGAAGTTTCTTGTAATGGATTTTTGTTTTTTGGTTCTTCAGTTCCACAAATATTAACACTTAAAGAAAAGGATAAAGAAAGTTTTGGTTTTATGTTCGATTCTTTTCAGGAAGAGTTTGAGAACAAAGATCAAATACAAGGAGAAATGCTTAGAACGTTGTTGAAGAGTTTTTTGATCAAATCCAGAAGACTTATTAAAGAAGAATTACCAGAACCTGGATTGCCAAATAATCAATTAGACATCATTAGAAGATTTAATATTCTCATCGAAAAACATTTTAGAGAAAAGCATCAGGTAGCGGATTATGCTGAGTTATTGTTTAAGTCTCCTAAAACCTTATCCAATTTGTTTCATAAATATAGCGATAAATCACCACTAGCTACTATTAATGGACGTATTGTGTTAGAAGCAAAGAGGTTATTGTTATATTCTGATAAAACATCTGAAGAAATCGCTTATGAACTTGGATATAAAGAAGCGGGACATTTTTCGAAATTCTTTAAAAAGCATACTGGGTTAAATCCATCAGAATTTAAAAATAAAAAGCTGGCAAGCTTTTTAAAATAATAGTATTAAAAAAGCCAACTTTATAAAGTTGGCTTTTTTATGATTTCTATAGAACTATTTGATACTAGTTTTTCATGTTCTCCTTTACTAGGTTATAGAAGTTCTTAAATTTAGGATCTATAATAATTCTAGTAACTGTTTCAATTCCTTCAGTACCATATTCACTTTTTCCTAAGGCTTCCATTCTTTTAGGATCTACTTTATAATCTGATTGAAGTACTCGTACTACTGATGCTGCTTGTCTAGAACTTAAATCCCAGTTATCAATCAGTTTTTTACCGTCTAGTTTTAGTGCATTACTGTTTCCTTCTACGATGATATTTAGATCAGGATTGGCGTTCAATGTAGCTGCAATTTTTTCTAAAGTAGGCTTTGCTTTATCTGACACGATATAGTTTTTATCATCTTCTCCAAAAAGTGTAGTATTTGGTAAAATAATAAAAATAGTTCCATTCCCAATTTTTAGATTATCACCACCAATTGCATTTTTAAATTTGCTAAATACTGCTAAATTGATAGAGTCATTAGCGGTAATTGCATCATTAATAACATTTAATTGTTTATCCTTGGCTTTGATGATCTCCTGAGATGTTTGAAGATTACTAGCTTTTTTATTAGATAATTCAGTAAAGCTATTCATATTCGAAAGAAGGGTAGCATTAGTTTCTTTAAGATCCGCTACTTGTGCTTCCATAGTCTTTACTTTGGATTGACTTACTCTTTCGTTTTTACGAGCTTCTACTAGTTCGCCATCTTTGGTTCTAAGTTCTTGTCGAAGCTTATCGATTTCAGCTAATAAATCTTTCTTTTTCTGAGCTTGTACAACAGTATTGGTAAAAAATAGTACAGAGGCTAATAAAATAATTTTTCTCATTTGGTTTAAGCGATTTGTTGCAGCAGCAAAAATAAACAATTTTATAAACTATAGATTAAAGTTCATTATGATGACTTTTTTAATAGTTTTTCAGCGTTTGCAATGCTAGAGTTTATTTGTTCTTTGAGTTTATTAACTTCAACCTCTTCTTTTTGGAGCATCTTCATTTTAGCTTCGAATTTATCCGCATCATCAGCAGTAACCTCTTCTCCGTAAGGGAATTTGGTGCTAAAATTACTCATCCAATCCATCATAAAATCATAGGAGTCTTTAAGATCTTTTTGCGCTTTTTCATAACTTTTTCCAGTAACAGTAGTGTCAATTTTTGATTCTAATTCTTTGATTAAAGAACTCATTGATCCCATCTTGGGCATTACTTCATCGTGTACATCGATTACTTTTTGCATCAGTACATCAAATTCTTCTTCTTCTTTGGATAATCCATTACAAGAGAAGTTTAGTAAAAGGCCTATTATTACTAAGAAAGGCCATAGTTTATTGGTATTCATCGGTATGTTTTTTTAATATTTCAAATGTATTATTTTTTTAAAAATCAACCTATTATGGTTGTATAGGATTAAGAAATTTTGGAGAATTTATATTTTCTAAAGTATTCTATTGCTAAAATGATTAAAATACTTCCACCAAAAAGAGGGAAGATGAGAGATAATATACTGATCAATATAACAACTCCGTATCCAACTTTAAAAGAAGTAGGGACCTTAGGTACTCCCCAACTTTTCTTTCTTTTTCTTAATACATAAGAAGCTAGAGCAGAAATACTCATGATTGTAAACAAAATGGCAGTGAGTAGAATTAACCACCAGTTCCAACCTCCAAATTCTCCCTGATGAAAAGCCATGAACCACATTCTTCCTCTCATCAAAATTCCAACATCTTTCCAGGTGTGTTTCAGAATGGGTTTTCCTGAATATTGATCAAAATGTATCTTTTGTTGAGAAGCTAAATCAGATGGATTAAAATTAGAAACGCTAAAAACACCTTTTGGCCCTTTAGGAAAACTTACGGTAACCTTTCCAGGTAGTTGTAATGCTTCTGCTTTCATCACCATTTGATCTAAAGTTAATGCTGTTCCCGAAACATTGGACTTGATTTGATGTCCTTGCCAAGTGGCGGGATAACCTGTATTTGTTACCTTTTGAATGGTTTTGAAGTTTTCTCCAAATACATCTGTCCAAGGAAAACCACCAGCAAGAATCATGAGTAATAATATAGATATCCAAAACCCAGAAATTGCATGTATATCTCGATACAATGTCCTTTTGTTTATACCAGTTCTTGGTATGAAATATCCTTTTATTTTCCAACCTCTTTTAGGCCACCAAATGTATAATCCTGTTAGGATCAGCACTATCATCCAACTGGCTACAAGTTCTATGATTTTGGTTCCAAATCCACCCATTAACAATTCTCCGTGCAATTTTCTTACACTATACATTGTGGTATTTTTTCCGATGATTTCACCTGAAACTTTGCTAGTATATGGATTAATGAAAATGCTGCTTTTACCACCAAACCTTCCAGATACAAACTCCGTAGCTTGATTAGGAGATGTTTTTAATACCATTGAATTCGGTTTTTTTACAGCGTTTTTATTTGCAATATCCCATTGTTCTTGCAATGAAATTGGAGTTCCTGCAATGGTAACTTCTTTTATATGTTTTTGTCTTGGAGTTTCGTAATCGGCCTTAAACAAATATATAATCCCAGTTAAAGAAAGTATAAAAACAAACGGAAGAGAGATAAGTCCGGCAATGAAATGCCATTTCCATAACCAAGCATTCAATTTTGATTTTTTTTCCATAATATTCGTGTTGAAAAGAAAAACTTAAAAAGAGCTACTACAACATCTTTCTTTTTGATAATATCATTGTAATTGATATTGTAGTAGACACTTATCTTAAGTTGTACCTTTGATATTAAAAAATATACCTCATTCCAAGATGAAAAGCTCTAGGGTTTCCAATTGTAAAACTATTTTCTCCTCTAAATCGATTAAAAGAAGCCCTAGCTGCATATAATTCATCAAATAGATTTAGAGCATGCCCCCAGATTTCAATACCTTTATAATTAAAAGAAGCTCTTAGATTAAATACATTATGTCCGTCGTAAGTAGCAGTTCCAAACGTTCCATCTTCGTTTTCAACTTGATTTTCAAAACTTGTATTGTACTCACCAACCAGTTCATGTTCTGCGGTAATACTAAAACCAAGAGCACCAAAGTTTTTACGATATGTTATTCCTGAATTTCCTAATAGGTTAGGAGCGGTTTCTCTTTCAGTATCTGAATAATCAATGCCACTGTCAAAAAAGTCTATATAACGATGCTTTGCATAGCTACCATTATGGTAAATTGATAGATCTTTTAGCGGATTCCATGTAATCCCATATTCAATACCATAAGATCTGGTTTTACCAGCATTGGTATTAAAAAAGTTATCATCATCATCACGTAAAGTAATCAAAGTGTTTTTTCCTTCTAGCAGATAAATCGCCGCATCTAATTTAAGTTTAGCGGGCATTGTATAGTAACCACCGATTTCGTAATTATTGTATCTACTTGGTTTTATTCCCTGAACCTGATTTCGATTTCTGTATAGTGTAGAAACCTGTGGAGGAGTAAAACCTTGTGAATAATTCGCATACATTCCGGCTTTGGAAGAAAAATTATAATTAATTCCAAGTTTAGGAGTAAGATTATTGAAATTATCTACAGCATCTTCTACACCAACAATTCCATCTGCCAGATTATCATAATCATATTCAAAACCATCATATCGTATCGCAGCGGTTATTTTTAAAGGCTGAATTGGTGATATTTCATATTGTAAAAAACCTGCATAATTAAAAATATCGGCTTCATAGTTTAGCAGAAAATCTCCAGAATTAATACTGAAATCAAGATTTCTACCAGTTTCAGGATCAACAATAATACTAGTGGTTTCGGCAACATACTTTTGAGGAGAGAAATCACCAGTAGCACCAAGTATTAAAGATGAATTTGCAAAATTGAAGTCTAGTTTGTGTTGGATTAGTCCAACAAAACTTCTGAATTGATTAGAGTTCACCTCTCCAGATCCAAATCCTGTTAATTGTCCTTGATCTCTAAACTGACGTACTCTGTACGATGGATTTTGATCCATAGTATTATCTCTGAAAACAAAATTAAATGAGGTCTTATTTCTTTCATTCCAGAACTTATCTAAAGTGGTTCTTAACCTAAAGGCTAAAGCTTCTCTTTCTGTAAAGGTTTGATCACTTTCAAAATTCCCTCCAAAATAATCAGATTCACTTAGGGAACCTGTCATATCCGATCTATAGTCTACAATATCTAAAACCGTAGTCCATTTTGTAAATGGAGAGAAATCATATACGGTTTTGAATGTTACGGCAAGTTTTTCATAATCACTGTGCTCTATTGGACCATTTTCTCTTTGTACGTAATGACCTCCTAAGTAGAAACCAAAGGTTTCACTTGTTTTATCAGACACTTCTAATTCATAACGAGATAAACCGATATCATTAATTTGAAAACCTAAACTTCCGCTTAACTCTTCTGTAGGGTTTTTAGTGATAAAATTAAAACTACCTCCAATAGATTCACTTCCGTAGATACTAGAAGCAGGACCTTTAAGAACTTCTATTCGTTCATACGAAACATCATTCATCTCTAATAATGCATTATGGTTAAATACCGAAGTTGGGCGTATTTGCAATCCATCTTCTAGATATAGGAAAAGTGCTTTGGTAGAAATAGGAGATCGAACGGCCATAAAATGTTGCTCATTACTAGCGGCTCTTGATGTGGACATAAATACACCTGGTACTTGATTTACCAATTGATCAATACCAAAAGCTTTTGTTTCTTCTATGTTTTTGGCAGAAATCGTAGAAATTGATCCAGGAACTTCAGAACGTTTCTGAATTTCTCTACTCGCAGAAGTAACTAGCACTTCGTCTAATGCAACATTATCTAAAGTTAGACGTATAATGTTTTGGTCATCCGTAAGTTGTATTGTTTTCGTAATGTATCCTAAAAAACTAACCGTAACTTTAGTGGAGTTTTGTAGCGTGATCTCAAAAGAACCATTTATATCTGTCATAACGCCATTTGAAGGTGTACTTGTTTCTGATATGGTTGCTCCTGGTAGTGGGTTGTTGGAATTATCGACAACTTTTCCTTGAAAAGTTTGTGAATAGCTATGTACTCCTATACAAAGAAGAATAGCCATAATTATGATGTTTTTCATTGTTGAAAATCTGTAAAACTCACATCAAAAATTGATATGTGTTTATTTGTTAAGTTGAAAAATTATAGATGTTGTAATGCTATTTTAACAGCATTATAGGGAATCCAAATACTTTCTATAATTAATAGTTTTTGGTCTCAATAATGCATACAGCATTTTACCGACAAATAGAAATCATGAGCCGGTTTGTAGGATGTTATACAATCACTAAATAGGATTGATAGTTATGACAAATAAATCTCTGGTGGATGATCTATAACTTTGGAAACATCTTTTGTAGATAAATTTGATGTTTTCCAATTCTTTTGAAGTGTTATATGAAAAGTTAGGATGTTCTCAATATTCAGTGTGTTGTCTTCGAAAAATAATGGGATAAAAGCTTCTAATATCGGAATGGAAGCTTCAGAGTTTTGGTTATCAGCTATTGTACTCATTTTCATCTGAGTCATTAAATAACATTTACCATTACAGTTTAATTTAGGTCGTTTTTTGTTTATACAATATTTCTCTATGATTGTATCAATATTTAATTGATAATAGAGTACGCTACTAATTTCTATCGTAGGTCTTAACACGAAGGCAGCGAATATGAATATTGAAAAAAAGACTCTCAATTAGTACGTTTTCTAATTTTGGCGCAAATATACTACTCTCTCAAGGATTTTTAAAAATCCCTATGGTAAAATAAAACATCAGAATTCATAATTTTATCTGAACACTATATACCTTGCTTAACCCATTTTCATATGGATTCATTAGCGTAAGTAGTTGTTCTATATTTTTCGATAACGCAAAATCATTTTTTATTATTGTCCTTTTACTCGTGAAGTACAAAGTGTTTGTGTTTGTATCATAATATGGACAATAATCCATTTTGTCAGAATTTATTGGTTTGGATAAAATTTGAGCTTTAGACCATGTATTATCAGTTGTTTTTTTAGAAATGTATAAATCTCCACTACCAAACCCATCTTTCCTTTGATATCCGCCAAAAATTAAAAAAGATTCATCTGGAGCAATATAGGCATTGTATTCATATCCTTCTGAATTTATTGCGTCACTTAGGGAAATAGGGGCAGCGTAATTATTGTTTTTCCATTCACTCACAAAAATATCATCCTTTCCTTTGGTACCTTTTCCTGTACTTGTAAAATATAAATTTCCATTGGCAGCGATAGAAGGGTAGAATTCATCTCCATCTGTATTTATAGGTGATCCAATGTTTATAGGTTTTGACCAATCTGAGTTAACATTTTTTCTTTGGATATACCAAATGTCTTGATCTTTGGGTTGATCAGCTGATGAATCAATAGGTCTATTCGAAACAAAAAATAATGTAAGACCGTCTGGTGAAAACATAGGTTCTAAATCTGTATATTGACCAGAAAAAGCAGCTACTGTAGGCTCTTGCCATTTGTTTTGTTTCTTTTTGACTTGTATTATGGTGGATAATTCTCCAGAATATCCTTGTGCTGTAAAATACACTTCATCTTGTGTAGGAGATATAGTGAAGTCTCTTACAGTAGGGAATTTTGAAATTATTTCTTTTAAAACAGGTTCAGCTTTCAAATTTTTTTGACTAAATGAAGTTTGTATTAAAAGCACTAATACAACAAAAAGAAGCATCTTTTTCATAAAAATAGAAGGATTGATTGATCAAATGAGTAAGATAAAGATTATACTTGTACAAGTATATTAAAGGTATTATAAAACCAGGAGCGTAATGTGTTTCCGCCTTTCTTTTTTTAAGAGCTAGTTTTGAGTCCTGTAATCCTTTGTTTGCCACAAGTGCTAATTTTTGAAGTATTTAATTATATTGATTGATAACTAACTTTTACCTGTATTGAATAGTACCTTATTAGATTTTGCCATTATTGCTAGTGGATGTATTGGATATTTTATAAGTATCTCATTGATCACTACTTCTTTTTATAAGAGTCGAGCTAATAAATATCTCGCGTTATCATTGTTTTTACTGACAAGTTTGACCTTTTTAGGTTGGTATGAGATTGATAATATTGTCTTACAATTTTTAGACAATATTATGTTAGAACTTCTAGTAGGAGTTACTTTATTCACTTATTTTCTAATTCAAATTAAACATAAGTACCTTACTAAAAGTTGGTATAAATGGCTTTATTTTCCGTTCGTTGCCTCTTTGATTCTTGAAATATTTATTTCTTTTTTTGATTTTGTTTTAAATCTTTACAATCCAATTTTTGATGCTATAGCATATGGTATTAAAGATAATTTATCGGTTATCTATAATGTGTTTTTGATCTTTTGGGGGAGGAAATTAATAAAAGGATCTGTTACCATTTCAAAAGATAAAAAGCGCTGGTTATTACGACTGAACTTTTTCCTAGTGTGTCTTATTTTATATTGGTTTTTGTCTTTTATAGAATTTTATATAAATGACTCAGAATATATGCTGGATTTTCTATGGATACTACTATCCTTTTTGTTCTGGTGGATATTGTATTATGGAATTTTTAAACTACAGATCATTGTTCAAAGGGATGAAATTCATCAATATTTGGTTTCTAAAAAACTACATGTTGCTCAGACAAAAAAGAAAATAAATGAAACTACAGTTTCAAAAGTTATTACAGAATTATACAAATTAATGGAAGAAGAGGAATTGTATAAAAATCCTCTTTTGAGTAGATTAGATCTGGCAAATCGATTACAAACAAGCGAAGGGTATTTATCCCAAATCGTAAACCAGGAAATACATAAGAGTATTATTCAGTTTGTAAATGAATACCGCATTGAAGCTGCTAAAACATTACTTCACGATCCAATATTTAGTAAATATTCTATAGAAGCTATTGGTATGGMAGTTGGTTTCAAATCCAAGAGTACTTTCTATAGTACTTTCAAAACAACACTAGGAGTGTCTCCTGGGGCATATAGAAAACTTCAAAAAACGTCCTGATTCGTATACTTCTGCCGTTTCAGCACTTCTTCCGACATAAAATTACGTTGTTGTTTTTTTGATACATATACTTTTACTCGAGTAAAATTTAAAAACAAAAAAATGACAACTAACTACTTGATCTTAATTAATAACCCTTTTCAAATTAATATTTAGTATGAAAAAAGTAATTTTTAGTTCCATTTTAATAATGATTTCATATCTGACATTCGCTCAAGACGCTAAAGATGTATCTGTAGAAAAATCCATTTTTGGAATTCAAGTAGGAGTAGTAGGTGCATGGATCCATAATGAATTAAAGTTAACGGATCAAATTGCATTGCGAAGTGAAATAGGAATTTCGATTGAAGGCTTATGGACAGAAGACAATGGAAACGGAGTTGGTAGTGGTACTTCATTACCTGTACTATCCTTAGAACCTCGTTGGTATTACAATGTACATAGAAGAGCAAGTAAAGGAAAAAGAATAGACGGTAATAGTGCTAATTATCTATCACTACGTGGGAGTTATTATAACTATGACGGTTCTGAAGCTAAAAGAGATCGACTGAATCATCCTGTTTTAGCTGCTATTTGGGGTATTAGAAGGAATATCGGTAAGCATTTTAATTATGAAACAGGCATCGGGCCAGCGCTGGGTTTCGGAAACGATAATGGCAGAAAAATTGGTTTGACACCCTATGTTTCTTTCAAAATTGGATATCGTTTTTAAAAGATAGTATGAATAGGCTTTGCCATATTCCTTCCATAACCATGTCAACTTCTTATAAAATTTTAAAAATAAATAACATGTTATCTATAAATAAACAAGAAATCTATCCAACAATCATTAAAAATTTAAATGTACTTCTTTTATTATTTTTCATTATTTCCTGTCAATCCGATGATGATATTACACTTCCAATAGAGGATCCATTAAACGGTTTTTGGCTATCAGCCGAAAAAGGATACATTATGGAGTTTACAGACGGTAAGGATATACTTTATAATATCAATACAGCTGGATGCGCAATTCAGGAAGATGATTTTATGCTAGAGGATTTTGAGCTTCTTCAGGTTAGTGAAAATGAAATAATAGCAACTTCGGCCTTATCAGATTCTGAAGTGAAGCTTACTCGATTAACAAATCAAAATCCACTTTGTCTGCCTGATCAGATAGCTGTAACCGAAGATCCAAAGGTAAATTTTGATCACTTTTGGAATATTTTCAATGATTATTATGCTTTTTTTGAAGCTCGAAATGTAGACTGGTCTAAGTATGAAAGTTTAAGGGATCAAGTTACCACAGAAAACTTTTATGATATTCTAGAAGAATTAGTTCTCTTATTAGAAGATGGACATGTTAGTATTATAGATGAAGATAATAATATTCAGATTGAGTCTGGAACTCCTAGGATTTTGGAAAGATTAAATAGCAATTTAAGTGGAGACCTTTTAATAGAAAATGTAGAGGATTATGTTGATTTAGGGAATGAAAAATTGATAACCATAGTATCTGATTATTTAAATGGAAGTTTTGAGATAGATGAAAGAGATAATATCCTTTGGGGATTGATTAATGAAGATATTGGATACATCAATATCATTGGTATGGAAGGTTATGGAACCGATTTTAATAATGAGTTATCATCATTAAATGAAATATTGGATACAATTATGGATGATCTGGAAAGCTCGGGAGTTTCTAAATTAATTATTGACATACGTTTTAATAGTGGTGGTATAGATACAGTAGCTCTAGATATTGTATCACGATTTATGGATCAGGAAAGAGTTTCATATTTTAAAAAGGCAAGATTAGGGAATAGTTTTACTGAAAATAAATCTTTCTCGGTAGCACCAAAAGGAAATTTTCAGTTTACGGAAGATATTATCTTACTTACCAGTCCTGCATCTATAAGCGCAGCAGAACTTTTCGCCTTATGCATGAAAGATTTACCATATGTTACTATTGTTGGAGAACATACAGCAGGAGCATTTTCAACAATCCTCACGCATACATTGCCTAATGGTGCAGAAGTTGGTGTATCTAATGAAATATATAGTGATGCGCAAGGCGAGGTTTTTGAAATAGTCGGAATAGGACCAGAAAATCCGGAAAATCAAATACCATTTTTTTCAACCTTAGATTTTCAAGAAGGAAAAGATAGTGGAATAGATAGAGCTGTTGAACTACTTCAAAATTAGATAGGGTAGAAGATGAAACAAAAAACCCCTCAAACACATTTGATTGAGGGGTTTTGTATTTTAGATAATAGATAATTATCTATGTATAGTTTGCGTTCTATCTGGTCCAACAGAAACAATAGTGATAGGAGTTTCTAATTCTTTTTCTAAAAATTCGATATACTCATTTAATTCTTTTGGAAATTGAGATTTATCACTCATTTTGGTAAGATCCTCAGACCAACCTTTCATCTCAGTATAGATCGGTGTTACATTTTCTGGTTCGATGTTATATGGTAAGTGATCTATAGTTTCTCCTTTGTACTTATATGCTGTACAGACTTTTAAGGTCTCAAAACCACTTAAAACATCACCTTTCATCATCATTAGTTGTGTAACTCCATTAACATGTACGGCATATTTTAAAGCAACTAAATCTAACCAACCACATCTACGTGGTCTTCCTGTAGTAGCACCAAATTCATTACCAACACGTCCCATAGTTTCTCCATCTTCATCAAATAATTCAGTAGGAAAAGGTCCACTTCCTACTCGTGTAGTATATGCTTTAAATATTCCAAAGACTTCTTTTATTTTGTTTGGAGCCACACCTAATCCTGTACAAGCTCCTGCAGCCGTAGTATTGGAAGAGGTAACAAATGGATAGGTTCCAAAATCAATATCTAATAAAGAACCTTGCGCACCTTCGGCCAATATTTTCTTACCTTCTTTTTGTGCTTGATGAAGATATTCTTCGCTATCAATAAAAGTTAATGATTTTAAAGTCTCAACCGCCTCAAAGAAATCTTGTTCTAATTCCTGTAGATCGTATTCTATTTTTGCATCGTAGAAATCAATCATGGCTTCATGTTTATTGGCAAGGGTTCGGTAACGCTCTTTCCAATCACTTAATTCTAAATCACCAACTCGTATACCATTTCTACCGGTCTTGTCCATATATGTAGGACCAATTCCTTTTAAGGTAGATCCAATTTTTGCCTTTCCTTTTGATGCTTCAGAAGCAGCATCAAGAATTCTATGTGTAGGTAAAATTAAATGTGCTTTTCTGGATATAAGAAGCTTTGATTTATAATCTATATTAAATTTGGCAAGATTATCCAGTTCTTTTTTAAAGATCACCGGATCGATTACGACACCGTTTCCTACTAGGTTAACCGCTTTGTCATGAAAAATTCCACTTGGAATTGTATGTAATACATGCTTTATTCCATCAAACTCTAAAGTGTGTCCTGCGTTAGGGCCTCCTTGGAATCTAGCTATAATATCATAATTTTTTGTAAGAACGTCTACAATTTTTCCTTTACCTTCGTCTCCCCATTGAAGACCAAGTAATAAGTTTACCGCCATTAGTTTTCTTGATTAGTTGGTTTTTTCTTAGTTCCGTAGAAATACAATGAATGGTTTGTAATTTCTACATCAAAAATTTCTTCGATTGTTTTTTTTATGGATTGTATTCTAGGATCACAAAATTCTAAAACATCACCAGTATCTGTTAATATTAAATGGTCATGTTGCCTGTCGAAATATGATTTTTCATATTGTGCCTGACTTTGACCAAATTGGTGCTTGCGAACTAGTTTGCAATCTAGTAATAATTCTATAGTGTTATAAAGTGTAGCTCTACTAACACGATAGTTTTTATTTTTCATTTTGATATACAGCGATTCTATATCAAAATGCTCTTCACTTTCATATATTTCTTGAAGTATAGCGTAACGCTCTGGTGTTTTTCTATGTCCATTTTCTTCTAGAAAACTGGTAAACACATTTTTAACGATATTTTGATCGTTTTGCGCAGTTGTTTTGGTACTCATAATGATTTAAAAAACAAATTTACATTATTTTTATTAGTGAGAGCCCAAATTTATAAATAGTTATTAATAAAAAATAACATGATTTATTCTCGGATGACTTTATCAATCCCATTTACTTTAGAAAGATTTTGAATTACTGTTTTTAGTGTATTCTTATTTTTTACACCAACGGTGATTTTTCCAGTAAATACGCCATCATTCGTGTCAAAATTCATATTATAAATAGCTAAATGCATGTTATTAGATATAATCTGCGTAACCTCATTCACAACGCCTATATTATCAATTCCATTAAGCCTGATTACTGCTTTGAATTCTTCTTGGCTTGAGTCAATCCATTTAGCCTGTATAATTCTATATGCATAATTACTTTGCATTTGCAAGGCATTAGGACAATCTTTTTTATGAACTTTAATACCTTCATTTACAGTTATAAAACCGAAAACATCATC
>NZ_WEKL01000102.1 GCF_019295435.1 Aquimarina litoralis
GATCTGTATTTTCAGTAATTATCGGCGTGATATCATTTCCACAGACATCTGTAACTGTTGGCGCAGTTGGTTGTGTAGCATCCGCAATACATTCTACTGTTGCCGTTCCGTTAGTTGGCACAATAGGAAATGTAGTTACATCAATCGTATAGGTAAATGTATATATAGAAGCATTCCCAGCACAATCGGTATAAGTATAGGTATATATTTTATCMCCTTCACAAGTAGGRTCTGTATTTTCMGTAAYTACMGGWGTRATATCATTTCCRCAGACATCYGTTACTGTTGGTGCAGTTGGTTGTGTGGCATCWGCRAKACATTCTACGGTTGCKGTTCCATTAGCAGGAACGACCGGAAGTGTCGTCACATTGATAGTGTAGGTAAACGTATACACAGAAGCATTTCCTGCACAATCTGTGTAGGTAAAAGTATATACTTTTTCACCTTCACAAGTAGGATCTGTATTTTCAGTAATTACAGGCATGATATCATTTCCACAGACATCCGTTACTGTTGGTGCAGTTGGTTGTGTAGCATCCGCAATACATTCTACGGTTGCTGTTCCATTAGCTGGCACAACAGGGAATGTAGTTACATCGATAGTATATGTAAACGTGTAAATGGAAGCATTCCCAGCACAATCGGTATAGGTATAGGTATAAATTTTATCACCTTCACAGGTAGGATCTGTATTTTCAGTAATTATCGGCGTGATATCATTTCCACAGACATCTGTAACTGTTGGCGCAGTTGGTTGTGTAGCATCCGCAATACATTCTACTGTTGCCGTTCCGTTAGTTGGCACAATAGGAAATGTAGTTACATCAATCGTATAGGTAAATGTATATATAGAAGCATTCCCAGCACAATCGGTATAAGTATAGGTATATATTTTATCACCTTCACAAG
>NZ_WEKL01000103.1 GCF_019295435.1 Aquimarina litoralis
ACTGTCTGGATCATTGTTCGCACTGCTCGTTACTTCGGCTACATTCTCATAATCTCCACTCGCATCTACCGTAACGGTAATCTCTAAACTTGTACTTGCTCCATTGGCAATTGCTGGTAACGTCCAAACACCTGTACCACTTACATAAGCTCCTGATCCATTGTCCGATACATACGTATATCCTGTCGGTAACTGATCTGTTACTGTAGCTCCTGCTGGTAAATCATTTGGACCGTCATTACTAACCTCCAACGTAAAGATAATCGTGTCTCCTACATTAGGGGTACTATTGTTAACACTCTTGGCTAAACTTAAATCACTCGTCGGAGTAACCGTAGGTGTATTRCTATCCTCATCATCCTCACTCTGATCTCCATCATCATTATTTGGTGTACTGTCTGGATCATTGTTCGCACTGCTCGTTACTTCGGCTACATTCTCATAATCTCCACTCGCATCTACCGTAACGGTAATCTCTAAACTTGTACTTGCTCCATTGGCAATTGCTGGTAACGTCCAAACACCTGTACCACTTACATAAGCTCCTGATCCATTGTCCGATACATACGTATATCCTGTCGGTAACTGATCTGTTACTGTAGCTCCTGCTGGTAAATCATTTGGACCGTCATTACTAACCTC
>NZ_WEKL01000104.1 GCF_019295435.1 Aquimarina litoralis
GCTACATTCTCATAATCTCCACTCGCATCTACCGTAACGGTAATCTCTAAACTTGTACTTGCTCCATTGGCAATTGCTGGTAACGTCCAAACACCTGTACCACTTACATAAGCTCCTGATCCATTGTCYGATACATAYGTATATCCTGTCGGTAACTGATCTGTTACTGTAGCTCCTGCTGGTAAATCATTTGGACCGTCATTACTAACCTCTAACGTAAAGATAATCGTGTCTCCTACATTAGGGGTACTATTGTTAACACTCTTGGCTAAACTTAAATCACTCGTCGGAGTAACCGTAGGTGTATTGCTATCTTCGTCATCCTCACTCTGATCTCCATCATCATTATTTGGTGTACTGTCTGGATCATTGTTCRCACTGCTCGTTACTTCRGCTACATTCTCATAATCTCCACTCGCATCTACCGTAACGGTAATCTCTAAACTTGTACTTGCTCCATTGGCAATTGCTGGTAACGTCCAAACACCTGTACCACTTACATAAGCTCCTGATCCATTGTCCGATACATATGTATATCCTGTCGGTAACTGATCTGTTACTGTAGCTCCTGCTGGTAAATCATTTGGACCGTCATTACTAACCTCTA
>NZ_WEKL01000105.1 GCF_019295435.1 Aquimarina litoralis
CTACATCACTACATCATAAACATCAGCATCTAAACCTGTAAATATATGATTCGGATCTGTAGTTGGTCCCTCACTTGCCGTAAAAGCCGTGGTAGTACTACTTATGTTATACGTGTAATTACTATCTCCATCAGTAACCTGAATCTGAATAGAGCCCTGATCACTCGGACAGGATGGACTAACTGGAGTGATAGAAACCGTAGAATCTAACTCTTCCATAAACTCCGTAGCCTGAAATACACAAGCTGTCGGCAATCCATTACTCTGACGTACATTTACCGTATAGGTCCCCTGCTCTGTTAAACCTGTAAACTCCGGTGAGGCTTGATATCCTATAACTGTACCCGAGATCGGAGTGATCAACTGATACTCATACTCATTCGAAGAATTCTGAACTCTCAAGATACCTGGAGTATTACATACGATATCGCGAACAATTACCAAATTAGGCTCAAAATTATTCTTAAAGACATTGAAGTAAAAATCAATCTCACAATTCCCATCAAACTCTACTCGAATCCTATATTCACCAGCTTCGGTAACCGTGAAATCCCTAGTCGTAGCTACCTGAACCCAATCAGGATCACAGGTGCTATCCAAAG
>NZ_WEKL01000106.1 GCF_019295435.1 Aquimarina litoralis
GGTATAAGTATAGGTATATATTTTATCACCTTCACAAGTAGGATCTGTATTTTCAGTAAYTACCGGTGTAATATCATTTCCACAGACATCTGTWACTGTTGGTGCAGTTGGTTGTGTRGCATCAGCGATACATTCTACGGTTGCKGTTCCATTAACTGGTACAACCGGAAGCGTAGTTACATCGATAGTATATGTAAACGTGTAAATGGAAGCATTCCCAGCACAATCGGTATAAGTATAGGTATATATTTTATCCCCTTCACAAGTAGGRTCTGTATTTTCMGTAATTACMGGTGTGATATCATTTCCRCAGACATCCGTTACTGTTGGYGCRGTTGGTTGTGTRGCATCAGCRATACATTCTACGGTTGCTGTTCCATTAGTTGGCACAATAGGAAATGTAGTTACATCAATCGTATAGGTAAATGTATATACTGAAACATTCCCAGCACAATCGGTATAAGTATAGGTATATATTTTATCACCTTCACAAGTAGGATCTGTATTTTCAGTAA